>CAZWRK010000070.1:0-20771 GCA_964635875.1 uncultured Aquaspirillum sp.
CAGCAACAACGGGGGGATGTTCTGCAACAAACCGTACATAAGCCTCTACAGCAAAAACGGTAGCAGGCAAGACCCCCTCTAAAGAAATAACATAGTCTCTATCCAGACCCAACCCATCGGTTAGAACAAGCCAACGTTCAATTCCGCCCTCTTCGGAATCACGTCCATCATGATCTAATATCCGTTGCGTCCATTCTTTACGTAAATTTTTATCATGAATTTTTGAAATTAAAGCAGCATCTTTTCTGGGAATAGCGGCCTGATAGCAGTAACGATTTAATGCCCATGCTTGAACTTGTCCTTTGTTTAAAGATCCAGAATGGAGCAGTTTATGAAAAACATGTAGATTGTGATATTTTTTTGCGCCGATTTCAAACAAAGCTTTTTCAAGCTCAGCAGGGGACAAAGCATTATTTAATTTAATCAATTTCAATCTCCATTCCATCAAAAGCAAGTTCCCAACCATTCTCATAAATAAAAGCTCTTTCTATGGAGTCTTTTAACAAAACAGGGTTTGTATTATTTATGTGAATGTATATTTTTCTATTAACATTTACTTTTGAGAGTTGTGAAACAGATCCATGTTCACCGCCCATTGGAATATGCCCCATTCTTGATGCGGTTTTTTCACTCACCCCAGCTTCAATTAATTCGTTCTCAGAAAAAGTTGTTCCGTCAAATAACACAGTATCTGTTTCTCTGAAAATTGAAATGATTTCGTCATTAATTTCAGCACACCCAGGAAGATAGATTAATCTTTTTTGACTATCTTTAGTGCGAATGGCAAGTCCAATAGTATCTTCTGGCAAACTACCAAAATTTTTTAATAATGGATCTTCAAGCCAAAGTGCTATTTTTCCTGGAATAGTGAAAGGTTGTATGTATATTCCTGTTGATTTTCCTAGGCCATTCCTAATTTCTTGTTCTTCATTTAGAAGAAATGGTTTTCTCTCAACAAATTGAGTATTTAAAACATTGAAAATTGAATTTTTTTCTAAAATATTCAGAACGCGTTTAGTTGCATAGAGAGAAAAGCGTTGCTGCTCTCTTAAAGAGAGAAGACCTGCTACATGATCAACATCAGCGTTTGTTAGGACAACAGCATTTAATGGGCTGTGTCTAGGTGTTGATTGTGGGTGTAATTTTTTTGTTGCTAGAAATTGTTGCCTTAAGTCTGGGGATGCATTAATTAGTACCCAATTATTATTGTCAGAAGAAACAGCAATTGAAGATTGTGTTTGAGCTGACTCAGAATGAGTTCTTGCTGATTTACAAACCAGACATGAGCAATTCCATTGAGGCAATCCACCACCTGCTGCTGCGCCTAGCACTGTTACTTGCAACATATCTGGCTCACTCCTTATTTATAGATCAGCACATGCATAACAATTGATTTCTAGACCTAAGGTTACTTCCAAAAATTTAGGTGTAGTCCATGTTTTCATTTTGATCTCTCCGTTGTAAGGCCATATGGCAGTCTCACTATAGTGAATTTGTCTGAGGCTACGGTATACAACTTTAGTCTGATCTTTTATGTAGCAAGTTGCTACACATTTTGTGTGGCAACACATCCAATTATTGGAATTTTATTTTTTAGATGTGATGAACAAAGCTTTCTTGATTTCTTTGATAGAGGCTTTTCTCATTCTTACTTGCTGATTTTGATAAGTTTCTTTTATCCACACTTGATCACTTATCACCAAGAAGAGAATTGTTAGGTTTTCTGTACTTGTTTGAATTTTTATAGGACGCATTAATAATGGTTTCGCTAATTCGATTAAATTTAATTGCTTTAGATGATCCTGCTTTTTAAAACAGTTTTGTTTAGAGAAATTGACGCATTTTAGTAAATAGGAAAATAGTGACTTTCCTTTTAAAAGAGCAATTTTCATTTCTATTTTTTGTAGAAAGTTTTCGAGATTTATGCCTTGGCTACTAAATTTCTTCATCAGTAAAAAGATTTGTGGCAAGGAAAGTTGTGCAGTTCTGATAAGCCACACCAATTTTTTAGGAATCGAATAGTGTCCAATTCTAATTGGATTATTTTCAGAAGCATGTTTCTGCTTTGCAGAATGTATTTGGACAGCCTTTGGCTGGTTAGGTTTTATAGCGTGGGGTGTTTTTGTCGCACCTGAGCGAGTTATCAACAGGGCGTGTTGTTGAATTTCTTCGATGTTTTCTAGTTCATATGGCAGCGCTAAACAATCACAAGCTGTTGTTGTGAGGCAAATGGGTACAATAGAAAAGTCATTTGTAATTCGATTGCCAACGCGCTTTCTTTGTTGGTGTAGTCTTTGTATCCAGCCAGCAGCTTCAAGCTCAAGAAGCGCCCTTTGCACGCTACGAATGGTATAACCTGTGCGTTGTGCGAGCTTATCTCTGGATGGGTAAATTGGAGTCAGTGCGTTTTTTGCTGACACATAGGATAAAATAGCTTGTAAAGTCGACGTAGTGCACCGACCAAATTTGAGAGATTGATAGTCTCTATATTTGCCTGTGACGAGTGTTGTTATGGCGCGAGTAATCGAGTAAGGAACAGAAGAGGTGTGCTTGCTCATGATGTATGTCTTTTTCAGAGAATAGAGGTCTCTGATTGACGAAGCATTCAAGTCAAGTTAGGATGAAGTTGCTTTTCAAAAAAGCAAAATCGCACCTAAGCCTAAGCTTTGCGTGTCAATCAAATCCGGTGGTGTCCGGTATGTAGTTTTACAGTAAGTGTTATACGCCTACTGAGGCCCAATCCCTCTGCGTCAACAGGGGGATTGGGTTTTCCTTATTTTTCTATCATTGATTTTTCCTCAAAAAATTTCTGAATAAATTCAGAGAACTCCTGCAGGGTTTTTTCTTCAGAAAATTTTATTTGCCATTGGTTTTTACTTTGCTTAATTGACGCGGATTTTTTTCCATTTACGTACAGCGTTTTTTGTTTGCTGTGTGGCTCTATGCCAGTTTGATTGAGCTTTGATAGTATCCATACCGATATTTTAGATGCAGGAACTTTTCCCGTTGAGCATTGGGTTACGGCATCATTTAATAGGGCGTCAATATTTTCATACTGCCTTTTTAGGCTTACGAGCTGCTCTGCTGCCACCCTATTAATGAGATCTGGTTTTTCGTGCAATCTATCTATAATTTTCTTAGGCAAAGAAAAAAATGAGAAAAATCTATAAATATCTGATGTTTGGTAACCTGATATCCGTACGATTTCTTGTTTTGATCGAACAAGTCCCTCTTCTTCAAGTCGTTTAAATGCTAAAGCGACCTCAAAGTCAGATAAATTTTCCCTAAGCAAATTTTCCGCAATAGATATTTGCGCTGCTTGCTGATTGTTGACATGCCGAACAATCGCCTGTATTCCTGCCTCTCCAATTTGCTTGACAGCTCTCCAGCGACGCTCTCCTGCAATGAGCTCGTAGCGCCCATCATCTTTTTTTCTGACGCTGATTGGTTGGTTGAGGCCGTTTGTTCTGATGTCTTCTGCTAGTGTGTCAATATCTTCTGGTCGGAACTGGATCCTAGCTTGCCATGGGCATGGATCGATTAACTCAATAGGTATTAACTTAAGCTCTTGACTCAGTTCAAGTCCAAGTACTTCATCGGCATCTGGTCGATGCTGTGGGATAGCGGACAGTCTTTGCGCTAGCTTTTCACGGAGTGTTTGTTCATTCAATTTCGTCATGATCATCTTTCTCATTGAAAAGCGTTTGCTCTTGTGAATTTTTCATCCCGTTATGTTGGTTTTTTAGGGCGGATTTGCTTCTATCCGCTTTTGGTGGGGTGATTCCTGCTTTTTGTAAGAGCTCTCGTGCCAATGCTCTAAATTCTCGAGATACTTTATGTTCTGAGTCCATTTCAACAATAGATGTATTCAGTAAAATGGACTGCTGAACGGCCGTTCCTCTGCTAATAGTGGTACTGAAGACGTTGCGATAACGCTCTTGTATTGAGTCTGCAATTGTCCGACAAACGAGTTGTCTTCTGTCGTGCTGCATCAAAATAACGCCTAAAAGTTCTAATTGGCGATTTGCTGCTCGGATGCGTTGAACAAAGTAATCAAGATCATCTGCGCCATATAGCCCGAATTGATCTCCTGTCATAAGGGGCACCACATAGTAATTGCAAGCCGCTAGTGCGTTTGATGTCAGCAAGTTTAACGCGGGCGGGCAGTCAATTAAGACAATATCATATATCCCATGTAGATATTGCATGTAGGCTGCTAGGTGTTCAGCGGGACGAATTGACCGCGCACGAAGACTTTCTTCTATACCTGCCAAGCGAATTGATCCGTAAATCAGGCTGACACCAGATAAAGTTGTATCTGTGTGAATGGCTGCATTTAGTTGTTGAGGGTCATCATTTAGCAATAAATCATATGAGGTTACTTTTACCTGACTTGGGTGGGATTTTCCTATTAGAAGGCTTGCATTTGCTTGTGGATCAAGGTCGATGACTAAGACGTTTAATCCTAAGCGTGCTATGGCGCTTGCTAGATTAACAACAATTGTGGTTTTTCCGACGCCACCTTTGTGGTTGATGACTGAAATTGCTTTCATCGTCGAATGTGTCCGCACGGATTTTTAATGGTTGTTATGCTAGCTTAAATTGGTTCATTTTGCGAGGATCGTGGCGGATTTTTTTGCGTATCATCGCATGTCTTATGATTTGGCCGTATGTGGAGGAGGGGGTATGAGTGTTCAGGGATGGTTTTTGGTGATGATTTTTTGTGTTATTGCAGAGTTGTTAACTGGTACGTTGTTCTTGCTTTTGATAGGAGTATCTGCGTTGGTAGGGCTTTTTGTGGCCAGTTTAGGGTACGGTGTCGTGCAACAAACGAGCGTTGCTTTTTTATGTAGTGTTGTCTTGCTGACATTTTTTTGGCGTCGCCGTGCTGTGAAGCCCTCCTTATTGTTTACCACTGACTTCAATCAAGGCGCGCCCGTTCAAATTATTCGGTGGGTTTCAAAGTCACGGGCACGTGTTTTTTATCGAGGGACAGAGTGGGATGCAGAGTTGGTGAAATTTTCTTCCGAAAAAAATGATGAATTACAACAAAATCATAAAAATGATGAATTTTTCGTTCATCACTTAGAAGGTAATGTGTTATTTATTGACACAAATCCGGTTCAGAATGATCAAGTTTAACTTATGGGGGTTGTATGTTTGAAATGATTTCTCCTTCGTTGCTACTGGCTGTTTTATTGGTTGTTTTGGTTAGCCGAACAATTAAGATTGTTCCCCAGCAAAGTGCATTAGTGATTGAGCGTTTAGGGCGGTTCTATGCTGTTTTGTCTCCAGGTCTAAACTTTATTATCCCATTTATTGATCGTGTTGCTTATCAGCATAGCTTAAAGGAAATCCCTCTAGATGTTCCGAGTCAAATTTGTATTACTAAAGATAATACACAATTAAAAGTGGATGGGATTTTGTATTTCCAAGTTACTGACCCCCAGCGCGCATCGTATGGTTCGAGTGATTACATTATGGCAATTACTCAGTTGGCACAAACAACATTGCGATCGGTCATTGGGCGTATGGAGTTAGATAAAACATTTGAAGAGCGTGATGTGATTAACTCTGTAGTGATTGCTGCGTTGGATGAGGCTGCTGTGACATGGGGGGTTAAAGTGTTGCGCTATGAAATTAAAGATCTTGTTCCTCCGCAAGATATTTTGCATGCCATGCAGGCTCAAATTACTGCAGAAAGAGAGAAGCGTGCGCTAATCGCTGCTTCGGAGGGGCGAAAGCAAGAGCAAATTAATATTGCTGCGGGTGAGAGAGAGGCCGCTATTCGCCGTTCTGAGGGGGAAAAAGAAGCGTTAATTAATCAATCGGAAGGAAGGAAGCAGGCTGCCATTAATAATGCGTTAGGCGAAGCAGAATCTGTACGTTTAGTGGCTTCTGCAACAGCAGAGGCTATTGAAAAAGTGGCTATCGCTGTTCGTCATGATGGTGGAATGAGTGCTGTGCAGTTAAAACTTGCAGAGCAGTACATTTCGGCATTTTCAAATTTAGCTCAGGAAAGTAATACATTAATTTTGCCCGCAAATGTTAGTGATGTTGGCTCGTTAGTTGCGACGGCAATGAATGTTATGAGTAAAATAGATTCGTCGCATCAGGTTATGAAAAAAGACTAAATCAAAATCTATAAAGAATTTTTTATGCTTTTGGTTTATTTTTTGTGGCAATTTTTGTTTTTTTCTATATATGTGCTATAAGAAGCCCTTGTTTCATCTGAAGTATTTTTAGTGTTTTTAGCTGCGTATATAGAGAAAATGAATATGGATAGAATGGGGTTGCATCCAGATCAAATTAAAATATTGGTTGTTGATGATTTTTCAACAATGCGTCGAATTATTCGTAATATGCTCAAAGAGATTGGTCTAACTAATGTTGAGGAGGCGGAAAATGGTTTATCTGCTTTGGGGAAATTAAAGTCCGGCGACTATCATATAGTGCTTTCTGATTGGAATATGCCGGTAATGGATGGTTTGGATTTGTTACGAGGGATTCGTGCAGATCCAAATCTTCAGCATTTAGCTGTTATGATGATTACTGCCGAGAGTAAAAGAGAGCTAATTATTGAGGCTGCGACGGCTGGGGCTAATGGCTACATTATTAAGCCATTTTCTGCAGCTGTTTTACAGAAAAAACTAAAAAGCCTTCTCATGCAAGAAGGCTTTGATATTAGCCGACTAACTTTAGAGTCTTAATGCTGTTAAGAGAGGCAGTAATTAATTGCTTGTGTTGGTTTTAAATTATGTTCTTCTCCTAGTGCTTCTCTTAAATTGATCTCTATTGTTCTGCAAATTGAGCTTAATGGTAAATCGTTTGCAAGCAGTCCAAAAGGCTCTTCGATTTCATCGCCAAGTGCGTCAAAGCCAAAAAAAGTATACGAAATGATTCCGACGACAAACGGCGTCATATAACCAATGCTATCTACTAGGCCGAACGGTAATAGAAAGCAATAAAGGTAGGCTGTCCTGTGAAGCAATAGGCTGTATGAGAATGGTAGTGGGGTTGTTTTGATTCTTTCGCATGCACCATGCACACCGGCTAGCCGAGTAAAATTCTGATCAATATTTGATGCGAGGTGTGGCGAAACCCTTTGCTCTTGAAGGCACATCGCGAGGTCATGGCTGCATCTTTGCAACAGATAGTTAGGCTTGTTTGAGCTAGCTTTTAACCCTGTCATTTCGTCTAGTGGGATTAATTTCTCAATCTCGCTGTCTGCATTGGAGTCTCTTAGATGGTGACGCATTGCATGCGAAAAAGCGATAAGTCGATAAATAATTCGTCTTCTTTCGTCTTCTTTTAGGTCTGTAGAGGCTGGGGCGATCAGTGTTGTGATTTGTCGGCCTAAGCTGCGGCAAACAACAAGTGCTTCTCCCCACAACTTTCTTCCCTCCCAGTATCGGTCATAACTGGCACTATTTCTAAAGCCCAAAAAAATGGCGAGAGCAAGGCCTATTAGTGTAAAAGGAACGGGCGTGAGTGTAATTTTGAATGAAAATAAATAGCCATGCGTCCAGGTCACTAAAATGGCTAGCAATATAGTGATGATTAGTTGATTTTTGACGCGGGGTAAAATAGAGCCTCGCAATATAAAAAACAAGTGGAAACCATTAGGACGTTGGCGGACGATCATTTATAAATTTCTTTTTTTAAATTTTTTAAAGAGAGGGATAAAAATTAGGCCACATCTGGTTAGATGCGGCCTAATGTCAAAAACTTAGCCAAGTAATAAGGCATCGTCGGTGATTGCTTCTCCTCGGGTTCGCTCAAACATTGCTAGTAGATCTGGGACATCCATTTTTTCACGCTCCTCACCTGAGACATCTAAAACAACCTGTCCTTGATGAAGCATGATGGTTCGCTCTCCGTGGTCAAGTGCTTGGCGCATTGAGTGGGTCACCATGAGCGCGGTCAGCTTTTGCTCTTGGACGATTTGGTCTGTGAGCTCCAGGACAAAGCCTGCTGTTTTTGGGTCTAACGCCGCGGTGTGCTCATCAAGTAAGATGATTTTTGATGGCTTTAGAGAGGCCATCAATAGGCTGACGGCCTGTCGTTGCCCACCGGATAATAGCCCCATTCGATCTGTGAGTCGGTTTTCAAGCCCAAGCTTCAGGGTCGATAGCTTTTCGCGGAATAAATCACGCAGCGATGGATCGACTGCTCGCCTTAGCCCGCGTGCCTCCCCACGCTGCCAAGCGAGTGCTAAATTTTCTTCGATCGTTAAGCCTTCACAAGTGCCAGCCATTGGGTCTTGGAACACCCGTGCGACTAAGCCTGCGCGTTGCCAAGCATTAAGCCGAGTCACATCTTGGTCATCAATGCGGATATTTCCACTGTCGACTAAGAGGTCTCCACTAATTGCATTCAAAAAAGTAGATTTCCCCGCGCCGTTGCTACCGATTACTGTCACAAATTGGCCGGTTGCAATCGATAAATTTAAGCCCCGTAGCGCCCGATTTTCAATTGGTGTGCCGGGGTTAAATGTTTTTGTTAGTCCTTTTGCGTGCATCATGCTGCGTTTCCTCCGGATTTTTTACGGAGTTTTGCTTTAATATTCGGCAAAACGAGGGCAAAGCCCACGAGCAATGCGGTAATTAAATTCAAATCTTGCGCTTGAAGGCCAATAAAATCGGCGGTGAGGGCCAGTGCAATGAAGAGGCGGTACAGAATGGCGCCAAGAACGGTTGCGAGTGTAATAATCCAGAGTGTGCGGCTAGGAATCAGCGTTTCGCCAATAATGACCGCAGCTAAGCCAATCACGATTGTACCGACCCCCATCGAAATATCGGCCCCACCTTGGGTTTGCACATAGAGCGCGCCGGCGAGCGCAATGAGTGCGTTCGAAAGTGCCATACCCGATAGAATGGCACGATCTGTTGAAATGCCTTGTGCGCGTGCCATGCGTGGGTTGGCGCCTGTGGCGCGCATGGCCAAGCCAAGCTGAGAAGCGAAGAAAAAATCAAGTCCTAGTTTGGCTGCCACAATAATAGCCGCTAACAACCCTGGCTGAATCAGCCAAGCATTTTCGCCTGACTCTCCGATAAATTGGGCAAAAACGGTGGGTTCGCCAATGAGCGGAATATTCGGTGCGCCCATGATTCGCAAATTAATGGAATACAAAGCAATCATCACCAAGATACTGGCGAGCAATTGCAAGATGTTAAGGCGAACATTAAGCCAAGCTGTGACCCAGCCTGCTGCGGCACCTGCTAAGGCTGCAATTGCGCTGGCAAGCCACGGATCGTGCCCACCTGCGATGAGCGTTGCAGCGACGGCGCCGCCAAGCGGAAAGCTACCATCCGCAGTAAGGTCTGGGAAATTTAGGATGCGGAAAGAAATCAGAACGCCTAATGCCACTAAGGCAAAGATTAAGCCGATCTCCACTGCACCCATCAAAGAGATGAGTGACATGGGTACCTCGAAATGCAAGAGCCGCACCTAGTGGGCGCGGCGGATTGGCAGAAGACGATGAAACCACCGGTGGGTGATTTCATCGTTGAGCGTGCTTATTATTTAATGGTGTCTTTTGCTTCTTTAAGCAATTCAGCAGAAAGCGGAGCGCCTTGCTTTTCTGCTGCGCCGGGGTTCACGGTAAGGGATAATTTATCGCCAACTTGCGGAGCAATCGTGCCTGCTTTTTCACCCTTCAGAATGCGGACGACCATTTTGCCGGTTTGGCGGCCCATGTCGTAATAGTTCATACCCAAGGCGGCAATTGCGCCACGTTTAACAGAGTCGGTATCTGCCGCAATCAATGGAATTTTGGCCTGAGTGGCAACGCCCACCAGAGATTCATAAGTGGAAACCACGTTGTTATCGGTCGAGGTGTAGATTGCATCCACTTTGCCGACGAGGCTTTTCGCTGCCGATGCAACATCCACTGTGCGTGGCGCTGCGGCTTCAACCAGCGTCATGCCGCGCTTGCCCAATTCTGCTTTTAGTTCTTTAGCGACAATAACAGAATTCACTTCACCTGGGCTGTAGACCATACCAATACGTTTTGCGCCAGGTTTGACTTTTAGCATTAAGTCAATTTGTGGATTCAATGCCAGCTTATCGGAGACGCCTGTGACATTAGTACCGCTTGCTTTCCAGCTTTTCACCAGTTTGGCTGCAACAGGATCGGTAATTGCGGTAAAGACAACCGGAATGTTTTTCGTGGCTGCAACAGCGGCTTGCGCGCTAGGGGTTGCAATTGCAACGATCACATCAGCTTGATCGCCGATAAATTTACGGGCAATTTGGGCGGCCGTTGCGGTGTTGCCTTGTGCGCTTTGATATTGATATTTCAGATTTTTGCCCGCTTCGAAACCTGCTGCTTTGAGTTCGTCTTCTACGCCTTTACGGGCAGCATCCAAAGCAGGGTGGTCAACAATCGCTGTGACCGCGACAGATTTCATGTCTTCTGCGTGCGAGAACGGAGCAAAGGCGACCATAAGTCCAGCAGCCAATGTGCTGATAACAAAACGACGAGACAATGTGCTCATGATGATCTTTTCGAGTAAGTTCTTGATAGAAAAGTCAGAAACTGACTTGTTTTTTCTGCCGCATAACGCGTTTACTTGGCAATATTATTTCAAAAATCCGAAGCGATTTTGGATTTGAGGGGTGTTATATGTCTATGTTTTTTGTTTTTTTAAAATTAAATTAATGTTTGTAGAGTTTTGTTGAACTTTATTTTTGTTTTGCTTTTTGTGGGTGGCGATATCTGCTGAAATCAGTCTTTTTTTCTGTGGTGGCCCAAAAACACAGAAGGTTAAGTAGGTTGTTGTCCTAATGTCTTGTATTTTATCGTGATTTCTTTGTTTTAATCGATTTTTGGTAGCGCGGCGGTTTCGTACTGACTGTACATAAAACCGACTGTTCGACGCCATTCATCACGTGCTTCAGTCCATTCTGAAAATGGTGCCGGAATAGGTAGTTTCATCACTTCTGTTGCGGAAAGGCCTTGGTTTGCAGCATTTTTTAGCGTCTTATCAAGCCACTGCAAATAATCTCTGGTGGCTTGAATCGCCTGCTTATTGTGACTAACAGGGCCATGTCCTGCGACCAACACTTTAAAAGGAATGGCTTCAAGGCGATCTAAACTGGCCAGCCAATTTTTAATATGGGCGTTTGGCATAGTGGGGGTTCGGCCATTGAAGACTTGGTCAATCGCGTACAGTACGCCGGTGGTGTGGTCGTATACGGCAACATCGGATTGTGTGTGACCAGAGGCCGAAATATATTCTAGTGTGTGGCCGCCTATCGTATGTTTCCCGAGCGTAAGAGGGGTGTTGGGTGCAACAAACTCGGTTCCTTTCATTCGATCGCCAACGAGGCGATATAAATTTTCAGCCAACCCATCTCCTTCCTTTTGGAGCATTTGTGTTGTGAGTGCATCCGCTTCAATGGGGCGATCTTTAAAGGCTTGATTGCCTAAAAAATGATCGGGATGCTTGTGGGTGATCAACACCCGCTGGATGGGGCGCTGGGTAAGGTCTTCAATATAGCGGCGGTATTGCTTTCCAAATGCAAGTGATGGACCGCTACCAATCACGATCACGCCCTCGCTGGTCGAAATAAAAGCAGTGTTGACCAAAAAACCACCATTTTCCGGTGTGAAATAGCCCATGTCTGCGATCAGTGCCCAGCTTTCTGGTGCAATTTTTTCGGCCTGCATGGGGTAGTTCTCTGCCCATGCAACGCGGGCTCCTGTGATGAGCGTCGTCAAACCTATGCCGAATAAGATTAACCATAAACGAAGCATCTCTGTCTCCCTAAAGTAACGGCAGGCGCGCTTGATAAAGATTGCCATCGGTGTCTTGCCCCTCCACACGCAGGCCATTCAGTGAGCTTGGCGCTTTTCTCAGGGTGAAAATAGGGTTTTCTGCGACCGAAGCCTCGACCGTGAGTCGAGCGATACTTTGTCCTTGGTCGTCCCAAATCTGGAGGGTCTGGAGGTTAAATTGCGGGACCTGACTGACTAGGCCGGTGTCCATTGGGTGCATGATCCTGACTCTGAAACGTAAGCCCCCCCCGTTTTCTTCTTGCCAGATGCGACCCTGCATGTGGCCTAGCATCGTATTCCAATCTGTTTGGCTTCGACTGCTTGAGGGGAGTGCGCAGCCACCGCCCGGAGCATCAATCCAATGACCATTGATGTGCCAGACGCCGTTCTTATCGCGGGCTGCTGCGCGAATGGGCGTGGCTTGATTCACCTTAATTGTTGTGGCGAGCCAAGGTTTAACGTGTAAAGGTTCGAAGCGAATCGCGCGTGGGATTGGGTTGTAGTCGGCAAAAATAAGAATCTCGCTGACTGCGCCAACGGCTTCTGCATTCACCGTGACGGGTACTTGATGGCCATCTTCGACTTGACGGGGCAGGTCAACCAGCACTGCGTCATCAAACACGACTTTTTCGCTGTGCAAAACGGTTTTGTGCATGATTTCCCACATGACTGATTTCATCGGGTCGATGGGGGGTGGTCCTGCGAAACAGAGCACGCTATATGCTCCAGACAGTAAAAATCCACACAACAGACGCAATAAAATGGGCGATGGAATTTTCACGCACTTTTTCCTCGAAAAATCTGGCTGCCCATTGTGATGGGCAGCCAGCAAGGGCCGAGATGGCAAGGGAAAGCGGTTTTTACTCAGTCACTGCTGGTAAATAGCGACTGTGGTAGCGCTCAAAAATAGTGGATAGCTCACCGGCTTGACGAAGCTGTTCGACAATGTCACCAATCACCCACGTTAAATCACGCAGGCTTTCTTTGGTCGCCATGCCCAAGTTCCAGCGGGCTTTGATGAGCCCGGGCGTTTTGATCACCTGCGGTTGAATATCAAGTCCCAACGCATGCAAAGCCCAACTTAGCTCGGCTTGAGGGGCAAATACGCCGTCGACTTGTTCATTTTTGAGTGCTTGAACTGCAGATAGCGTGTTTGGAAAGTGCTGAATATGATCCCGTAATCGTCCCCCTTGTAGAGCGGACAAATACAAGTCGGCAAGGCTGTCGTTTTCAACCCCAATGCGCTCTTCGGCGTGGATATCCCAACTTGAGCGTGGGGCGCCATTAGGGGCTGCCCAGCTCAGTTGCTCCTGCCAGTAAGGCGCAAAGAGCACGGCATTATGGTTGCGCGTGGCAAAGTCCTGATCGTTTGGAACGTGCAGCATGAGGTCGGCCGTGCCGCCGCCGAGATAATGGCCTTTCCAGATTGCATTGCGTAAATCACCATCGACATCTTCGGTTGCAGTGAGCTGCATAAATTCGATTTCAAGCCCAATTTTTTGCCCAATGCGCTTAGCAAGATCGACATCAATGCCCTGCAATACGCCATTTTTTTCAAAAGAAAATGGCGGAAAATCTCTATACACCGCGACTCTTAAGCGACCACTGGCACGAATATCATCAAAGTTACTGGGGGCGGCTAGCAGGCTTGGGCTGCATAGCAGCGCGGCGGCACTCAGTGTGGCGTATAAAAAGTCGCGGCGTTTCATGTTTAGTCCTGCCGTACCGTATCGAGCCATGAACGAATCGTCCATGCAGCCTCTTGGCTGAGAACACTGGCAAAAGAAGGCATGTAGGTAATGCCATTTCGAATCGAGCCGTTGCGAATACGTTGCTGGAAGATGCCATCGCCATCTTCATCTTTTGGCAGATTGCGTAAATCAGGTGCAATGCCGCCAGAAACTGCATCAATACCGTGGCAACGGGCACAGTTGGCTGCAAATGCTTTGTGACCAATTTGAATGGCTTCTGCATTACCCCGATAAGGGTTGCTCTCGAGCCACTCTTGTCCCACCTTGGGAAGGCTTCCTGTATCGACAGGCTGAGGAGTGACATCTCCGTGTGCAAAGGCTGCACCGTGCCAAGCGAATGTGCTGATGGCAAATAGTGTGGAGAGCGAAAGAGAAAGACGAGCGTGTTTCATGGAAAAATCCTTACTTTAGCCTGCGAGTGATTCGCCTCGGGGTAGGCTATTTGCTGGTGCAAGTTCAGCCAGTTCAACATCACTAAATAAGCGTGATCGCGTAATAAAGCGCAGGCCATCGGGTGCTTCGAGCGAGAAGCTAGAGCCTCTACCTTCGGTCACATCAACGGTCAGGTGCGTGTGCTGCCAATATTCAAATTGAAATGCGCTCATGTAAAACGGACAGCCCGCGACTGTGCCTAATAAAATATCTTGTCCACCCAGACGAAATTCGCCTTGCGGATAGCACATCGGTGCACTGCCATCACAACAGCCGCCTGATTGGTGGAACATCAGCGGGCCATGTTGGCCGATGAGCTTGGTGACTAACGCTGCTGCCGCTGGCGTAATCGCGACGCGTTCGATCATCATGAGTCTCCGGTCAGCGGTATCGTGTGACACCGCTGACGAATAACACTTAAAACAGGATCAGAAGAAGCCAAGCGCGTTCGGGCTGTAGCTCACCAGCAGGTTTTTAGTTTGTTGGTAGTGATCCAGCATCATTTTGTGGGTTTCACGGCCGATGCCCGATTTTTTGTAGCCGCCAAATGCTGCGTGCGCAGGGTAGAGGTGATAGCAGTTTGTCCAAACCCGACCCGCTTTGATCTCACGTCCCATTTGATAAGCAAGCGTGCCATCACGGGTCCATACCCCAGCACCTAAGCCAAACTGACTGTCGTTGGCGATGGCGAGGGCTTCTTCGCGATTTTTAAAGGTGGTTACAGCAACCACTGGCCCGAAAATTTCTTCTTGGAAGACGCGCATCTTGTTGTGGCCTTCGAGAATGGTCGGCTCGACGTAGTAGCCCTCGTCGAAATCTTCCACTTTTGCTCGATTGCCCCCAGTCAACACTTTTGCCCCTTCTTGGCGGCCAATGTCGATGTAAGACAAGATTTTTTCGAGCTGCTCAGAAGAGGCTTGTGCGCCAATCATCGTAGAAGCATTGAGCGGGTTGCCTTGTTTGATTGCTTGAACACGAGCGATGGCACGTTCGATAAATTGGTCGTAAATCGATTCTTGAACCAGAACACGGCTTGGGCAGGTGCACACTTCGCCTTGGTTTAGGGCAAACATCGCGAAGCCTTCGAGTGCTTTATCAAAGAAAGCGTCGTCTTCGCGCATCACGTCTTCAAAGAAGATGTTCGGCGATTTACCGCCTAGCTCAAGCGTGACAGGGATAATGTTTTCCGCTGCGTATTGCATGATCAGGCGGCCAGTGCTGGTTTCACCGGTAAAGGCAACTTTTGCAATGCGCGAGTTGGTTGCCAGAGGTTTACCGGCTTCTAAACCGAAACCATTGACCACGTTCAAAGTGCCCGGTGGCAACAAATCACCAATCACATCCATCAACACCATGATCGACATCGGGGTTTGCTCAGCAGGCTTCAATACGATGCAGTTACCTGCGGCAAGGGCCGGAGCAATTTTCCACGCTGCCATGAGTAGCGGGAAGTTCCACGGAATAATCTGACCGACGACGCCAAGCGGCTCGTGGAAATGATAAGCCACAGTGTGCTCGTCGATTTCGCCAATGGAGCCTTCTTGGGCGCGGATGCAACCGGCGAAATAACGGAAATGATCAATTGCTAATGGGATATCGGCCGCGTTGGTTTCGCGAATCGGCTTGCCGTTATCAAGGGTTTCGGCCAAGGCAATAAAGTTGGCGTACTCTTCCATGCGATCGGCAATTTTCAGAAGGGTGTTCGAGCGAACGGTGGTGGAAGCGCGTGCCCAAGCGCCAGATGCTGCATGCGCGGCGTCTAATGCCAGTTCGATATCTTCTGCTGTCGAGCGTGCCACTTCGCAGATGGGTTTGCCGTTGATCGGGCTAACGTTGGCAAAGTATTGCCCTTTGATCGGTGCAGTCCACTGACCATTGATAAAGTTCTCGTAACGGTCACGCAGGGGGATTTTCTTTTCGATGCAGTCGAGGGATTGCTTGAACATGGTGGTATCTCCGGGCAGTGGGGGAAACGTCATCTTTCTGCGATGACTGTGACCTTATTGTTGCGATTCACTGCCCAGACCACCATTCGACTTTGGTCGGGGTTGGTTTTAGCGGTTTATTCCCACTCGACCGTGCTGACAAAAAGATAGCCCGCGCCATAGACCGTTTTAATGAGTCGCGGGTTATAGGTGTTGTCTTCGAGCTTGCGCCGGAGGCGCGAAATGCGGACGTCGATACTGCGGTCAAACGGTGAAATATCGTCTTGGCCGAGGAGTTGTTCGCGTGGCAAGACCCGATTGGGACGTTCAAGAAAACGCTGTAACATTTGACCTTCGCTGGCACTAATCGCCTTTTTGCTGCCATCAGGGCCATACAGCGTGTAACTTTCCAGCTCATAGCGCCACCCAGAAAAATGGGCGGTACGAGGAGGGTTCTCGCCGTGAATGTCGGGCATGTGCTCACAACGTCGCAGAATGCTTCGGAGGCGTGCGATAAGCTCTCGGGGTTCAAACGGCTTCATGATGTAATCATCCGCACCGATTTCCAAACCCATGACGCGATCACCAACATGGCCGCGCCCTGTCAAAATAATCACGCCGCAGCGATGCTTGCTTCTGACTTGTCGAACAATATCCATGCCATCCATATCCGGCAGGCCAAGGTCAACAATGCATAAATCGGGCGAGCCTTGGCGTAGGCGGCGGAACAGCTCACCTCCCGTGCGAAAGCACTCACATTTAAACTGGTAATCCCGCAGAATCGTCGAAATGAGTCTAGCGACTGACATATCGTCTTCGACTAGAAAAATAAGCTTTTCTGCCGGTGAATTTGCTTCGTTTGTGTTCATTAATGACGCGGACACATTGTCACCTCATCCAGCAGGTTAGAAAGCTGGGCCTGCGTAAAAGGCTTTTCCAGCATGGGGAATCCGGCGCTTTCAGCGTCGGCACCGTTGGCATATCCACTCATCAGCGCGATGCGAATTTGCGGCCGATTGTGTCGGGCGAATTCGGCAAGTGCACGGCCGTTACGTTGTCCGGGCATGACCACATCCGAGAGCAATAGCCCGATTTCGGGGATGCTTTCTATCATGATCGCCGCTTCATCGCCACTTTCTGCTTCGAGTACGGGGTAGCCGAGTCCCGTGAGCTGGAGGCGGACAACGCGCCGAACGTCGGGATCATCTTCAACTAATAATACGAGTGGTTTGTCGCGTCCGCCGGCACGGCCTTGAAAGTTCAGTCGGCCAGATGGTTGAGATTCTTCTTCAGCACGCGGTAGGTAGAGGCTAAAAGTCGTACCTTTACCGAGTTGGCTGCTTAAACACACGCCCCCGCCGGATTGTTTAACAAAGCCATACACCATGGAAAGCCCTAAACCACTCCCTGAGCCAAAGCGTTTTGTGGTGAAGAAGGGCTCAAACACCCGCATTTGAATGTCGCTGCTCATGCCGATGCCGTTGTCTGTGACATCGATCTGGACATACTCCCCCGCTGGGAGCTGCAGATCATGGCTTTCTCGCCCTTTTAGGCAGGTTAATTTGGAGCGAATTGCGAGCTGTCCGCCCTCGGGCATTGCGTCTCGGGCATTTAAGGCCAAATTTAAAATCGCGCTTTCGAGTTGGTGGGGGTCGGCCATGGCGTAGAGGCTGGCATTGTCGGTGTCGGCAGTAATGTCGATGTTTTCAGAAAGCGAACGCCGTAATAATTTCATCATGCCCAAAATGAGGCCGCTAATTTGAACAGGGCGCGGCTCTAAGGGCTGCTGGCGTGAGAACGATAACAGGCGTTTGATCAACTCGACACCGCGATCGGCAGCGTGCAGTGCAGGATCGAGAAATTCGATGATGCCTTCGTCGTCGCCGTGGCGGGTGCGGAGCTCGGCAAGATTGCCGATGACGACGGTCAGCATATTGTTGAAGTCATGCGCCATACCGCCAGACAATTGGCCAACGGCTTCCATTTTTTGGGCTTGGACTAAGGCGGCTTGGGTGTGTTTTTGTTCGGTGATGTCAAACGATAAAACAAAGCATCCAAGAACGCGTCCTTCTGGTGATATTTCTGGAACAAGGGTGCTGCGAGCAAAAATGGTGCTGCCATCCTCTTTGTCCATCGAGTATTCATAAGTGACCTGCGTGCCAGCGATGGCCTTTTCAACATAGCTTTTGACTGCGGCATAAAATTTAGCGCCGAGGGCGGACTCGATATGGTGCCCCACAATATGTTCATTGCGACGACCAAACCAATCTGAGTAGCCTTTGTTCGCATAGCGATAAATTTGGCGGCGATCAAAGTAGGCAATCAGTGCAGGAATGGTGTCGGTGATCAGCCGCAAGCGTTCCTCGCTGCGCTTGAGCGCTGCTGCAATTTCGCTATTGGCGGTGTTGGCTTCTTGTAGGCGTTGATTCGCGGCTTCAAGTTCGGCCGTGCGGCGTTGGACGTGTTCTTCGAGCTCTGCGTTTTGTTTACGAATCAGCTGTTCGTAAGCGCGCTGCTCGGTGATGTCGGTATAAAGGGTGATAAAACCGTGGTGAGGAAGTGGGCTGCCTTGAACGGTCAAAATTCGACCATTTGGGCGAGTACGTTCAGTGCGGTGTGGCAAGAACGTTTGTGCTGCGGAAACGCGCTCTTGGACGTAAATTTCGGGGTCACCAGGCCCGTATTCTCCGCGTTCTGCGTTGTAGCGAATAAAGGCTTCAAACGGCATGCCAACGCACGCAAGCTCACTCGGAAAATCTAATAAATCAAGAAAGCGTTGGTTCCAAGCAACAAGGCATAAATTGTGATCAAATAATGTGACGCCTTGATTCAATAAGTTTAGGCCCGCTAACAGCATTTCATAGCTGAGATGGGGTGGGGATGTGAATGTGTCATGCAGATTGGGATAGGTCATAGTCGAATTCGGGCGGCCTAGTTTTAGCATGCGTATTGCGCAATTTTAGGGCAAATTAAGGCATGGCATAGCATGTCGGCAAACATTCGTTACATTTACTGCAAAGTTACGCAAATCTTTGCGTTAATCATGACGGCATAAAAAGTTGCAAAGGAGAGTGTTGTGTTACCAGATCATCCCTACGAGCAAGGCCTCGAAAAAGCCCCCGCGAATCATGTTGCCCTTTCTCCACTGACTTTTTTGGAGCGTGCGGCAACGGTCTATCCAGACCGGACTTCGGTTATTCATGGCGATGTGCGTTTTACATGGCGTGAAACTTATGCGCGCTGCCGCAAGCTTGCCTCGGCACTGGTCCAGCGTGGTATCGGTTTAGGCGATACTGTCGCAGTCATGCTGCCCAATATTCCGGAGATGGTGGAGTGCCACTTTGGCATTCCGATGGCCGGTGCGGTGTTAAATACGCTGAATACGCGTCTAGACCCTGAAGCCATCGCGTTTATGTTAGGCCATGGCGAAGCGAAAATTCTGATTACTGATCGTGAGTTTTCTGACATTGTCGCGCCTGCCTTGAAGTTGATGGAGAATCCACCGCTGGTGATTGATGTGGATGATCCGTCTTTTGTCGGCGGCGATTTAATTGGTGAGATGGACTACGAAGCATTTATTGCTGTTGGGGATGCTGAGTTCGCGTGGGCAATGCCTGAAGATGAGTGGCAAGCGATTGCGCTGAACTACACCTCTGGCACAACCGGTAATCCTAAAGGTGTGGTCTATCACCACCGTGGCGCTTATCTTAACGCTGTTTGCAATATTCTTGAGTGGGGCATGCCGCGCCACTCGGTGTATTTGTGGACGTTGCCGATGTTCCATTGCAATGGCTGGTGCTTCCCGTGGACGATGGCGGCGAACGTTGGGGTGAATGTCTGCTTGCGTCGTATTGATCCACGAATGATTTTTGAGCTGATCAAAAAGCATCGTGTTTCGCATTACTGCGGCGCGCCAATTGTGCATAACATGTTGATCAATGCTCCGGCTGAGTGCAAAGAAGGTATTGAACATACCGTGAACTGCTTGGTGGCTGGTGCTGCACCTCCGTCTTCTGTGATCGAAGGGATGGAAGTTCTTGGCTTCAACATTACTCATGTGTATGGCCTGACCGAAACTTATGGTCCTGCCGCGGTGTGTGCAAAGCAGGAAAGTTGGGACTCCTTAAATCTGGTTGATCGTACCGAGCGTAATGGTCGTCAAGGTGTGCGCTATAGCATGCAACAGGGTATGAGTGTCATGAATCCTGAAACCATGACTGAAGTGCCGCATGATGGTGAGACCATGGGCGAAATTATGTTCCGTGGCAATTTGGTCATGAAGGGCTACCTGAAAAACCCTGCGGCAACGGAAGAGGCTCTCAGTGGCGGTTGGTTCCATACTGGTGATTTGGCGGTAATTCAACCTGATGGCTACGTCAAAATTAAAGACCGCTCCAAAGATATTATTATTTCCGGTGGCGAGAATATTTCGTCTATCGAGGTTGAAGATGTCTTGTGTCGTTTTCCCGGTGTGATTACTGCCGCTGTTGTTGCGTTGCCTGACCCGAAATGGGGTGAGGTGCCATGCGCGTTCATTGAGTTGCGTGATGGTGTGCAAGAAGATGAGGCCGCTGTTGTTGAGCATTGCCGTGCGCACTTAGCTCGGTTTAAGGTGCCTAAGCGTATTATTTTTGGACCGATTCCGAAGACATCGACGGGTAAAATCCAGAAGTTCTTGTTACGTCAACAAACGAATGCTGCTTCTGCCATTGGTTGATAGCGTGGGATAAAAGCCCTAAAAAGCCATTTAAACCTTGTGTTTGGGTGGCTTTATTGTTTTTTGATGCGTTAAAAAACAATGGGTTGTGTATTTTGTTGTGATTAATGGTTGACGGAGTTAGGGTGAGTGCGTATAGTTCGTCTTCTTCGCTGCAGACGCGG
>CAZWRK010000071.1:0-16818 GCA_964635875.1 uncultured Aquaspirillum sp.
AGGTTCCGAACCTTCTGGGCGCCATCACTGGCCGGGAGCTGACCGTTGACGTAGCCGTCCACGATCTCGTTCATGCGGGCCATGAGGTCGGACCGCATGAGCTTCGTCTGCTTCATGGCGTAGAGGGAGTGGATGGAGTTCATCGAGTCGATCAGGTCGACCGTGTTGTCCATCACCACTTCATCGTCGGCGTCGGCCAGGGCGCGGCGGAACTCCGTGAAGTCCATGCGCAGCGTGTTCAGCTTGCGCGCCAGCAGCCGCCCCATCGGGGTGTGGGGCTCAAGCTTCTCCGGCTTGACCGGAACCTTCTTCGCTTCGCGAGCGGGGAGCAGGCGCTCGAAGAGGGGGACCAGGTCCTGGTCGATGGCGTCCCGCGTGAAGTAGCGCTGGTACAGCGCCTTGGCGTAGACAGCCACGCGCCTCCAGAAGCTCTCGTCCTGGAACGCGACAGACGCGCGGTTCTGCATCGCCCACATCGAGAACTGGTTGGCGAACAGTTCTTGAGGCGACTGAAGCTCGTTGAAGACGCGGGCATTGAACTTGGCCTTGGTGTCGTCTGAGGTCGGCTCGCCGTTGATCTCGTCCGGGGAATACCCCAGCCCGTCAGTGGGAGACTTGGCCCCGATGGCGTCGGCGTCAGCGTAGCCGTCCGCCTTGTAGTATTTGTCCATCGCCTCCCAGAACCGGAGCTTCTCCTCCGGCGTGAGCAGGGCGTCATAGGCCCAGTGGCCGAGCTCGTGGAGCATCGCCGGGAGGTTCGGGATGATGTCGAGCGGGCCAGTGGAGACGGTCGCCGACAGCTTCACGCCACGGTAGCCGTAGGCGTAGCCATCTCCGGAGCGCAGGTTCGGGAGACCCTGGCCGTGGTCAGCCAGCTTCTTCACGAACTTCAGGATTTCCTCGACTTCGCCAGGCTGGAAGTGCTGGCCGACGTTGCGAAGAGAGGCCTCGAACTCGACGACGTCTGAGTTGGTCAGGGCCACCCGGCCAGGCATGACCCGCTCGCGCCAGGCGTAATAGTCCTTGAGGGCGGAGGCGACCTTCTTGTTGCTCTCGCGATTGCCCCAAGCCTTCAGCGAGTTGATGGCCCGCTCCATCGACTGGATGCCGATGGGGGTCAGCTCGCCGCGATCAAGGTAGCCGACGATGGCGTTCATGTAGGAACGCAGGGTGGTCCCCATGCCGGACGCCGACGGCAGACGGGCGATGTTGGCGGCCAGGACGCGCAGGTCGTCAGCGTCCTGCTCATCCAGATTGAGCGGGGTGTTGGCTTCGTCGAAGGAGAGGATGCGGTCGCCAGCCGGAGCGGCCTTGGCTGGGGTCGCATCGGTCGCCGGGTCCCACGCCTTGAAGGCGGCGACGGCCTCCTTGCTGTCGGACTTGCCAGTGGTGTGGCCGATCTCCCAGTCGCCGATGTCGCCGTTCTTGCCGAGCAAGTTGGCCAGGCCACCGCCGTTCTCGTACTGAGCGGCGGACAGGACGCGGACGTTGTTCGGGTCCTCACGATTGCGCAGGGCCAGGTACTCGCCAGACTCCAGACGAGCGGGGACCTTGGGAAGATCAGCGGACTTGGCGGCGACTTCGCGGTTCGCCGTGGCGGCTTCCTTGGCGGCAGCCTCTTGGCGGCGCAGACCGTCCAGGTCGATCTCGCCGGTCTCGATCTTCTTGAGGATTTCCAGGATGGACGGGTGGATGTCCGGACCCGGCTCCTTGGCGGCGGAGCGATTGGCTTCGAGCTTCTCGCGCTTGCGCTCGACGAGAGACTTCTTCGGCGGCTCCGTGGTGGTGCCGGGCCGGATCGACTCGTACTTGCGATAGGAGGCGCGGGTGACGGGATCGTACCAGACGCGCTCGTTGCGGGTCGCGGGCAGGCCGTCCATCAGGGCCTCGCCCTTGGCGGCCCGATACTCGACGGCGGCGGTGTTCTCCTCGAACCGGATGCGACCGTTACCGGCGGGGATCGAGACGCGGCGGTGGGCGTAGTCCTTGGCCGAGCGGAGGTCGGTGAAGACCTTGTTGGCTTCGCGACGGGCAGCCTGCTCGGCCTTCTCCATGTCGGTGGCCAGGCGCGGTTCGGACGCACGCTCGGCGGGATCGACGCGGAAGCGCTTGGAGACGCGAGGCGCGGGGCCGTCGGTGACTGTGCGCCCCTGGCCAGCCCACTTGCCGGGACGCAGGATGTCCTGGACCTTGCCGTTGGCGTTGCGGCCCGCGTTTACGGGCAGAGCCTTCGGAGACTTGGAGACGTCGACGGGCGGACCGAAAGCTTTGGCGGAGGCGCGAGCCAGAATGGTGGCGTCGTCGGCCTCAGGGTCGGCGGCCCGTTCGATCTTCTGGAATTCACGCAGGCGGATGCGCTGCTCGCGCGTGAGACCGCCAGCCATCTTGCTGTCGAAGTCGCTGATCGGGTGGCGGATGGTCGAGACGTACCGCCAGACCTCATCCGCCTGGCCGCCAGCCAGGCTGCGGACGGCGGCCTCGAACTGAGGCGAGCGACGCAGGGCCTCGAAGGAACCCTTGGCCTGGCGCTCGATGCTGTCGCGCAGGGTCGTGTAGATTTCATCGCCCTTGGCGACGTCGGCCTCGTCGAACTCCTTGGGATCGACGGCGGGGCGACGGCCACGGCGCTTCGGCTTCGCCTCGGCGGCGGCGATGTCTTCGGGTTTAGCAGGCTCAAGAGTCTCGACGCCTTCAGCGGGCGCGGCCTGGGCTTGTTCCTTGACGCGCTTACGGGCTTTGCGAGGAATCTTCTCGCCAGACGAGGGCGCCGTACTTGCGACAGTTTCGGTCGCAGGGGGCGGGGCCAGGTCCTTGACGGTCGCCTTCTTGCCCTTGGTTTCGAGGACCTCGGACATCTTGCGCTGGAGCTCAGCGAAGCGCTCGGGCGACGGGTCTTCGAGGGTCGTGGTGTAGAGGTTGCGCAGCGAGTTGAGGCGCTTGACCTTTTCAAGGACCGCCTTTTCCTGACCAAGATCGTTCTTGTCCAGCAGCGGGGTCAGGCTCTCTTGCGCCTCCTGGAGGCGGTAGGGGAGCCGGTCCAGGGCGGTGATCGTAGCGGTCGCGTCGGCCAGCTGGCGGGCGGCGGGATCGGCGCCTTGCCCGTCCTTCTCGTACTTGCGCAGGCGTTCGAGGTAGTCGGCATGGATCGCGGCCAGGCGCTGGCGGTCGACCTCGATGGTGGTGGGGTCGAGACCGATGGTCGGGGCCGGAGCCTCGGCCTCCGTCGGCGTCGGTTCGGGAGCGGAGTCTTGAGCCTGGCCGTCCGTCTCCGGCGGCGACTCGTCGATGATCTTTTGGGTCCCCTTGGAGATGATGGAGTCGAGCTCCTCCATCCCCATGGCGGCGATGTCTTCGTCTGAGAAGCCGAGCTTCTGGGCGGCCTCAATCTTCTTGGCGAGAGCACGCTTTCCGAAGAGCGCGGTGCCAGCCCCGGCGCCTACGGCGCCGAGGCCCGCGCCAATGCCCGCCTGGGTGAGACCGGCGCCAGCGATCTCGGAGGCGCTGATGTTGTCGCGCAGACCAAGCTCCTGGTCGCGCATCTCGTTAACGGCTTCAGCGCCAGCGCCGACCCCACCCTGGATCAAGCCTTCCTTCAGGGCGCCTTCGCCAGCTGCCTTCAGGGCGGCCTTCCCCAGACCAGCGCCACCCTTCAGGGCGGCCACGCCAGCCTTAGCCTCGCCCGCGCCGATGAGGTTGGTGGGGTCGAGCAGCATGGCCGCGCCGATGGTCGGCACGTCTTCTGCGGTGATGGGGGTTTCGTCGTAGACGCGCTTGAGCTCGCGCTTGAGTTCGAGCTCGTCCTTGCCAGCGCCGAGGCTGGACAGGGCGTCTAGGCCCATGCCCGCGACGTTCCAGTTCACCCAAGTCTGGTCGGTTCGCCAGTGGCGGAGCATCTCCTGATCGTCGGAGAACTCCTTGCCCTTGTAGATGCGATAGTAGTCTCGGACCTTCGCGAGGAAGATCGGGTCCTTCAGGGCGTCCGTGCCGCGCGCTTGAGAGGACGAGCCGCCCGCAATGAGGTTCTGGGCCAGCTTATCGAGATTGCTCACGCACGGTACTCCAGTTTCCGGCGAATGATGTTCGTCGGAACCTAGAGCCCGTGGTTGAGGGGGGTCGTCCTAGTTGGCCCCGAGCTTCTTGAGCTCGTCTTGCCAGCGCTGGGCGGCGCGCTTGTCGCCACTGATGATCGCCTGGTTGCGGAGTTGCCGGAGAAGGGCGATCCGCTGGTTCGTCTGGCGTTGATGCGCTTCTTCGGAGACGCCGAAGAAGTTTCCGACACCATCCCAGAAGCGCTCCCCCTTGGCGATCTGGGCGTCTCGGTACGCCTGAGCGGTCTCCGGAGACTTAACGGCGTCGTGGTAGCCGATGTTCTCGGCGTTCGGAGCCTTGCCAGCCAGACGTTTGTTCGCCTCGGCTTCAGCCTGGTCGGCCAGCTCCAGCGCCTTCTGGTACCAGGTGTCGGCGGCGGCCCGAGCGGCGGCTTCGTCGTAGGGGTTTGCGTCCCCGTACATGGAACTGCGCACGCCGAGCATGGAGTTCCGCGCTTCGGCGGCCCACGCCCGCAGCTTCTGGGACTCCGCCATCAGCGAGGCCCCGGCGCGGCTGTCCATCTTGTCGGAGCGGAAAGCGGCGATGGTGTTCTGGAAGCGAGAAAACCCGCGCTGCGCTTCGTTGTCCTTCATGTTCAGGGCGGTCTTGAAGTCGACAGGCTTCTTGGCCGCGTACTGGTCCTGGATGGACTGGGTGTAGTAGTCGCGCAGGGACGCGGGGCGCTGGCTGTTGCCGATGGTGGCGGCCCACAGCTGGCGACGGGCGTCGTCGTAGGTCTTGGCCTTGATGGAGCTGTAGAGCGTGGACTTCAGCGCAGCCAGCTGGCCAGGTGTGAGGGCGTAGTTGTAGGCGATGTCGCGCGCAGCCTGGGTGATCCAGGGAGACTGCTCATAGAGCGAGCCCTTGGCGGTGAGCTTATCGATGGCCAGGTCGTCGACCTGCTTCTTGCCGGCGGCCTCAGCCTGCTCGCCGACCTTGGGGAGTTCAGACTGGAGCCAGCTGTCGGCCATCACGCCGATGTTCTGTTGGGCGATGCCAATGGCGTCCTGGATGTCCTCGTCACGATAGCCGCGCTTGCGAAGCTCCTCGGGCGGGAGCTTCGAGACGGTCATGAGTTGGGCGATCTGATCCAGACGAGCGCGCCGATCAGCCTCCTTCTGGAGGGACTCCTCGTTCTGCTTTCCGGCGTAGAACGAGGCCATCGACTTGAACTTGGGGACGAGCCAGGACGGGACATCCTTGGCGATGTCCTCGGCCTTCTCGCCAAGCTTGAAGCGCTGCTCGATGCCAGGGGCGTACTCGGCCCACGCCTTGTCAGCACTCTTGGCGATGAGGGCGTCGGGCTCGACGATGGTGTTCTTCACCATCTGCTGCGCCTCCGGCGTCCCGCCAAACATGGCCGAGGTCATCTCAGCCGCTTTGGCGTGGTCTCCGGTCTGGGCGAAGTTGTCGACGTAGTTGGTCTGGATCGCGCTGCGCAGCTGGGCGTCGCGCGCCATGCGCTGCGCGGCCTCGTCAGCCTGGCGGGTCGCCTTCGTCTGAGCGTTCTGGGTGGCGATGCGGTTCAGGTAGGAGTCGTCGTACTGGACGTAAGGATTGAACTGACCAGCGGAGGCGGTCAGGAAGTCGCGCATGTCCTGAGCCGTCGCCTCGGGATTGAGGCGGCGGAACTCAAGGAACTGCTGAGCGACGTCACGGCGCAGGGCGTCACCCCGCGCCATCTCCTTCACGAAGCCAGAGGCATAGAACGGATTGGCCATGTCGCTCCCTACATGTACGGACCGGCGCTGGTCTTGGCCGTGCCGGTCTTGTCGAGGACCGCGCCGATGGTCTTCGAGAACAGGTTCCCCCAGGCGCTGGCGTTCTGAGCGCCGAGGGCGCCAGCGGCTTCACCAGCGTTCTGGCTGACGGCCTGGTTGGTGCGCAGGGTGTCGCTCGCGCCACCGAGGGCGGCGCTCAGGGCCTGGATGGCGGCGGAGTAGTCCGTCGTGGTTCGCCCCCGCGCGTTGCTCGCGAGTTGCCCGAAGGTGGCGGGGTCCAGGTAGCCAGGGTTCACGAAGTTGGTGTTGATGCCGGTGTCGGTGGAGGGGCGATAGACGGCGGAGCCCACGTCGCGGCTGAGGATGCCGGTGATCGCGGGGTTGAGGCTGGCCTCGATGTCCAGGCCAGCGCTGCCAGCGCCCATGATCTCCTGGAGGGCGCGCGAGCGCTGGTCCTTGAGGAGCTCGTATTGGCTGGTGAGGTTCTGGTTCCGAGCGCCGACAAGCTGCTGAGCCTCAGCCTCGGCCTGGGACACAGCCTTCTGGTATTCTGGGGCCAGACGTTTGACCATCTCGGCGCGCTGCTCGACCGAGTCGCCGGAGCCATTGGCGTCCATGCCGCGACGGATGAGGGCGGCCTCGTTCGCTGACATGGCGCGGTCGGACAGCTGGTCGAGGGCCTTGGTGTAGATCGCGGAGCGCTTGGCGGCTTCGGCGTCCACATCGCTGGCGCCGTACAGGGTCGGCGCGGTCAGCGTACCTTGGGCGGAGAGCGCGCGGTTGAGGTCGTCGCGCATCTTCTTGGTGGCGGCAAGTATCCGGCTCTTGTTGGCCAGGTCGATGGATCGCTCGTTGGCCTGGGCGCGGCGGTCCTCGATCAGCTGGGCGTAGCGGGAGGCATACTCGCTGTTGAGGGTGTCCTGGTTGGTGGCGTCGTAGCCGCGCTGGTAGTCGCGGCCTTCCAGGGAGAGGGCGTCGTTGGTCGCGTTGCGACCGAGCAGGTAGCCTTGGTTTTCGAGTTGGTTTTGGATGGCCTTGGCGAACCCGGCCATCAGGTTGTCGCCCTCGGCGCGGTTGTAAGCCGCGTCGTTTCGGAGGTCCGCGTTCCCTTCCTTCAGGCGGGTAATCAGCTCGTCGACTTGCTGTTGCGACAGGCCAGCCTGGGCGGCGGCGGCATTAGCCCCAGACGACCCGCCAGCCAGCTTGGAGGCAAGCAGGGTCCCGCCCACCGTCGCGGCGGCATTCTTAACAGCTGTGGAGCCAAGGATGGCGGCGATAAAGGGGAGAGCCATGCGTTAGAGCCCCAGGTTGGACGAGAAGGAGCTTGAGTAGGAGGGGGTGCGGCTGTTCGTGTTGCGGCGGCGCAGGGCGGCGATCTGCGGCAGCGAGAGCCGCTGGTCGCGCATCACGGCGCGGGAGAAGACCGAGTTACCGTTGGCGTCCACCTTCACCTTGGCGGCGTCGGCGGCCTGGGCATCGGCGGCGGCCTTCAGCACGGAGGCCAGGTCGGTCTTCTTACGACCGAGCAAGTCCGCGATAGCCGAGAGCTCGTCCATGGCCTGGCTCGCGCGCCACTGAGAGGCGCGACCCGAGAGGCCAGTGTACTCGTTCATGAGGGCGTCGAGGTCGGACTGGCTGCCGACATTGGCCAGACGAAGACGGTTCAGGAAGGCCTGGGCGTCGCCTTCGACGGTGGACCGGGTGCTGGAGATCTTCCCCAGACGAGAGTCCAGTTGGGACATGGCGTTGTCCAGGGCGCCGACATAGCTGTCCACGCCGCCACTGAAGCGGCTCAGGTTCGACTGGCTGCGCGACAGAGCCTGGGCCAGACCCTGGAGGCCGGTCTCGTCGAACTCCTGGATGCCCGCCATCTGAGACATGACGTTCTCGATAGCCGCCTTCTCGCGGTCGAGGGCTTCCTGGCGCGCGGTCTTGCGCGTGCCGAGCAGGGCGGCGACGTCTTCGAGCTTCTTCTTGGTGTCGTCCAGGGTGAGCGGGACGTCCGAGTAGGCCTGCTTCTCGGCGTTCAGCTTGTCGAGGAGCTCCTGGAGATCGAGGTCGAGGCTGGTGAGGTTGTCGCCGTTGTAGATGTCAGCGGTCGAGACGCCCCGGCGCAGCGAGTTGGCCAGGTTGCCGTACTTCTCCAGGAGGCCGGAGATGCGCTGTTGCTCGGCCAGGCGCGCGGTGTCGGACGGCGCGATGGTGAGTTGCTGGGTGTAAGGCGAGGCGGTGTTGAGGGCGCCCGTGAGCGCCGTGTTGGCCGTGCTGTTGGCGTAGTCCTGCGCGCCCGTGACTTCGGGGGACGGCTCGGTGAAGCCGCCCTTGCCGTATTTGTTCCACCACCACTCAGCGAACTTGTTCTCGTCGGTCGCACCGATGGACTGGAGGTTGGCCTTAGACTTAGCGTCGCGGGTCGACTCCTGCTGGTACTCCAGGGCCACGTCGTTGTTCGGACGGTTGGCGAGCAGGCCCGCCCAGTCGCCCTTCTTGCCAGCCGCGTACCAGGCCGGGGTCTGAGCCGAGGTGGACAGGGTGGAAGCCGGGGTCGTCGAGGTGGCGGTGCCGGAGGTCCCGAGGTTCATGAAGTTGGTGAACGACGAGTCCGAGGGCTGGGGCGTGCTCGTCTGGTTCCCGCCGAGAGAGCTCACGACGGAGGTGCCGAACTTGAGGCCGTCGGAGCCCACATTGGTGGAGGTGGGCTCCTTGATGCTGAAGTCGTTGAAGTCGAACATTAGGTGACCACGCTCCCGGCGACGACGAATTCAAAGTCGGTGAAGGTCGAGGCGCTCGTCACGATAAAGCCGATGCGGACGCTGGAGGTCGAGGCGTCGACGGCTTGAGCCGTGGCGAAGGTCACGTCCTGGAGGACAGACGAAACGGAGTAGGTGGGGCCAACGCCGACGCCATTGATGGCCAGTTGGACGGTGGCCGTGCCGGACGCGCAGACCAGGGTCGCCCCGGTCAGGCTCAGCTTACGCTTGAAGACGCGCTGGTGGACGTAAGTCCCGTTCGCCGTCGTTCCGGCGTGCTTGGCGTAGTGGTTGTAGGAGGCGACGGTGCTGGGCAGCTGGGCGGCAGGAAGCTGACCGTTGCTGTCCAGGGTGGCGACGCCGTTCGCGGCGCCCTTCTGGGTCACCGGGATGACGGACGAGAGGTCCGGGTCGGCATAGATCAGGGCGCTACCCAGGCCGTTGACCTGGACCACCTTGCCAGCGTCAGCGGCGGTGAAGCTGGGGAGGGTGCTGTCCGGGCTGGTCTGGAGCCAGTTCAGGCCATCGAAGAACTTGAGGACGTTCGGGACGGCGGAGGTGTCGAGCCAGAGCCAGCCCTGACCCGGAGAGACCGGCGTGGTGTTCGAGATGACCAGCTTGGCGCCAGCGGCCAGGGCGGCGGGGAGGCCGGAGACCTTGGCTTGGGCGATGTCGCCGTCGGCGATCTGGAGCTTGGAGTAGAGGATTTTGCCGGTGGCGGGGTCAGCGAACTTCTCTTCCATCATCAGGCCAGTCACGGCGGTCGTCGCCGTGTTCTCGACGGTGATGATGGAGATTGAGTTGCCCGAGGCGACCGGCGTGACGAAGGTCACGGTGTCGGTGGCGGGGTTGGCGACGTAGTCGTAGGAGCCGCCAGAGCGCTGGAGGATGCCGTTCTTGTAGACGTGCAGGACCGTGGTGTCGTCGTGGACGAACGAGAACACCGCCTGGGTCGAGGTCGTGTAGTAGTCGACGCGGGTGTAGCCGGTGACCGAGGTCGAGCGGACCCGGAAGAAGCTGACCTTGTCGTTGAGGGCGACGCCGGAGTTGAAGGTGACGGTGTCGGCGGCGGCGTCGTGCGTGTAGTCGCGAGAGACGCCAGGCGTCTTCAGGATGCCGTTCACGTAGACGAGGATGTCATCGTCCGTATCGTGCGCGTAGGCGAAGACGGTCTGGCCAGACGTGGCGACATAGTCGACCCGGCCAAAGAAGATCGGGGCGCCGATGGTTCCGACGTCAGCGCCAGCGGGGCCGCGCACATCGGACAGGGAGGTCAGGGTGACCCAACCCAGGTCTTCGCTGGTGTAGACGCCGACGCGGTACTGGAGGCCATTGCTGGAGTCGAGGCGCATCTCGACCGGCCCGCTCCACTCACCGCTCTCGTCGAAGATCGAGGCCAGCAGTTCGCCGATGGTCTTGTTGCCGAGCTCAGCCGCGTTGATGTAGCGGATGATCGACTCGAACTCGGCGGAGGTGTTCCCCGACGAGACGTAGTTGTTGGGGTTCTGCTGCCGAAGCCGAGCCATCTATTCCTTCCTCACAACGACAGCCAGTCCGATGATGCGGAGGAGCCCGCTTCCGGGAACCGTCAGCCGGAAGGCGACGGCCTTGTAGCGATGCTCGAACCGGCGCTCGTACTGGCGGGAAAGTGGCACGTCGGGAAAGTTGTTGTCGTCCGGGCTGGCGTCGATCTCGAAGACCATCGAGTCCAGGAGGACACCCTCTTCGTTAAAGGCTTCGAGGGTGCAGTTCCCGTTGCCGGACGCCTGGATGATGACGGAGTGGGAGGACTTCTGGTCGGTGAAGGAGCCGTGCCAGAGGTAGGGCAGGGTGGCGACCAGGTTGGGGTACAGGTCGGCTCCGGCGTCCTCGATCTTGTTGATCTCATAGACGCCGCCAGGCGTACCCATGAACAGGCGTCCGCCCTGGGAGGCTCCGCACCGGGCGTTCATGAACTCGGAGACCGACCACTTCGGCTCCATGACCCCGTTCTTGAAGGTGAGGGTCAGGCGCTTCGTCTGGGTTCCGCCAGGCTGCGGGAAGAAGACGTGGTACTGGCCCATATCCTGGTCGTACGCGGCGCTTATCTTTTCGTAGGCCGGTACGGAGTTCATGAGCTTTCGGTACAGGATGTCGATCTTGTCCGAGAGGCCCTGGGCTCCGATGGTCAGGCCGTTGTCGCGCGAGCGCCCGAGCGTGTGGACGCCGGAGCGGGAGCAGAACATCAGGACGTCTTCAGCCAGGCAGACCGTGTTGTGGCTGACGCAGCCGACGTTGATGTTGGCGCGCTCGTCGATGGTCCAGGTGGAGACGTCCGGGTCGACGGCGAAGACCACGGCGCGGTCCGTGGTGAAGATCACCAGGCGGGACTGCTCGAAGCGGGCCACGGCGGTGATGGGCTCGGCGGCGCCAGTGTAGTTGGCGATGTCGATCTTGGCGGCGCGCAGGACGTTGGTGGAGTCTTGGGCCTCGTCGTCTGGGAAGACCTCGTGGTCATCGACGCGGGAGAGGTGGACCTCGGTCTCGCGGCCAGAGATGCCAGCCACGGCCAGGCGGCGGCCAACAGCGGTGGCGAACGCCGGGCGCAGGCTGTCCAGGGCGACGCTCTGGTTCAGGGAGAACTTGGAGCCGTCGTAGTAGAAGGACTGTTGGCTGGACGAGAAGAAGTGGGCCTTGCGGTTGAAGACCGTGGAGGTGACCGTCGAGTCGATGGTGAAGGCGGTGTCCTCGACGACGCCGATATCGCTGACCAGGTTGACGCCCTTGCCGTCCTGCTCGGCCCAGACGATCCCGTCCTTGGCGTAGAACTCGATGTGGTTGGTCGTGAAGCGGCCAGCATAATGGGTCGCGCCGGGATCGCGCGTGATCTGGCCGCGCCAGTCGCAGAAGCCGTCGACCAGGTTGGCCAGGTACTGCTTGGAGCCCGTGTCGAGGGCGGTGATGTCCCGCGTCGTGTCGAGGCCCTGGAAGTCCTGGTAGACGAAGGGCTTCGTCTGGACGCCGTGCGGGGACTTGGGACTCGACATTAGGAGACCTGCCCGTTGTTGCGGTTAGTGGTGGAGTTGCGGGAGTAGGCCGGGTTCGATCCGCCGTCGGTGGGGATCAGCGAGATGCGGGTGTTGCCGTTCAGGCGGTACCAGAGCTCACGGTTCATCGTGCGCAGGAACTCCTGGGCCAGGAGTTGCGTCTTCGAGGAGTTCTGTTGGGCGGCGTAGTAGTAGGAGACGCCAGCCTTGACGATGTTGTCGGGGACCGGGCGCACGTCGTCGGCGGCCACGTAGTAGTCCAGGCGCGTGCCGTCCCAGTAGGGGTGGGCGCGGACCTCGTCGATGACCGTGTTGGCCAGGTCCATCAGCAGGAGGATGGTGTCCCCGCTGGCGGTGCCAGGGGCGTAGTCGCCGTACTTGCGGAGGACCTGCATGAGCAGGGTTCGCAGGGGCGAGTAGCCGTCTTTGATGTGCGGGTTGTGGTCGCTTCGTTCGGTCATCTGGACCCCAAAAGGAAAGGGCGCCTCCTTGTGGGAGGCGCCCTGACTTTGGCCTGGTGGGGCTAGGGGGTCGTCCTTAGAGGCCGGTCCAGCCCTTGATGACCGTGTGGACCTTGTCCTGGAGGAGCTCCAGGCCGCACTCGGTCATGTACTCGTGGATCACGCCGTCCTGGTTGTTGCCCTGACGGTTCTCATAGAGGTTCGTGTCACGGCCCTGAAGGTAGCGGTACTTCAGGTTGGGGACGTCCAGGAAGATCATGGTCCCGTCCATGCCCGGAACCTGGCGGAAGGCCGGGTGCAGGTGGAACATCAGGTCGCCAGCGAAGGTGCTGTAGCGGGTGATGTTCACGCCGTAGGTGCCGCCGACTTGCTGGGGTTGCCAGCGGGCCTTGCCGATCTGCTGGAGCAGAGCCGCCGCCTTCCAGCCGCCGAACACCAGCTTCTCCTTGGAGCCGTACTTGAAGACGGTCTGGATCAGCTGGTCGTCGAACTGGGTCTCCGACATGGTGCCGTCGGAGTCCACCGCGCTGGCCAGGTTGATGGTCGTCGAGATCGACGTCATCAGGCCGCCAGTGTAGCGGCGCGGGGTCGAGGACGAGCCGTTTTCCTCGGCCTTGATCCCGAAGAACATGGCGCGCTCGATGTCGCTCATGTGCAGCTTCAGGGCCTTGGTGGTGAGCTCGTCTTCCTTCGGGCCGGTGCGCAGGTAGGTCGACTTCAGGGTGTTCGACAGACCAAACGCGGTGCGGAAGATTTGGGTGTAGTTCGACACCACGTCCGCGTCGAAGGACACGGTCGTCGGGGTGGTGTCGTTTTCAGTCGCCGCGTAGCCCGAGACGAAGAAGGTGTCGGACTGGTTGATGGTGTACGCGGTCGAGCCGATGTTCCGGACCACGGCCAGGGTGGTCGAGGTGGTGTCAGCGGTGACGCGCACAACTTCGCCGGTCCGCGAGTTGACCAGGATGGCGCCAGCGATGGCGTACTTGTTGTCGTTCGCGGCGGCGATGGTCAGCGAGGTGGCCGAGGAGTTGTAGCCACCACCGTTGTTGATGGTGACGACGCGGTTCGGCATCTCGTCCCGGAAGTTCTTGTATTCCGGGTCGTCGGTGGCTTCCGACTGGGCCATGGACAGCAGCGCGTTCAGGGGCGCCGTGCCGTTGGGTTCCAGCAGGGTGTAGAGCTCGCGGTAGTTCTTGGGGCGGTAGTCGGCGGTGAATTCGCCAGAGCCGCGCAGGCCTTGGATAGCAGCACCCATAACGGGGACTCCTGAGATCAGGTTGGGGGAGGGGTCTCGGGAGCGTTCGCGGGGTGGCGGAAAGGACGTCGCCGGGTCGCGTCAGCTCAAGATGTCGAGAAGGGCCGTGGCGCTTCTGTGTGAGCTATGACGCAGGGCGTGGGACGCGGTCGTCCCGGTCGTAAAAAAAATCGCCCGGCGGTTAACCGGGCGATTTCTCTGGGTCACAAACAGGCCTTCGCGGGGGCAAGCTTGCGGAGTCTACATGTTCCGACGGCTGGGCGCCATGGCCGCGAGGCGGTCGATGCGCGGGTCGCCTTCCTGCTGGACAGGGGCGGAGTCGCCGCCGGTCGGGCCGGTGGACATGGAGCCGGTGAAGGCCTGGCGACGCTGGGCGATCTGGCGCATGCGCTCCAGTTCGGGCGAGTCCAGGCTGGCCTTGAAGTCGTTCATGACCGTGGCGGCGAGGCGCGGGTCGATGAAGTCGTCCAGGGTGTAGCCGCGCTCGCCAGCGAAGATCAGGAAGTCGTTCGCGTGGTCAGCGTTGAGGCCGTGCTTCTGGGCCAGACCTTCCAGGTTGTTGGCGATCCGGGTCTGGATCGCTTCGTTCCGGGACTTGTTGGCGTCTTCGAGAGAGGAGACGCTGGAGTCAGCGAGGCCCTGGGTGTGGGACAGGGCTTGCTGGAGCAGGCTCATGAGTTGCTGCTGGCCGTCGGCCAGCTTCTTCATGTGGCTTTGCATGTCACGATAGCCAGGCGGGAGCGAGGCGGCGTTGTCCTGTTCCCACTTGGCAAGGACGTCTTCGTAGTCGTCCGGCTCGGTCTCTTTGGCTTGGTCAGCCTTGGCGCCCATCGTCGGGTTGGCCGTCTGACCCTTCAGGGTGTCGACGATCAGACGAGCGATGTCGTCGGGATGCTTGGCGACGCCCGCCTGCATGGCCAGTTCAGCGGCCTTGAGGAGGTTGGCGTTGTCGGCGTGCTTGAAGTTGAGATCGCGGTAGCGGTCGAAGGTCGACTTGATTTGGTTCGGGGTGAGCTTCTTGCCGTCGATCTCATAGAGGATCGCGTCCTCACCCATCTGATCGCCTTCGTCGTGAGGGGAGCCCTCGGCGACGGCGACTTCGGTGGGCGTGGGCTCGGGGGAAGCCTGGGGCTTCACGGGCGGCGCGGGCGGCGGCGGCGCAGCTTCCTGCGGCGGCGGGGCGCTCGGGTCCGGACCAAGTTGAGGGGAGGAAAGGCGCGCGACCATCGCGGCCATGTCGGGGGTATCAGCCATAAGGTTCTCCAGCCCGGCCTTAGCGGGGCAGGCTGGACTAGAACCCAGGCGCCTTGGGGCGGTCGTCCTGGCTCATGGCGATTTCGGTTTCAGCCAGACGTTGGATGCGGACAGGGAGGTCGAGGAGTTGCTTGGCGGCCCAGATTGCGCCGCGCTGGAAGTCGACCTGCTGCTGGGTCATGGAGGCCTGGGTGGCGATGTTCATCGCGGCGGAGACGATCTCATCCTGCATGACCTGGCGGACCAAGGACCAACCCTTGGAGCCCACCAGGTCATTTAGGGCTTGGAGTTTCGCCTGAGCGTTCAGCAGCCCTTGCGAGGCTTGTTGTTCTTGGAACCCTTCATCGCGGGTTTCGAGGCGAACGCGGGCTTGCCCGCTTTGGATTTCGGGATCGACTTGGCCACGGAGGTCTCCTTCATCTGGCGCGGAGATAGTAGTTGCGCTTTGGCTTGTGGACGTCCCGGTGGAACGGGTTTTGCGGGGTGACGGAGTGGGTTTTTTCGCCATGGTTCTTGTGGGTCATGTGCCAGCCCCGGCAGCTGGGGCATTGGTAGACGTAGAGCTTGTCGGTGGAGATTGAGCCGTTCTGCATCCCAGATTGGATGGCGGCGCGGGCGACGTACTCGTCTGGGAAACGGCGCTTCGAGAGACACATCTTGTGCCAGACCTCGACGCGCTGGCCGTGGGAACGGCTAGGCGCAGTCATGTTTCGTTGATCCTTGTGATGAAGCTGGCGAGGTGCATCGCGTAGACGGCGCTGGCGGGGATGACGGAACGGGTCGCGTCCCATCCGACGTAGCTTTTGCCAAGGTCGTCGGTGATGCACCAGCTGGCGGCGGTGGGCGCAGACCCGGTTCGTTCGACAAAAGTGTCGAGGGCCTGCGCGAAAGCTTCGATGAGCTGCCGCTTGATCTCAATGGTAGGCTCGGTGTCGCCCTTTTTGAAGGGGAGGACGTTGGAATTGTCGGTCATTTTCGGAATTGTTGTGGTTGAGGTGGGAATTAGCGGGGTGAGGTGGGATTAGCCAGTCAATTCAAGGAGATGGGCGACGCGTTTCGTGCCGGTTGCGCCCCCGCCGATGTCGATGCCGGCGTTATTTACGTAGATGCCGTTGAGGATGTCGCCCGCCCCGCCGGAGAAGAAGCTCGACGAGACGCTTGAGAAGCGGGGGGTGGCCGGAGACTGGACCACCATGGAGCCAATGGAGCGGTCGGAACCCAGGCAGACCGCGCCGAGGTGAGCCCCGGCCTTGGAGAAGCCAGTGGCCGTCGTGTAGACGCCGCCAGTCTCGACGGAGGTCTTCCAGGTGACGGCGGTTGGACCGCGATAGACGAGGAAGATGACGAAGCCGCCAGAGTTGCCGACGTTCACGGTCAGCGTCGTGCCGACGTCAGCCAGGGTGATGGCCTTGGCGAAGACGTCGTCGGTGTAGCCGTAGGTCGGCCAGGTGTAGGCGGAGCCGACACGGGCGAAGCTGTTGGAGACGAAGGTGATGGAGCCGTAGCTGGAGTAGACGATGACCAGGTCGTTGGCGGCCAGGCCAGCCAGCGAATAGGTGTAGGAGGTGAGGCCGTTTTGGGCTTGCCCCTGGACGTAGGAGGCCACCTTCTGCGTCCGCCCCATCATCGGGTGAGGGAAGAACGGAAGCATTAGGAGAAGTTCCGCGAGACGGTGAACTCGATCTCAGTGGTCGAGCGGGCGTAGTAGTAGACGCAGTCGACCGCGCTGGCGGCGGTCGAGAGCCCCTGGCTGGCGGAGCCGCCGGGCGCCTTCCAGTACGAGCCGTAGGTGATGGTGCGGTTGCCTGTGGCGTCCTGCGGGATGCGGATGCGCCCCGACTGGCCAGCCTTGATGTTCGTGGGGTTGGCCAGGGTCAGGTTGCCCGTGAGGGCGGCGATGTCGAAGTTGAAGCCGGTCGCGAAGTCGAGGGTGACGGTCGCCGCGTAGGAGACCGAGACGGGCGCAGCGGCGGCGAAGATCGACGACGGCGAGACGAAGACTTCGGTGGAGGTGCCGGTGAAGACGTTAGAGGCGGTCGCGCTGGCCAGGTAGGTGACGTCGCGCCAGCGTTGGGAAGTGGCGTCGTAGTTGAGGATGACGCCGCGCCGGGGCGGGATGACGCGGGTGTACCCGAAGTCGAAGCGGTTTGCGGCGGCGGATGAGACCGAGGCGTCCGAGAGGGTGACGGAGTAGGTGGTGCTGGCGTTGAAGAGGAAGATGACTCGGCCAGACGAAGGCGTCGTGCGGCTGATCAGGGGCTG
>CAZWRK010000071.1:16918-20431 GCA_964635875.1 uncultured Aquaspirillum sp.
GGCCCGCCGCCAGGCCGGTGATGGTCCGGTCGGCGGTCGGCGTCAGACGCAGGATCGAGGCGGTCTCGAAGCCAGTGGGCGAGTAGTCGTTCTGGTTGGCGGCCAGAGAGATGTCGATCTGGGCGAGGTTCATGGCGGCGTTGATGGTCGCCGCGCCAGCGATAGTGGGGTTGGTGAGGGTGTCGCCGGACTTGAGCGCGTAGGGGCTCATGTCGATGGAGACGAGCTGGCTGAAGTTGGAGTTGGGGGCCGCGCCGGACGAGGTGTGCGCCGCGTTCGCGAAGTAGGCCGTGCCGTTGTAGGTGACCAGGTCGAGGCGTTCGTAGGCGGTCGCGTTGGCGTGAGCGCCGCGCCAACGGAAGATGCTGGCGTTCGCGGAGGACCAACCGGCGTTGGGGTCGATGAAGGTGCCGACCCGGACTTCGAGAAGTTGGGTGCTGGAATTGACGCGGAATTGGAAGAGCGACGCGTTGAACTGGCCGCTGTTGCTGAACAGGTCGGACAGCAGATCGGGGAGCGTGCGGCCACCCTTCTCGGCGGCTTCGAGGTAGGTGTCGAGGATGTGCTCGCCGGTCGCAGACGAGACGAAGCGAAGCTGTTCGCCAGTGGGGCGCGTCTCGGTCACGTCTGGCTATTCCTCGTAGATACCAAGTTCCTGCATCAGGTTGATGATGTTTGCCCGAGTGAGCTTGTAGCGGTCGTCCCGAGCCTGGGCGTCGAGGCGCGCTTCGAGGATGTTGATGCGGTCGCGGAGACCATCGACCAGGGTGGTGAGCGTGGTGATACGGGTGTCGCGCTGGGAGAGGGCCAGGGCGTGGGCGTCCATCAGGTCTTGAGCGACGCTGTCCACAAAGTCGGAGACAGGGCCGTTCGAGAGGGCGGTGCGCAGGTCGGCGGTGCGGTTCGACATTAGGCGGCTCGCAGGGGGACAAGGTTGCCGCGTTCGACTTCGCGGGAGATGGACTCGGCGGGCTGGACCGTGGCTCCACGGGCCTTCTCCATCAGCGTCAGCTGCTGGGAGGGGGTCGGGCCTTGGGCCATCTGCTCTTTGGAGATGCGGAACTGGTCGAGGTCCGAGACGCCCAAGGAGCGGATGGCTTCCTCGGCGATCTTGGACATGTCGAACTCCATGTTCAGGCCCGTGTTGGACATGATCTGGAGCATGTTCATCCAGGTGTCGGCGGAGCGGGTGGGCTCGACCGGGAGCGTGCCGTCGATGATCAGGTAGTCGACGTCGCCCTGGAGGTCCTTGACGGTGAAGTCGAGGTAGCCGTCGTTGACCAGGTCGGCCAGCTGGCCAGGGATGTTGCCCTGCTCCATGCGGATCGAGCCCTCGTAGGCGAGGGAGTCTTGGATGTTCGAGACCATCATGCGGACCATAGGGCGGACGGACGTGGACGAGATGACGCGGCTGAGGACGCCGAGGCGCTGGGAGCCGAGTTGAGTGAGACGCTGGATTTCGGTGGCGGTCCGGACGTCTGCGGTCGGCATGCCCTGCTGGGCGTCCGAGGCGGCGGAGACGCGCTGCTTGAGGTCGGACATCGCATTGATGTCGTTCCAGTGGCCGCGCGTGATGTCGGGGACCTGGGCGATGAAGACGCCGTCGCCGGGCTTCACGCCCGGCATGGTGCGCACGACGCCCCACGGGTTCCGGTCGATGAGGTCCGGGATCATGACCTGGGTGGGGTCAGCGAAGATCAGGTTGTTGAGGGCGGCCTGGACGTTGTCGATGCGCGAGCGAAGGAGCCAGGTGGCGATGTCGTGCATCGGCAGGAGCAGGTCGTAGAGGGATTGGCCCCAGGTCTTGTGGCTGTCGTTGTAGAGGCCGCCGATGACGGCGGGGAACTGACGGCCATAGGGGTTGAGTTGGAAGCGGATGACAGTCTGTTCGTCGATGATCGTGGCGACGAGCCAGACCTGGTCGACTTGGGGCAGGCCGATCTCGTAGCCAGCCATGCGCAGCCAGGCCTCGTCGACGGGACGGGCCTTGCCGATGGAGAAGTAGTTGGGGGCGCCCGTGTTCGTCTGGGTCGGGGAGGCCGGGTCGATGACCAGGCCGCGACCTTCCTCCTGGCGCCAGCGGTGAGCGGCCCAGGCTTGAGAGGTGGCGGCGGTTGGGTTGCGGAGGGCCGGGTACTTCTTGAGCTTGGGGTAGAGGCCTGACTGGGCCAGGGAGTTGTAGGAGGAGAAGTCGGTGAAGACGACGAACTGCCAGTTTTCCCAGTCGCCCCACTGGACGCGGGGGTCCGGGAAGCAGCGGCGGGGGTCGCTGTTGATGATGCGGTTCTGGTTGGTGCGCGGGTCCCAGACGACCTTGGTGGGGGCGAAGCCGTAGCGGATGCAGTCGAGCAGGTGCTGGGCGATCTTGGCTTCGCCAGCGGTGCGCCGGATTTGGGAGTGCAGGACGCGCTCCAGGATGGAGGCGACCTTGCGGGATTTGCGGTTGAGACCCTCAAGCTGGAACATGGGGTTCCGGCCCGTGAGGGCGGCCATGAGGTAGGTGAGGACGGTGTCCGCGACGGCGCGGGTGTCCGCGATGACGGCCTTCTCGCGGAAGGCGGTGGCGCCAGGCGGGACGTAGACGTCGTGGGCTCGGTCCGCTTCGAGCCAGTGGTCGTATCGCTTGGAGATTTTGGCGTGGCTCATGTCGAGGCACGCTTTGACGTACTGGACGATGCGCTGCTCTTGCTCGTCCGAGAGGTCGTCTGAGATGTCTTCGTAGCTGGTGAGCTTCTCGGCCAGCCCGGAGAGGTCGACGATTACGCCGTCGGTCGGCGGAGTCGGCGAGGTGTCGCGATAAAAGGCCATGCCCCGTGTGTAGGAGGGGGCATGGCCAGCGGTCGTCCGTGGTTAGCGGTTAGCCTCGCATTGGCGCAGGGCCGCGTCGTAGCGTTCTTGGCGGGTGGGGGGAGGCGGGGTGATCGAGCAGTTGGTGGAGAAGTCCAGGGTCGTGCAGCGGGCTCGCTGGGGCGGCTGGTAGGCGTCCGCGATGCTATCGGCGTAGTCGATGCAGGCCTGGGGGCTGTTGTTGTAGGCCTCCAGGCGGCGGGTGAATTCCTCGACTTCGGCTGTGGTGCAGCCGGTCAGGGTGAGCAGGAGTGCGAGGGGGATTAGGTTTTTCATGGGTAGTCGTTGATGTCCGCGAGGGTGATGGTGTCGTCCATGATGGAGTAGGCGTAGGCCCGGCCAGTGATGAGGGGTGAGCGGATGCTGGGGTCCAGGGTCCAGGTGGAGCCGGAGAGAAGGTCGGAGGCGGGGATGGCTTTCCTGCCGCCAGCGTCGTGCGCGGGCTCCGCCCGCGCCGACGGAGCGGGGAACATGCGGTCCAAGCGGAGAGTGCGGATGCGCGTGGGATTACCTTCGTCGTGGACGAGGACGAGGTTGTCGGTCTTGAAGGTGAGGGGGACGAAGGTGATAAGGCGGGGGAAGCCAATGTTGGGGGGGTAGGTGAGCGTGATCGATTTCATGGGGTCGGCGGGGTGCTCGGGATGAAGGTGAGGGTCTTGAGGGTGG
>CAZWRK010000072.1:0-20108 GCA_964635875.1 uncultured Aquaspirillum sp.
GGGACCTGCGGATTAACAGTCCGTCGCTCTACCGACTGAGCTATCGAGGAATCGATGAACAAAATATTAAACTGCTTTCCCCCTGCCGTCAACTAAATTCTTCAAAAAGAATGAAACGGCAGGGATCTGCAGGTTACTACCGCGTGGTTTCCACCTGAGTCAAGCTCACTGGCGTTGCTGAGCTCTGCGCAGCAACGTACGCTGCACGAACATCACTTCGCCGTTTTTGGGTGATTGGGTGGTTGGGGAGAGTGCTCTCTGCCGCGGTCGTTGATGCCGTCTCGACCATAACCAAGGTGGTGTCCTTGTTTGTGTCGATGGTTGGGCGGACATGGTCGCTGTGACGACGCTTCAGTCCGCTTTCACCTTCAGTAGCAAGCTCCACGTTCGCAGTCAGCGCATCTTTCCGTGTATGAACCATAATCAGCCCCCCTAAATCTACCGGTTCTTCCACAGCAACAGCTACCGTGGCCGCGATCGGGGTGGTGACTGCAGCATGTTCCTCTGCAGGCAGCGACGTGGTTTCATGAGGCTCAATGGGCGCAGACGCAATTGGCGCCGCGACTTCCTCTGTGACCGCTTGGGTTTCAGTAGTGTCTACGGCCTCAGCCATTGCTTCGGTTGCGGCAGCCGCTGGCGGCGTCACTGCTGGGCGGGTTTCGACTTGCACTAGTGTGACTTCTGCCGTTTCCACCACGGTCACCGCGGGTTCCACCGCAGGTGTTGGCGCTTGGCTTGCGATCGCTGTCGGCGTAGAAGGCGCTGCAATAGCCTGCTCTGGCACTTCTTCCTGCGGACGCGGAGCCGATTCTACTTGAATTAAAACAGGCTCATTGCGTTGGCTAGGCGGCGCGACTTTTTCTACAGGTACCACGGTGATCACTGGTGCTGTTTCGACCGTGGCCTCATGAACGACTACAGGCGCGGCAGGCTCGACCGTTTGTGGTGCAACGACGGTTTCAACCGCCTTGGCGGCGACATGTGCTGGCGCAACGACCGGCGTCGCATGGTGAACCACAGTGGCAGCTACTTCGACGACAGGCTGTTTGTCTTCTTGAACACTGACCGGCGGTTGTACGGCCTGATGTGGTTCATTCTCAGCAATCGTGGCCAGTTTGTCGTCATGAGCACCTTGTTGGGTCTCATGATTTTCTTCATGGCGACGTTCTCCTCCACGGCGGCCGCGACGACGACGAGGTGTACGCTCAACTTCACCGGTGTGCAATTCTTGTGGCCCGGCGTTGTGAGGTTGCGTATTCGCTTTGTCTTGCTCTTGAGGCGCAAGGCGCGGCTCGATTGCTTCGATTGGCGTTACATTTTGCGGCTCTTCGCGGCGCTGGCGACGACGTTGCTCCCGTGGTGCTGGCGCATCTTGCTGGGTCGCATCGCGTTCTACGCGTGCAGGGCGTGCGTCACGTGTTTCTGACTGCTGGCGCGAATCATTGCGATCGTTGCGTTCATGGCGCCGATCTTGTTGTTGACGCTCAGGTTTCTCGCGCGGCTCCTGCTGTGTTTGCGATCTGCTGTCGTTTTGACGCGTGTCACGGCGAGGATGACTTTCGTCGTGGTTGCGCGAACGGGCTGGGCGGCGCTCGCGACGCGGTTGGGCGTCACGCGTAGGCGCTGCGGCAGGTGCTGGGCGTGCCGGGGCGACGGGGGCTGCCGCAGGGGTTTGTGCCGTATCGTCACCTTTAAACCATGCTACGATTCGCTCAAAGAACCCCAATTTGACTGGCTCGGCGGACGGTTTTGTCGGTACCGGGGTTGGGGTCGCTGTTGTGGTGCTTGGTCGTGCTTCGCGCTCTTTGGCGAGTGGAGCAGGCTGGTCCGGTGTAATACCTTGAACTGCAGGCTGTTGGCGGACGGGTTTTTGGCGCTCTTGAACGTAAGAACTCACCACGTCTTCTGCAGGCGATTCCACCATTTTGTAACTTGGCAAAACATCATCTTCTTGAATCTCGTCGGACTTCAGACGAGTGATGGTGTAATGCGGGGTCTCAAGGTGCATGTTCGGGATTAAGACCACATTGACTTTGAGGCGCTCTTCAATCGTGAACAGTTCGGCACGTTTTTCGTTTAGCAAGAACGTCGCGACATCAACAGGCACTTGCGCGTGAATCGCAGCGCTGTTTTCCTTCATCGCTTCTTCTTGGATGATCCGCAAAATGTGTAGTGCGGAGGACTCGGTGCCGCGAATAAAGCCCGTACCGTGGCAACGCGGGCACGGCATGTGACTGGTTTCACCCAACGACGGCTGCAAGCGTTGGCGCGAGAGTTCGAGCAGGCCAAAGCGGGATAGCTTGCCCATTTGGACACGGGCGCGGTCGCTCTTCAGAGAATCTTTCAGGCGGCCTTCGACTTCGCGCTGGTTTTTGGGGCTTTCCATGTCGATAAAGTCGATCACGATCAACCCGCCCAAGTCGCGCAGACGCAGTTGGCGTGCGATTTCTTCTGCGGCTTCGAGGTTGGTGTTGAGCGCGGTGGTCTCGATGTCGGCACCTTTGGTGGCGCGTGCGGAGTTGACATCGATTGAGACGAGCGCTTCGGTGTGGTCAATGACAATCGCACCACCCGACGGCAAGCTGACGCTGCGCGAATAGGCGGTTTCGATTTGATGCTCAATTTGGAAGCGCGAGAAGAGAGGAACGTCATCTAAATATCGTTTGATTCGATTGACGTTGCCGGGCATGACATGGCTCATAAATTGCCGTGCTTGCTCCCAAACTTCTTCGGTATCAATCAGAATTTCGCCAATATCCGGCTGGAAATAATCGCGGATGGCGCGGATGACTAAGCTACCTTCTTGATAAATCAGGAAGGGTGCATGTTGGGCACCGGCGGCACCTTCAATTGCAGTCCAGAGTTGCAAGAGATAGTTGAGATCCCATTGCAGATCTTCAAAGCTCCGGCCAATCCCTGCGGTGCGCGCGATTAAGCTCATGCCTTGCGGGGTTTCTAGGCGAGACATGAGTTCGCGTAATTCATTACGCTCTTCGCCTTCAATCCGGCGCGAAACACCACCGCCGCGTGGATTGTTCGGCATCAAAACAAGATAGCGGCCTGCGAGGCTGACGTAAGTCGTGAGCGCCGCGCCTTTATTACCACGCTCATCTTTTTCGACTTGAACAATGAGTTCCATGCCTTCAGACAGCACTTCTTGGATGCGTGCGCGGCCGCCTTCATAGTTTTTAAAATAGGCGCGTGACACTTCCTTAAACGGCAGAAAGCCATGGCGTTCAGAGCCATAGTCGACAAAGCAGGCTTCTAGCGAGGGCTCGATTCGAGTGATCACACCCTTGTAAATATTGCCCTTTTTTTGTTCCTTGCCTACGGTTTCAATATCCAAATCAACGAGCTTTTGCCCATCGACGATCGCGACGCGGAGCTCTTCAGCTTGCGTCGCATTAAATAACATGCGTTTCATTAAAACGTTCCCTGCGCGGCACTCTCGCAAGGAGGCAGCAAGTATTTGACGGCGCGTGTGGCGCCTTTCCGAAAGAAGTGCTCAATTAAAGAACGGGAACGACAGTTAAGCCGACTTCCTTGGGTTTGCGGATTCGCGCCTGCGGTTCAATGCTTAAATTTCACGGGGGAGCTGTTTTAGGCTCCGCCATCTATTTCAGATGGTTTTCTCATGTGCTTGCTAGGCGCGTCGGGTCAAACTTTGCTGCGTAGTTTTCTGGCGGGCTTTGCACCAGAAAACGAAAAATCTCGTGAGTGCGTGTCGCGTACAAATGCTTTACCATCGCTGCTTTTCGGTGAGCGAGACAACCGTGGTGCCTGTCGGGTGACGAAGCGTCAGGTCAACGGATTCATATGCCGCCGCCGGCTTCGCATCGGGGTGTCATGCACCATAATGGCGCCCACCCCGGGCGCTCATCACTGCTTTCATTTTCGTCAACAAATTGTTGCCGTCAGATGAAAAGCTCAGGAAGTATAAGCAAAGATGACCGAGCTACGCAAAGACTCCGTCAGCCAGATCACGATTGATGATGCTGACGCAGGCCAAAGGATCGACAATTATTTGGTCCGTATTTTAAAAGGTGTGCCGAAAAGCCACGTGTATCGCATCCTTCGCAGCGGCGAAGTGCGTGTGAATAAAGGCCGTATTGAAGCGAGCTATCGCATTCAAATTGGTGATGTCTTACGGATTCCGCCGATTCGGATTGCGAGTCGCGAAGATGGTGGTCGACCCGTTCCCGCGGCCGTTTTCCCGATCGTGTTTGAAGATGATGCCTTGTTGGTGATTGATAAACCGGCTGGTGTGGCTGTGCATGGTGGTTCAGGCGTGTCGTTTGGTGTGATTGAGCAGTTGCGCGCCTCACGTCCTGATGCGCGCTATTTGGAGTTGGTGCATCGCCTTGATCGTGAAACCTCTGGTTTGCTGATGATTGCAAAAAAACGCTCTGCCTTGACGGCCTTGCATCGCTTTATGCGTGAGGGGCGGCCGGATAAGCGTTATTTGGCATTGGCGATTGGGCCATGGCCTGCGCAGCGTCGTGAAGTGAAAGAGCCGCTTCTTAAATTCACCCTGCCGGATGGAGAGCGCCGCGTGCGTGTTTCTCCTGAGGGAATTAGTGCGCATACCCGTTTTACGCTGGTTGAGTCGTTTGCCGATTTTTCGCTCGTCGAAGCAAAATTGCTAACGGGGCGCACGCATCAAATTCGGGTGCATATGCAATGTTGTGGCCAGGCCATTGCGGGTGACGACAAGTACGGTGATTTTGGGTTGAATAAACAGCTGATGCGGCAGGGGCTAAAGCGCATGTTCTTACATGCAGCACGACTGTCACTGCCACACCCTTTGACTGGGGAACCTTTAGAGTTGCGAGCGCCTTTGCCAAAAGAGCTTGAACAGTTTTTGGTTACGTTGCGAGGTCGCCATGAATAGAGATTATGATTTAATCGTTTTTGACTGGGATGGGACCTTGATGGATTCGACCGCGCATATCGTGCGCTCGATTCAAGCCGCCTGTGTCGATTTAGGCTTGCCGGTCCCTTCCCGAGAGCGCGCGAGCTATGTCATTGGCTTGGGACTCACCGATGCGATGCGCTACGCTTGTCCGGGCTTGGAAGAGGCTCGCTATCGTGAGATGGTCGATGCGTATCGTCGGCATTATTTGGCGGGCGATGCCGGAGTGGATTTGTTTGAGGGCGTCGCGGAAGCGCTGCGCGACTATAAAGAACAAGGTGTATTTTTGGCGGTGGCGACCGGTAAAAGCCGTGTGGGTTTAGATCGCGTGCTGGCATTGAGTGGGCTGGTCGAAATTTTTGATTGCACGCGCACTGTGGATGAGTGCCATTCCAAGCCGCATCCACAGATGCTTGAACAGATTACCGATTATTTGGGGGTTGCGCCGCAGCGGGCACTGATGATTGGCGACACCACTCACGATTTGCAAATGGCGCTGAATGCGGGGATGCCGAGTGTCGGTGTGAGTTATGGTGCGCACCCAGAATCTGATTTGTTGGCTTTGAATCCGGTCGCCTGTTTTGCTCGTTTTGAGGAGCTACATCCTTGGCTTCGCGCCCGTATCAATTAATTTGTCGTGCTGACCAACTAGAAAATGGCGGTCAAGGCGTACGTTTCGAGTGGCAAGGGCAGTCGTGCTTTGTGATTCGTTATGCGGGGCGTCTTTATGCCTATGTAAATGCTTGCCGACATATACCGGTAGAGATGGATTTGGCAGACGGTCATTTTTTTGACTTGTCTCGGCAATTTTTAGTGTGCTCGATGCATGCGGCGTACTATCAACCTGAGACCGGTCTGTGTTTAGGTGGCCCCTGTCGGGGGGCGCGGTTGCAGCCCGTCTTGATTGAAGAACGTGATGGTGATGTGATTGCTTTTTTAGATACGCTGCCTTGATGTGTTCATTTAATTTGCTTTAAAAACAAAAAGGTATTCTGTTATGAATGAGCCCCAAAACTGGGAGCGCCAGGTTGTCGAGCGACTGGCATTTGCCGCAATTGATGAGCAGCGACGTGCGCGACGTTGGAAAATTTTCTTTCGGTCTGTATGGCTGACGCTGTTTGTCGCGGCGGTTGTGATGTTGATGCTAGAAAGCCCCTCTGCAAAGGAAGGGATGCATAGTCCTGGCGGTAAGCATACGGCAGTTGTTGATTTGGCAGGGCCGATTACCTCTGAAAACAATACTGCTGAGCGATTAATTTCCGGCTTGAATAAGGCATTTACTGACGCGGGTTCCAAGGCGGTGATTGTTCGTGCCAATAGCCCCGGCGGAAGTCCCGTTTTGTCTGGCATGGTTTATGACGAAATTCGCCGCTTAAAAGCGAAGCATCCCGCGATTCCGCTCTATTTTGTGGTGGAAGAGGTGTGCGCTTCGGGTTGTTATTATATGGCCGCTGCAGCCGATCGGATCTATGTTGATAAAGCCAGCATTATTGGCTCAATTGGCGTGCTATCAGACGGCTTTGGCTTCCCCAGCTTGATGGAGAAATTGGGCGTGGAACGGCGCTTAATGACAGCGGGCACACATAAGGCGCTGGGCGATCCTTTTTCTCCTCAGAAGCCAGAAGATGCTGTGTGGCGTCAAAAGCTGTTAGATGGCATTCATCAGCAGTTTATTGACGCGGTGAAAGTCGGACGTGGTAAGCGGCTCGTGAATAATCCAGAGTTGTTCAGCGGTTTGGTCTGGCTTGGAAGCGATAGTTTAGCTGTTGGATTAGCAGACGGTTTAGGAAGTGTGAATTCGGTGGCGAGAGATGTTGTGAAAGCCGATGAGTTAGTGAATTTCACAACAGACGAATATCTTTTTGATCGGTTTGCGAAAAAAATCGGCGTGAGTTTGCGGTATGGTGTGAGTAGTTTTTTTGATACATCTTTGCGCTAATCCGTGTGATTTTGCTTATTTCTTTACTGCCCCAGCGTGTTGTTGCATGCTGGGCATGACTTTTTGATAGATACCCGCTCATGCAAGCACTGTACTCTTTGATTCGGCCTTTTTTGTTTCGTATGGATCCGGAAAAAGCCCATGAATTTACGTTAAACATGCTCCAGTTAGCGAGCAGCTATGGTCTTGATGGCTTGTTTTCGAGTCGTTCTCGGGCGATGCCGGTCGAAGTGATGGGAATGACATTTCCAAACCCAGTCGGATTGGCTGCAGGGCTCGATAAAAATGCGGAGTATTTGGATGCTTTGGGGCATTTAGGATTTGGTTTTATTGAGGTTGGCACGGTGACGCCTCGTCCACAGGATGGCAACCCCAAGCCGCGTATGTTCCGCTTTCCGGGGCCCGACGCGATTATTAATCGGATGGGCTTCAATAATCATGGTGTCGATGCCATGATTGAAAACCTAAAAAAGACCCGCTATCGCGGCATTTTAGGGATCAATATTGGCAAAAATGCCACGACACCAATCGAGAATGCTGTCGATGATTACCTTGTTTGTATGAATAAGGTTTATCAATACGCCAATTACATTACCGTCAACATCTCTTCTCCAAATACCAAGAACCTTCGTGATTTACAGTCTGAGGATGCGCTCGGAAAGCTGTTGACGCAGCTGAAAATGCGCCAAAAAGAATTGGCTGAACAAACGGGGCGCTATGTTCCATTTGCCGTCAAAATTGCGCCAGACTTGGATAAAGATGGCATTGAGGCCATTGCACGTCAGCTTTATCAAAACAAAATTGACGGCGTGATTGCGACAAACACAACTTTGTCTCGCAATGGTTTGTCTCATTTACCGGCCTCTGAAGAGGCGGGCGGGATGAGTGGTGCGCCATTAAATAATCGAGCAACCAGTGTTGTGCGTGAGTTGTCGCGCCTGCTTGGTGAAAAAATTCCTGTCATTGGGGTCGGTGGCATTACGCGTGGTAGCGATGCTTTAGAAAAAATGGATGCGGGTGCGGCGCTTGTTCAGCTCTATAGTGGTTTGATTTTTAGGGGGCCGGGCTTGATTCAAGAGTGTATTGATACAGTCGGCCCTTCTCTGCGCCAAAAGCAAGAGGCACGCAAAACGCAAACGCGTGCGCCAATGCCGCCTCCGATTGCGGAGATTATTCATCGTTTAGAGGCGGAAGCTGCGGCTGCATTGGAGCAAGAGGCGGCCGCAAAAGCTGCTGAGGAAGCCGCAAATCAGGCGGTTGTGGAAGCGCCTCCGGTCGAAGAGCCTCCTCCAAAAGCACCGTATAAAACTTCCAAGGAAGAGATGGAAGAGGCGGCAACACGTGCATTGCTAGAGGCTGTGACGGCCCCACCTAAGCCCTTAGATATTGGTAAAAACCTGACCTTGGATGAGGCCGCTGCAATTTTAGGCGAGCTGTCGCGCGACACGCGTCGTAATCGTTAAGCACTCAATTTGGGGGTATACGCAGATGCAAAAACCGCCGGCGTGAAGCTTATTCCGCCGGCGATTTTGTTGATGTGTTGCCGAGCTCTGCAGCGTTTCGCCATTGCCCTGAGATGAGCTGCTCAAGTGGTTGGAAATTCATTTTGTATGCCATTTTTCGGCAGTGGTTCACCCAGTAGCCCAAGTACAAATAGGGTAATCCCTGCCGTTTGCACTCCGTAATTTGCCACAGCACGTTATAGACCCCGTAGCTGGCTTGGGGAACGTCGGGGTCAAAAAAGGTGTAAACCGCAGACAGTCCATCATCTAGTTGATCAATCAGACTCACCATGCGCAGGGTGTCTTCTTCAATAAACTCAACAAGGTAACTTGTGACGTGGCTCTTGAGAATAAACTCAGCGTATTGATTGCGGTCGTCATCGGCCATTGTGCCGCCAGCGTGTCGTGCACTTTGGTAACGTGTGTACAGCGCATAGTGCGCTTCATGAAATGCCAAAGGTACGATGCGGGTTGTTAGGTTTTGATGGCGCGTGACTGCACGACGCTGGCTGCGGCTGGCATGAAAACGTGCAACAGGGAGTCGTACAGCAATGCATTGTTTACAGTCGTCACAATACGGCCGGTAAATAAACAAGCCACTACGCCGAAACCCTAGGCGGACAAGTTGGCTGTAGGTTTCGGTGTTGATCGCTTCAATAGGGACAGCGACTTGCGATCGTGCATCCTTATCATCAAGGTAGCTGCATGGGTAGTTGGCTGTTGCATAAAAATGCAACGGAGTGTCGTGTTTAGGCGGTCGGTGATTCATGGGAAAACTCGCTTCTCCAGAAATCAGCAGCAGGGGCCGGTTCTGTAATGGCGTGGCGCAAATGTGTGATAAATGCCTCGCGTGGAATTTCGTACGCGCCGAATCGTGCTAAATGGTCGGTATACACCTGACAATCAATCATTTTAAACCCTGCCTGATGGAGGTGCTCGACGAGGGTGACGAAAGCCAGTTTTGAAGCATCAGCTTGATGGGCGAACATCGATTCACCATAGAACATTTTGCCAATCGCGATGCCATACAATCCACCTACTAGCTGATGGTCATACCATGTCTCTACCGAGTGGGCATACCCTTGGCGATGCAATTCAGTGTAGGCCGCAATCACTTCTGATGTGATCCATGTGCCGTTTTGTCCTGGCCGAGGGGTGTTGGCGCAATGCTGGATCACTTGTGAAAAGGCTTGGTCAAATGTGATGCGCCATGCGCGATGGCGCCTGACTTTGGCCAGTGAGCGAGGGACTTTCAGTTCAGCCGTGGTGAGTGTCATCCGTGGATCGGGACTCCACCACAAGACCGGCTCTCCCGGCGAATACCATGGGAAGATGCCATTTTTATAAGCTTCGAGCAGGTGATCCGCGCGTAATTCAGTGCTTGCGGCCAGTAGGCCAGACGGCTCTCTGAGCGCGCTGTGCAAGGGTGGAAACGGCTGTCCAGCCCGAATCCATGGGATCATGATGTTTTATGTTCGCAGTCTGTTTTGGTGCATTCTGCGTAAAGATAGAGTGCGTGTTCTTGAATTTTAAAGCCGTGTTGTTTGGCTACTTTTTCTTGAAGGGCTTCGATTTCTGGCTCAAAGAACTCAACGACACGACCGCACTGCATGCACACTAAATGATCGTGATGATGGCCGTGATTCAGCTCGTAGACCGCGCGTTCAGATTCAAAGTGGTGTCGGGTTAAAATACCGGCTTGTTCGAACTGTGTAAGAACTCGATAGACGGTTGCGAGGCCAATATCGATTTTTTCTTCGAGCATGATGCGGTACACATCCTCGGCTGAAAGATGGCGAAGTCCGCATGTTTCGAAGAGATTGAGAATTTTAAGACGTGGGCCAGTGGCTTTCAGTCCAATATCTTTGAGGTGGGAGGCTTTAGTCATAACTCTCTACTATGTCGCTAAATGTCGGCTTTGTCAGTTATGATAAAGCCTTTTGTGCGCCTTGCCTAATGACTGGGTAACTACTCTACAGGATTGCTATGCGAATTATTCTGCCCGTTATTGTCTCCTTGCTGCTTGCCGCCTGCAGTGTCAGCTCCCCACTCCGTTGGATACAGCCGCACTCGATTGATATTCAACAGGGTAATGTGGTCAGCCAAGATGTGATTGCAAAATTGGAGCCGGGGATGTCCCGCAGCCAAGTTAAATTTTTACTTGGCTCGCCCTTGGTTTCGGATATGTTTCATGCGGATCGTTGGGACTATAAATATCAATACTATAAAAATGGCCGCCTTGTTTCGGATGCTTTGTTTACGGTCTATTTCAAAGATGATCGGATGACGCATTACGAAGGAAGTGTGTTGCCCGATCGTCAAGCTAAGCCGGATGAGCAACCTGTGACCGTCTCACCTGCTGCCAAACTATAAGAATTAAGGATTTTTCATGTCTGAACGTAATATCGTCATTGCTGGCGCGAGCGGCCGTATGGGGCGCGCGTTAATTGAAGCTACGTTATCTACGCCGGGTTGCCGCTTGCATGCGGCGTTAGAGCGCGAAGGAAGCGAGTGGTTAGGGCAAGATGCCGGTTTGTTTATGGGGCAGCAATCGGGTGTCACCATCACTTCGGATTTGGACTCTGCTTTGGTCGGCGCTGATACCTTGATTGAGTTTACGCGTCCAGAAGGCTCTTTAGTTTACTTAGAGGCGTGTCGCCGTCATGGTGTTCAACTTGTGATTGGGACGACCGGCTTTGATGATGCGGGTAAAGCTGCAATTCAGGCCGCTTCCCAAGAAATTGGTATTGTTTTTGCCCCTAACTTCTCTGTCGGCGTCAACTTGACCTTCAAGCTGCTCGAAATGGCAGCGAAGGTTTTGGACGAAGGCTACGACATCGAAATTATCGAAGCGCATCATCGTCATAAGGTGGACGCGCCATCGGGAACCGCTTTGCGTATGGGCGAGGTGATTGCCGATACTTTGGGGCGTGATTTAAAAACTTGCGCGGTTTATGGCCGCGAGGGTGTGACCGGCGAGCGAGACCCCAAAACGATTGGATTTGCAACCGTTCGCGGAGGTGATGTTGTTGGCGACCATACCGCATTGTTTGCCACGATGGGTGAGCGTGTCGAGATTACGCATAAAGCATCGAGTCGAATGACATTTGCTAATGGCGCGGTGCGTGCGGCTCGTTGGCTATCGGATAAGCCTACCGGCCTGTTTGATATGCAGGATGTTTTAGCGCTGCGCTAAATTTGTCGAGTTACCTTGCTTTGCAATAACCTCAAAGGCGTCTTGTATGCTTTTGGGGTTTTTAATTATTTGGCTTGATATTATGTTTTTTTATAATTTTTGGTATGAGGTTCATCATTTTCGTCTACAAAATTCGCGATAAATGCTATAAATACTAAAATCAGTGTTTCCCTAGGCACTGTTTCCGATGCGTTTATCTGAAATCAGCTTGTGCTCTACTTTTCTGTTTCGTGTGATACCTGGCTTTTTCTCCGGTTTTTTTGGGGAGAGGAGGGGGCGCAGTTTAGAGACTGGTGTTTTAGGTCGATGTTTTGAAAATTGTTCAGGAAGAGATGTTTTTTTCCATATGGGATAATTGTTGTAAAAATTTTAAAAGCTACGGCATATTAAGTTAATATGGGTCTTCGTTGTTATCTAGGTGTCGGTGGCATTATTAAATAATGCCGTGTGGTGGATACCAAGAGTCACTGATGTCTTGCTGATCAAAAATCAGATGGACTCAGTCCTTAATGAATAGAAATGTGAACTATGAATAATATCGATCCGCAAACTAAAGCATCTGAAATGTATTGCAGCACCCGAAAAGCGGCGGATATGTTGAGTGTCTGCTTGGGGACGGTGCAGAACATGGTCGAGAGTGGTGTGCTCGAAGCTTGGAGAACTGTCGGTGGGCATCGTCGTATTCTAGTCAAATCTGTTCAAGATTATATCGAACTAAGAGATCGCGGTATTTCTACCCCGCCAGCAGCCCCTTCACCTTCTGCTGCTGTGTCAAATCAACAGACGCTCTCTATTTTGTTAGCGGATGATGATCCCGTGACACGAAAAATGATCAGCAAAGCTTTAGAAAGTTGGCAAATGCCGGTTTCTATTGAGATGGTTGGTAATGGGTTTGAGGGCCTATTGCGCTTAGGTCAAAAAATCCCTGATTTGCTGTTAACTGACCTGCGAATGCCTGGCATGGATGGTTTTCAGATGATCAAAACTTTACGAGCAGATCCACGTTTTTCTTCGATGGATATCGTTGCAATTACAGGCCTGAGTGTGGATGAAATTGCTCGTGAAGGCGGTTTGCCTCCTGATATTTCTATTTTTACAAAACCTATTTCTCTTGAGGTGTTGCGAGGGTTTTTGCAGGCAAAAATAGTTCATATTTTAAAAAGCCAAAATAAAAATATTTCTGCCTGATATTTTAAATAAATAGGTTTCGCTGTGCAAAAAAAGCATGTTTTAGTGGTTGATGATAATGCAATGAATCGCCGTTTGGCATGTGCTTTTCTAGCGCTGCTCAATTGGGATGTGAGCGAGTGTGACTCCGGCATTAAAGCACTAGATCTCATTGCAGTTAAAACACCAGATGCCATTTTACTTGATATTAGTATGCCTGATATGAATGGCGAAGATGTGTGTCGAAAAATTCGGCAAAATCCCGCTCTTTCTCAGTTGTTTATTGTTGCTTATACTGCACATGCAATGGTCGAAGAGAGGAGTCGGATTCTTGCTGCGGGATTTAATGATATTTTAATTAAGCCTGTGAGCTTTGATATGATTAAGTCTATTTTTGATGAAAAATAACATAACCATGCTTAATGAAAAAGACCGCTTAGAAAAGGGGTCTTTTTTGTTTTTAATGAAAATACGGAAAATGTATTATGTTTAAGGCCAGCTTTTTTCAGGAAGGTCATCACTCTATTTATTTTAAAGGTGTTCAACAAAGCTTATTGGTTAAGCTTTCCGGCGTTGTGATCGCGTTTGGACTTTGTTTTTTATCTGGCTATCATTTGTATAGAATTAAGCAAGAAGTTTTGGATGAGAGTTTGAATAATACTGTTCAATTGGTGCGGCTGATTGAGGAGCATATTACTCGGGCAATCTCTATTACACAAACAACTTTAGATATTCTCGAGCCAAATCGTCAGGGTGTCATTCAATTAAGCAATGTTCAATATAGCGTCCCTTTTTTAAAAACTGTTTTTATTATTGATGATCAGGGCGCTATCTCTGCTTCAAGTGAGGCGTTTTTTATTGGAAAACGGCTTCCTCCAAGAATTTTGTCGCGCATTCTTCCTGAAAAAACAAGTATTTTTAAAATTAGCGAAGCAATGGATGGCCGTGGTTTTATTGATGAAATCAAGTCTAATCCTTCATTAAATAATAAGGCACGCTACATTGTTTTAACACAGAGAATGAAGGGTGATCGTTTAATTGTTGGGTTGATTGATCTTGATTATTTTGCCGGTTTTCATAGGCAGGTTTTCGAAGGTCAAAAAGATGTTGTGCAAATATGGCACTATAATGGACATTTACTGTCACGGTCTCGCGATATTGGCCCAGAAGTGGGGACGCTTGATAAGTCTCAACCGTTGTTTAGTGACTATTTAAAGCATAAAGAGTATGGTGATTTGATTGCCGAGAATAATAATCCTATCGCTTTTCGCTCTTCTCGTATTTATCCGTTTGTTATTTTAGCTGAGCGTGATCAAGAGGCCATCTTAGTTTCTCGGTCGATGCATCAACTCGAGGTTATTCTCGCATCTGGCTTTTTTTCTGCATTAATTGTTTTATGTGCATTCTGGATTGGTAGGAATATTGCCACAAGAGAAAGTATGACGCAGAGATTGGATGCGGCTTACGCAACTATTCATGAGCGAGAGATTTATCTAGAAGGTGTTTTTGATAATCAAATTGTTGGTGTGGCGATTGTCGATGCGGATGGTCGGTATCGACTCAATAATTTGCGGCTTGCAACAATGTTGGGCTACAAAAATGTGGAGGATTTGCAAGGGCATGAGGCTTTAGCCTCTATGCCGTCCTCCGAGCGCCATGCTATTCGAGATGCATTATCACAGTTGATGTGTGGTAAAAAAGCGTATCTTCAATTTGAAACGGATTTAATTAAAAACAATCAAGAAGAGCGGTTGCCCGTTTTGATTTCTATTTCTCCACTAAAAGATCGCGGTCAGACGATCGGTTTTATTGAAATGGTGGCAGATATTTCTGTGCTTAAAGCAGCTGAACGAGAGTTGGCTGAGGCGAAGCTGGCTGCAGAAACCGCTAATCGAGCAAAAAGCGAATTTTTGGCAAATATGAGTCATGAAATCCGTACGCCGATGAATGGCATTTTAGGCATGACGGAGCTGACATTGCTGACTACTGAATTAGATGAAGAGCAGACAGAGTATTTGTCGATTGTAAAATCATCTGGTGACGCATTAATGACGATTATTAATGACATTCTTGATTTGTCGAAAATTGAAGCGGGTCGAGTTGAGTTGGTTAATGAACCATTCTCAATTTCTTCGTTGCTAGAGAGTGTTGTGAAAAGCTTGGAAATTACAGCGCAGTTGAAATCGCTGCGTTTAATTGTTCATATTGATCCAGATGTCCCTGAGCTTGGCTATGGTGATTCGATGCGGCTACGGCAAATTTTGCTCAATTTGGTCGGGAACGCTATTAAATTCACGGCCCAAGGTGAGATTCATTTGTGTGCTAATGCTGATATTTACACGGGTAAGCCAGAGCTTATTTTGTCAGTAGAAGACGGTGGAATTGGTATTCCGCAGGAGCAACAAAATCGGATTTTTGAGGCGTTTTCTCAGGCCGATGCTTCAATTACACGGCGTTATGGTGGGACGGGCTTGGGGTTAACAATTTGCAGTAAGCTCGTACGTCTTATGGGTGGGACGATTCGTGTGGAAAGCCAAGAAGGGGTGGGGTCAACGTTCAAATTTAACCTCCCCCAACCTCAATGGGCCAATAGCCAGTTTATCGCCACATCTGACTCTAGTACGGCAGGATCTCAATAATATTGACCCCTAACTCGTAAATGCGCCCTCTCTCCGATTGAAGCTCAATGCAGCGTTGAACTTCGACGCGTGCTTTTAAGGGGGGGGAGCGCCGCCCGGCCAAGTCTGGTGTGTGGACCGTGACTTCGAGCTGTTCATTGTTTTGTGGGATAAATGTCGTCGCTAACGCCATACCTTTCACGCTGATATTAAAACACATTGCCTCAAAGCTCTGCCCTGTGACCAATGACACAATGCTAGCGGGACAGTGTGCAGGGACCCGAATGCCATCACTGCGGCGATCCCTGTGACGATCAAATGGGCTCACGAGTTAGTTCTCCATCAAGAAAAGCATTTAGCCAATATAGACCGACGAGTGTTTTGCTATCTGTGATTTTTCCTGCGAGTGCCAGCGCTCGAATTTCTGTGAGCTCCAAAGCAAAAACCTCTAGAAACTCTCCTTCGTCCAAATTTTGTTGTTCTAAGCGGAGTCCTTCCGCAAAAAAATATTCAATTTTTTCGTTAGAGTAGCCAATGCATGGGTGGGCAGGGAGCAGTTGATACCAGCGCTGGGCGGTATAGCCAGTTTCTTCGAGTAGTTCACGTTTGGCCGTCGCTAAAGGCGATTCACCAGGGTCAACTTTCCCCGCTGGAATCTCGAAGAAGGTTTGTCGCAGAGGGTAGCGAAACTGTCGCTCTAGCAAAAATCGCCCATCTTCTAGCTGTGCCAGAATGGCTACAGCACCTGGGTGTTGCAGGTATTCTCGTTGCGTTGTGCTGCCATCGGGAAGCTGAACCTGATCGACACATAGCCGTAGAAAAGATCCTGTGTAAGCTTCTTTTGAGTCAACCTGAGTTTCGGAAAGATTCACTGGTGGTATTTCCTGCAGAATCCATCGTGTAGATGATAGTCGGGTGTCGCGTTTGTTGTTTTGTGCGGCAAAAGATTGCAGCGCGACACTAATTTACCATTGACGACAAAGGCTTGCCAAACATCGGCTTAGATTTTGTGCAATGGCGCTCGGTATAAGGTCGCTCTCAAAAATGGCGCATTGCACAAAACAACTGTTCGAAACGATCGTTTGAAAAATAGTTGCTAAAGGGAAAAAATCGCTATAGGCTAAACAGCATATCAAGACCTGATGACAGGGCGAGACAGTCCTGCATTACTCACTTATCGACGGAGAAACATCATGCCTGCTTACAAAGCGCCCCTACGTGACTTTGAGTTTGTATTAAATGAACTGATCCAAGTCCAAAATGTCATTCCGAATTTGCCCGGATACGAAGAGGCTACGGCTGATGTGTTTAGTTCTTATTTGGAGGCCGGCGCAAAATTTTGTGAAAACGAATTGGCTCCATTGAACCGCGCTGCAGATGAAGAAGGCTGTCATTACGATGCAACGACACGTTCAGTAACCACGCCAGCGGGTTTCAAAGAAGCTTACCAACAGTTTTGTGAGCTAGGGTTTACGGGTCTTGACTGTGACCCCGAATACGGTGGGCAAGGCATGCCCAAGACATTGGGCTTTCCGATTATGGAAATGCAGTGTTCTGCAAACGTCGCATGGTCCATGTACCCAGGTCTTTCGCATGGCGCGTACTCTGCCATTCACGCGCATGGTACCGATGAACAAAAAGCCTACTATCTGCCGAAAATTGTTTCGGGAGAATGGTCCGGCACGATGTGTTTGACTGAGCCGCATTGCGGTACAGACTTAGGTTTGCTAAAAACCAAAGCCGAGCCGAATGGAGATGGTAGCTATTCGATTACTGGCACGAAAATCTTTATTTCTGCAGGTGAGCATGACCTGACCAGTAACATCATTCATTTGGTGTTAGCACGTTTGCCAGACTCTCCGAAAGACGTCAAAGGAATTTCACTGTTTATCGTGCCTAAGTTCCACGATGATGGCACGCGCAATCCGGTGTCTTGTGGTGCACTTGAGCACAAAATGGGTATTAAGTCGAACGCGACTGCCGTCATTAATTTGGATGGTGCTAAAGGTTACCTGATTGGCGAGGTGAACAAAGGTCTTGCCTGCATGTTCACTATGATGAATGCCGCCCGCTTGGGGTGCGGTATGCAAGGCTTGGGCTTAGGCGAAGCGTCCTACCAAGGCGCACTGGCCTATGCAAAAGAGCGCTTGCAAATGCGAGCACTCAATGGCCCAAAAGCCCCCGAAAAAGCTGCTGATCCGATCATTGTGCATCCTGATGTGCGCAGGATGCTGTTGACCCAAAAAGCGTATACCGAAGCCGGTCGAGCATTTACTGCATTCTTGGCTTTGCAGCTGGATATCGAGGAACGCTCCACAGACGAAACCGACCGCCAAGATGCCGCTGACCTAGTTGCATTGCTCACGCCTGTCGCCAAAGCGTTCATGACTGACAATGGCTATACCGCGACCAATTTAGGGATGCAGGTCTTGGGCGGGCATGGCTTTATTCGAGAATGGGGCATGGAACAGCTGGTGCGTGATTGCCGTATTTCTCAGATTTATGAAGGCACCAACGGTATTCAAGCCATTGACCTGTTGGGCCGCAAGGTCTTGATGGATCAAGGCCAAAAATTGCGCAAATTTACCAAGAAAATTCATAAATTTTGCGAGGCAAATGCCAGTGATGCGCGCATGGCAGAATTTATTGAGCCTTTGAATGGCCTCAATAAACAAATTGCTGAAATCACGATGCAAATTGGCATGCAGTCCATGATGAACAAAGATGAAGCGGGAGCTGCCGCGACGGACTATCTGCGTTTGATTGGGCATTTGACTTATGGTTATTTCTGGGCATGGATGAGCCAAGTTGCGTTTGCTGCGTTGGATGCTGGCAAAGCAGAGCAAGCGTTTTACGATAGCAAGGTGAAAACTGCGCGTTTCTATTTTGCTAAGCTCTTCCCTGAAATCCATAGCTTAATTGTGACTTTAAAGGCGGGCTCTAAATCTCTTATGGAATTAGAGGAAGCTCAATTCGCATTTTGATTTTGTGATGACCTTGGGTGTGGCTCCACACTATTCGGCCTCTTCGGAGGCCGTTTTTTTTGCTTGAAGATTTTTGCGAAATTTTATGGATTATTTACGAAAATTTTGCTTTTCTGATCTAAAAACTGCTTATTTTATTCCTGCGCATTGAGTGTATTGCAGGCTCTTTTTTAGAGTGGATAAAGCTTTGTGTTATGCTTCCTAGATGATATGGTTTTGCTTTAGAAAAATTGAATATATTAAATGACGCAAACCTGCTCTGAGAGAGAAATGCTGTCATTTCTTTTATGGCGCTAAAAGCTAAACATCGCACTTTGCCATAAAGGCTTCGTTTTTAAATCGGGCGAAAATACAGGTCAACCGTGGAGCATTTATGAAGATTAACTTGCCTATTACTCAAAAAAACATTCCTTTTCCTTCTGGGCGTTACCTCGTGACTCGCACTGATTTAAAAGGAAAAATCGTTGATTGCAACGATGCTTTTATTGAAATTAGCGGTTTCGATAAGCAAGAGTTAGTGGGTTCTAGCCACAATATTGTCCGCCATCCAGATATGCCGCCTCAGGCATTTGCCCAAATGTGGAATCGCCTAAAAGCTGGTTATCCATGGCGTGGCCTCGTTAAAAATCGCTGCAAGAACGGTGACTTTTATTGGGTAAATGCCTATGTCACTCCGATTTTGGAAAATGGGAAAATAACTGGGCATGAATCAGTGCGGGTAAAGCCGGACAGTGCGCAGATTGAACGTGCAATACAGCTTTATCAGCGCCTTCAAGCCGGTCAGCAGAGTGTTCGCTTAACCGAACGCCTTCGCACAATAAGCGGTTTTTTCGGCATGCCGTTACTGGCTACGGGGCTAACGGCTATTGTTTTGTACAGTGGCACTTACTGGACAAGTTTAGGCTGTGTCACTTTACTTCTGTTTGCTTTGCAGGCTCTAGCGAGTCGCCATGAGCGGAAAACACTGGATAGTTTGCGCAGCATCGCGGGTGGAAGTTTCGACAGCGAACTGATTGCTCGCACCTATACCGACGAGCATGGAACTATCGCTCAACTGCACATGATTTTAATTAGCGAGGGGGCGAAGCTCCGCACAGCTCTTAACCGGCTCAGCGATTATGCCCATCAGACCGCCACACTCGCGTCCAAAAGCGGCAATCTAGCCCAGCAGTCGGACACAGCTTTGCAGCACCAACGCGATGAGGCTGACATGGCTGCTACTGCGATGAATGAGATGGCTGCTTCAATTGGAGAGGTCTCAATACACATTCATAACACCGCACGCGAGGCCAACCAAGTCAATATCCTGAGTCAGACTGGTTCTGAACAAGCTCAGAAGACCAGAGAGGTGATTGAGAAACTTGCGACTACAGTACAAGCGATTAGCCAGTCGGTAGAGAGCTTAGCGTCAGAAACCAAATCAATCCAACAGGCTGCCGATATGATCCGTGCGATTGCTGAGCAGACCAACCTGCTGGCACTTAATGCCGCTATTGAGGCCGCAAGAGCCGGTGAGCAAGGTAGAGGCTTTGCTGTGGTGGCCGATGAGGTTAGAGCTCTGGCGTCGAAAACTCAAGAATCTACGCAGACAATCCAGCAGATAATTGGCTCACTTCAGCAGGTCGCTAGCCAAGCAGTAAATATTGCTCATCAGGGCAGTCAGGAGGCACTGGCAGGTGTCGAGCAGGTCATCAATACGCAGCATGCATTACACGGGATAAGCATAGCTGTAGATAGCATCCATCAAATGAGTGAGCAGATGGCATCAGCCTCTGAGGAGCAGGCTCATG
>CAZWRK010000073.1:0-20103 GCA_964635875.1 uncultured Aquaspirillum sp.
GCGCCTTGTCCGCGCACGGTGTGCTTGTGGTTCGGATCATCAGGGGCGGTGACGGCCTCTTCGCGCAGGCGCAGCAGCAATTCTGGAATCGGAATTCGAACCGGACAGACTTCGGAACACGCGCCGCACAAACTCGATGCAAAAGGCAGTTCGCGGGTTTCTTCGAGGCCGAGCAGGTGCGGTGAAATAATTTTGCCAATCGGCCCCGGATAGGTAGTGCCATAGGCGTGACCACCGATGCGGGTATACACCGGACAATGATTCATACACGCCCCGCAGCGGATGCACTGCAAGGTTTGACGCATTTGCTCATCGGCATAGGCTTGGCTGCGACCATTGTCGAGCAACACCAAATGCACCGCTTTCGGGCCGTCTTTTTCCCCCTCGCGGCGCGGGCTAGAAATCATGTTCACATAGGTGGTGATGGTTTGGCCGGTCGCCGAACGCGTCAGCAAAGTGAGCAGGGCGGGAATATCGGCCAGCTTTTCAACGACTTTTTCGATACCAGTAATCGCGATATGCACATCGGGCGCGGTGGTCGATAAACGGCCATTACCTTCATTTTCGACCAAGACCAAAGTGCCGGTTTCGGCGACCGCAAAGTTGGTCCCCGACAGTCCGACCTTGGCATGAAAAAACCGTTCGCGCAGGGTTTGGCGGCCAATTTGAATCAGGGCATCGACATCTTCGGTGTACGGGGTTTGCGGCAAATTTTCGTGAAACAAGCCAGCGATTTGCGCTTTGGTTTTGTGAATCGCGGGCATGATGATGTGCGATGGTTTTTCATGTGCCAGCTGCACAATGAATTCACCCATATCGCTTTCTAAGGCCGTCATGCCGCGCGCTTCGAGATAATGGTTCAGCTCGACCTCTTCACTGACCATCGACTTACCTTTGATGATGGTGTCGGCTTCAGCTTCGAGCATGATGCGGTGAATCAGGTCGCAGGCTTCATTGGCGGTTTGTGCCCAATGCACTTGAATGCCATTGCGCGTGCAATTCGCTTCAAATTGCTCTAATAGATCGGGCAGGCGAGAGAGGGCGCGCTGGCGAATTTTTTGCCCTAAATCACGCAAGCCTTGTAATTCGTCTTGTACGGGAAATTGCACCGCCCGCTTTTGCATCAAAAAATCCATCGCGCCGCGAAAGTTCTGGCGCTGCTGTGGATTGTCGACGGCGGTTTTTGCGGCTGCACGGAAATCATGTAGAGGTTGAGTGCTCATAACGGTTCTCCGGTGGTGCGCGTCCAAATGAAATCGGCCAGATGCTTGCCGCGCAACGGCGAGGCTTGTTTGGTCAGCGCGCCATTAATATTCAGCAAACACGCACAATCGGCGCTCACCACTTGCGAAGCGCCGGTGGCTTTGAGGGCGGCGGTTTTATCGCAGACCATCGCAGCAGAAATATCAGGGTGTTTAACCGAGAACGTGCCACCAAACCCACAGCATTCGGACTCGTGGTCGTGGGTCAGCAGGGTCACGTTGTGCAATTTGTCGAGGAGTTGCAAGGAAGAGTCACGCACATTCATTTCACGGCGGGCGGCACAGGAGGTGTGCAACGCGACTTCGACCGGTTCGCCCATGTCTTGCAGATCAATCTGTAAAACATCGACTAAAAAGCGGGTAAATTCGTAGATTCGCGCTGAAAACTGTAAAACTTCGGCTTCGCGAGGATGATCTTTAAAGAGGGTGGGGTAATGGTGTTTCATCATGCCCGCACAGGAGCCTGACAACACAACAATCGGTTCGTCCCCTGCAAATGCGTCGATTTGGCTGAGCGCCACGGTCCGTGCTTCTTCGCGAAAACCCGAAGAGTACGCGGGCTGCCCACAGCACGATTGCGCTTGGGGATACATCACCCGAATCCCTTCGCGCTCGAGCAATTTGATGGCACTCATGCCCGCCGTCGGAAAAAACAAATCGACGATACAGGTTCCAAAAACATACACCGCACTGGGGCGGGCAAGAGGGGAGTTGCGATTCATCGTGTTCACCTTGATGACAAGACGGGCGCACCGTGCGCCCGTCGGAACAGATCAACAGATCCGGTTAGTGCCCCAATAAGGGATCGGTCACGCCAAGCGAGAACATCGCCAGCGAACCCAAAATACCAACGACAACTAAATAATACACAGTGGGAACCAAGGTTTTCCGCAGCGTCACGCCTTCACGGCCTAACAAGCCCACCGTTGCAGAAGCAGCCACGACGTTATGAATCGCGATCATATTGCCTGCCGCAGCGCCCACCGCTTGCATCGCGACCATCAACGCACCGCTGACGCCAATCGACTCGGCCACACCAAACTGATATTGCGCCAACATCATATTACTGACGGTGTTCGAGCCAGCGATAAAGGCCCCCATCGCACCGACGGTCGCCGCAAAGAACGGATACACATGGCCAAAGCTTTCGGCCACAAAAGTCGCCATGGCAATCGGCATGCTGTCGAGGCCAGAGTGGTTGACGCCGGAGTTAATCAAAATCCGCACCATCGGAATGGTGAACATCAGCACAAAACCCGCGCCAAACAGCACTTGGGTCGACTCGCCCACAGCGGCTTTCAGTTCACGGAAGCTCATTTTGTGCAGCACGACCGTCAACAGAACCACGAAAATCAAAATGCCGCCCGGTAGATACAGCGGGTCGATGCTCGCGGCGACTTTGGCCTCGCCAAGAATGTCGCCACTTTTCCAGACCACCGCTTTTAGGGCATTTTTCAGGCCGTCATTGACGCGGCTGAGCACCAAAATAACAGCGACCAGAATGTAAGGCACCCATGCTTTCCAAACCGGCAAAGCGACGCGATCGGAGAGGCTATCCATTTTGATTTCAACGGAACCCATCCACTCGCTTGGCCATTCTTGTGCAGGGGCGAAATCCCACGATTTTTTCGGAGTCAAGAAACCTACTTTTGCAGCAGGCACCACCAAGGCCAAGCCGACCAAAGCACCCAGCAATGAAGGGAACTCAGGGCCTAAGAAAATACCCGTCAGCGCGTAAGGCACGGTAAACGCCACGCCCGCAAACAATGCAAACGGAACCGCCTCAAGGCCTTCTTTCCACGAACGGTTTTTGCCGAAATAGCGGGTCATCATCATGACCATGAGCACTGGCATCACAAAACCTGTGAGCGCATGCAGAGTGGCCACTTCGCGGGTCATCAGCATCAAGTATTCATGCCAATTGCTGCCCAGCGCCTCGAGACGAGTACCAATCGCAGCGGAGTCCATGCCGCTATTCAGACCGATCAAAATCGGAGTGCCGACCGCGCCGAAGGAAACCGGTGTCGATTGCACCATCATGCCCAACATCACCGCAGCCAAGGCCGGAAAACCCATCGCGACTAACAGCGGGGCGGCAATCGCAGCCGGTGTACCGAAGCCTGAAGCGCCTTCGATAAAGCATCCAAACAGCCACGCAATAATCACCGCTTGAACGCGACGATCAGGGCTAATGTGGGCAAAACCACGACGAATCGCCGAAATCCCACCCGAGTGCTTCAAGGTGTTCAGCAACAAAATCGCGCCAAAAATAATCCACAGCACAGAGAGCGTCATCACCCACCCTTGGAGGGTCGAGGCGAGCACGCGATTAAATGACATGTCCCAGCCCAGCAGCCCAATCGCCGCGGTCAGAATGAAGACAACTGGCATGGCGCGCTTGGCGGGCCAATGCAAGCCAATCAGCAGCACAGCGGCCACTAAAATCGGCAAAAAAGCCAAAAAGGCCTGAAGACCTAAAGACATCCCTATCTCCTTGTGTTACAGCAGAAGCGTCCCCGCTGCACATCGTTTTGATCTACTATTATTGGTCATACCAATTTACAATTGGATTAAGGTCATTCAAACCGAGCACACTAGACGCTGTCAATCGCTATCTTTTTTTCGTGGGTTAAGCCCTATTTTTTAACGTTAGACCCTTCACAAAAAAACGCCGTTTATTTTTGCTATCTAACTGAAAAACAAAGATTTTATAGACCATTTACCCCCTGTCTTCATGGGGGATAATGAAACAAAATCAAGGCTTCACTAGCGCAAAATTTGCACTGGGATGACGATGATGCATCGCAGCATTTTTTGCTATTTCACTCACCTCAAATTCTGGTCAGACCAATTTAAAACACATGACAAACTTACGTGCCCCTCGCCGACTTTCTGATGAGCTCATGGCCGAATTTGAAAATATGATTCTGGCTGGCGTACTCAAGGCAGGCGAAAAATTACCCCCCGAGCGCGAACTTGCGGCGCGCTTTCAGGTTTCTCGCCCTTCGATTCGAGAAGCGCTCCAAAAATTAGCCGCACGCGGCTTGGTCAATACGCGCCAAGGCGGGGGAACGTATGTTTCGGAAAGCATGGGCGAAGCCTTTTCTGATCCGCTCACCGCTTTGCTTGAACGACATCCCGACGTCCATGGTGATTTGCTGGAGTACCGACTCGCTATTGAGGGCGCGAGCGCTTACTATGCGGCGCTGCGGGCGACTGACGAAGACCGCCATCAACTCAGCGCACGCTATGAAGCTTTACTGGCGGCGCATGGCAGTGTGGAACTTGCCGATGAGGGCGCAGCGGATGCCAGTTTTCATTTAGCGATTGCACAATCTAGTCATAATGTCGTGCTATATCACACGACAAAAGGATTGTTTGATCTGCTGCGCCGGAATGTGATTACCAATATTGGCGGGCTGTATTTGCGTGGAGACACCCGCGATCGGATCCTTGAGCAACATACTGCGATTTACGAAGCGATTATGGAAAGCAAACCCGATAGCGCTCAGCAGGCCAGCCATCAACATCTACGCTATGTGCAAACTGTTCTGATGGAAATGGAACAAGAAGCGCGGCGACTCACGCGCTTGCAACGCTTGCGTGGCATTCATGATGACAGTCAAACCGAATAAACCGATGTTCTGCGCACCCGCGCACTGACCTTTAAAAAGTACGAATCAATGCACGCCTCTCAAGAAAAAACCGCACTCGGCACACTGGCTTTTGCTGCGCTCGGCATTGTGTTTGGGGATATTGGCACCAGCCCGCTCTACACACTCAAAGAATGCTTTTCTGGACACTTTGGGCTGATGCCCACACCAGAAAACGTTATTGGCATTCTCTCTCTGGTGTTTTGGTCGATTTTGCTGGTTGTTTCGCTGAAATACGTCAGCTTTGTGCTTTTAGCAGACAACCGCGGTGAAGGCGGCATTATGGCGTTGATGGCACTGGCACGACGCAAAGCGATTCCACGCTGGCAGCCACTCCTGATTTGGCTGGGCATTGCGGGTGCTGCGCTGTTTTATGGCGATGCGGTGATCACACCTGCGATTTCGGTGCTCTCTGCCACAGAGGGCTTGGGAATTGCCGCCCCCAGCCTAGAGCGCTGGGAATTACCTTTGGCGCTCGGGGTTTTGTTAGCGCTATTTATGCTACAAAAACACGGCACTGCGCGAGTCGGCATGTTATTTGGGCCGGTGATGTTGCTGTGGTTTGCGGTCTTGGCGGCGCTCGGGGCGATGAGTATTGCAAAACACCCTGAAATTTTAGTGGCGCTGAACCCCTTACACGGCCTGCATTTTGTGCTTGAACATGGAAAATTAGCGTTTCTGGCTTTGGGTGCTGTCGTGCTCGCGCTGACCGGTGCGGAAGCGCTCTATGCCGACATGGGGCATTTCGGGCGACCAGCGATTCGGCTCGCGTGGTTTGCGGGCGTTCTACCTGCGCTGGTGCTGAATTATTTTGGACAGGGTGCATTGCTGCTCGCGAATCCCGAAAGTGCAGAAAACCCCTTCTTTTTACTTGCACCAGAATGGGGACGTTTGCCGCTCACCTTGCTGGCAACAGTCGCCACGGTCATTGCCTCGCAAGCGGTGATTTCGGGAGCCTTTTCACTTACGCGCCAAGCGGTACAGCTGGGTTACTGCCCGCGCGTGCATATTTTGCATACCTCGGCTAAAGAGATCGGACAGATTTATATTCCGGTGGTGAATTGGTCATTGCTGGCGGCAGTGGTGGTGCTGATTTTAAGCTTTCACTCGTCGTCGAATCTGGCAGCAGCCTATGGTATTGCCGTCACGGGGACCATGGTGCTGACCACTATTTTGGCGTGCGTGGTTGCGCGCACCCAGTGGAAATGGCCGCTGTGGCTGGCCTTATCGGTCACAGCAGTCTTTTTGTTTGTCGACATTGCATTTTTTGCGGCCAACGCGCTGAAAATATTTGAGGGTGGCTGGTTACCCTTGGCGATGGGTGCAACGATTTTCTTGCTGTTCGCAACCTGGAAACGCGGCCGCAATTTGATGACCGCACAATTGGAAGCCAGCGAACTACCTTTGCAAGACTTTGTCGATAACCTATGCGCTTACCCGCCAGCAAAAGTGCCCGGCACTGCGGTGTTTATGAGCAGTTCTATTAGCGGGGTTCCGCATGCATTGTTGCATAATTTGAAGCACAATAAAGTGCTACATGAGCGCGTGGTGTTCCTGACGATTCGCACGGAAGATATTCCTATCGTCAGCGCCAATGAGCGAATTGAAGTCACACACCTCGGGACTGGATTTTGGCAAATGCAGGCACGCTATGGTTTCTTGGAAACACCGGATATTCCACACGTGCTCGAAGAGGGCGGTGAAGACTGCGGCCTGACTTTTGAAAGCATGGATACTTCGTATTTTCTGAGCCGCGAAACCCTGATTGCCAGCCGACACCCGGGAATGCCGTTATGGCGCGTTCGGCTATTCTCGCTGATGTCACGAAATGCATTAAAAGCCACGGACTTCTTTAAAATTCCTCCGAATCGGGTCGTTGAAATGGGCACTCAGGTTGAAATTTAGACAGGTAGGATAGGAAGCCCACCTTCCGCACGGCGGAATACTCCGACGATTTTTTTTTGATCTGCGTGTTGCCATGCAAAAAGCATGGCAAACAACGCCATTTGCATCATAATCTTTGACCTGACACAAACTACCGTCACACGACATCCCTACAATCGGTATCGACAATCCTCAACCCCACACTTATTCCATGAATCGAATCACTCATTTCATCTGGCAACGTGCCGTTGGCCTGCTTCCCGGAGAGCTCAATCAAGCGGAAGTGAGTTGGTTGGCTTCACCTCAGCAGCATTTGCCCCTGATGACGCGCCGTCGTGCAGCCATGATTGTCAATCGAGTCCGTCTGTTTGCGAGCCTGTTCGCTATTCTGACCCCTCTCTGGATTGTGATTGATGTCATCACGCTGCCTTACCCGCTGTCCCTCAAGATCGCTACGCTACGCCTGATTTCAACGGCGGCATTTTGGTTTGTCGTGCGCTTGGCCAAGTCAGACGGTGATTTAAAAAACGCCTATCAGTCGATGGCGTATTTCTTTGCCATCCCAACGCTGTTTTATATTTTTTCGCACTACCTCATGACCGGATATAATCTATATGGCATTTCGGCAGCCATTGGTACGGGCTATGCTTTCTTGCCGTTTGTCTTACTGGCCGGTTTTTCTATTTTCCCGCTTACACTCATTGAAAATATCGCTTTTGCCGCGCCGGTACTGATCGCGCAAGGCATTGCAGGCTATGTACAAATCGGCATGGTCGATTGGCCCTCGTTCTCGGGTGCATTTTGGCTGATGGCGCTGATTGCAGGGGTATCAGCCTTGGCAGGGATTAGCCAGTTGGCGTTTATGATTGTGCTGGTACATCAAGCGGTACGCGATCCACTGACGGGCACATTCTCTCGACGCAGCGGCGAAGAAGTAATGGAGCTACAGTTCATTATTTCGACACGCAGCAACACCCCATTTGCAGTCGCCTTTCTTGATATGGACCACTTCAAAAGTGTCAATGATGAATATGGCCATGAAGCAGGGGATCGCGTCTTACAGCAGCTGACACACAGCATTACCCAAAACCTGCGGCGAGGCGATATTTTGACCCGCTGGGGTGGCGAAGAATTTGTGTTGATCCTGCCCAATACTGACCGCACACAAGCCATTCAGGCACTGAACCGGCTGCGCGCGATTGGCTTTGGCCTTCGTCCTGATGGCAAGCCGGTCACTGCCAGTGTGGGCATTTCGGAGCGGCTCGCAGATCAAATGGATGATTGGCGGCACTTAGTGGAGCTAGCAGATCAGCGCATGTATGTTGCCAAACACACAGGGCGAGATCGGATTGTGGCGGGTGATGAGATTCAAATCGACGCGGAGCAGGTCGCCACCACCCCCGCCTAATCAGTACGGGCTATGTATTTGTCCACATCGGTAGCCCACTCTCTTGGCACACACGGGGCCAATCAAAATATGGACCGGGGTCTTGCTTACGCTCGGGTGCAATATGCTCATGCCCCGTCAGTTCGCGCAACGAGGGGTGACGCTGTTTAAGCGCTCCATTTAATGCCGCCAAGCGCTGGTACTGCGCATCAGTAAAAGGCACGCTGCCAGAACCTTCTAGCTCGACCCCGATCGAGAAATCATTACACCGCTCACGGTCACGCCAGCACGATTGGCCTGCATGCCACGCACGCTGCGTTGTAGGTACAAATTGAATGAGCGCACCGTCTCGCCGGATCAAAAAGTGCGCGGAAACCCGTAAATGTGCGATCTCGGCATAAAAAGGATCGGCCTGCGGGTCCAAACGATTTTGGAATAACGCAATGATGTCCTCACCGCCAAACTGATCCGGCGGCAAACTAATATAGTGCATCACAAGCAGCTCGGGCGACTGCGCATCGGGGCGTGAATCGCAATTGGGAGAAGGCACCCATTGAGCAAGATCACAGTAACCATCAGCATCAATTAACATCATGTACTCTCATGAAAAAACCGCGCCGAAGCGCGGTCCACGTCCATCATCCGGCGCAGTCTTAAGCAGTCAGAACCAGCAAAGCAGCAAAGGCCTCATCAAACGACTTCAGGCCATCTTGCAGTAATTTTGCACCCAAAGCCTCCAAATCCACGCCTGCGGCCGCCACTGCCGCCAGTTGTGCATCGGTATGCGTCCCATCTTCTGAGCACAAACGCTCCGCCGATTGACCATGATCACGGAAAGCCAAAAGGGTCGCATCCGGCACCGTGTTAACGGTTTCCGGTCCCATCAAAGATTCGACATACAACACGTCCGAATAGGCAGGGTTCTTGGTTCCAGTGCTCGCCCACAATAAGATGTGCGGCCAAGCGCCTAACGATTTAAACGGGGCAAATTCCGCACCATGAAAACGTGCTTGGTAGCGGCGATACGCTTGGCGCGCCAAGGCAATCGCTGTTTTGCCTTGCAACGCTTCGGGCAATTGCGCATCGATGGCATGGTCAATCCGCGATAAGAAGAAACTCGCAACCGCACGAATCGAATGCACGGGCAAATCAGCCTCGACTCGTGCATTCAGGCCTGCTAAATAGGCATCCCAAGTCGCTTCGAGCTGAGAGAGGGAAAACAGCAGCGTGATATTGACGTTAATGCCCTCTGCAATCAGGGTCGATAGCGCCTGAATCCCTGCGGGGGTTGCAGGGACTTTGATCATAGCGTTTGGACGCGCAATCGCGGCCCACAAACGCCGTGCTGCCGCAATGGTGCCCTCCGCGTCATGCGCCAGCGCAGGAGAAACCTCCAAGCTGACATAACCCGCCTCTCCACGTGAATCCTCATACAACGGAGCGAGCAAATCACAGCTTGCTTGAATGTCAGGCAACACGAGCGCCTCGTAACGTGCCTCTGGATCCGCTATGCGCTCACGAATTTCAAGCAGCGCTTGGCAATAGCTCGGATCGTGCGCAATAGCCTTATGAAAAATCGCTGGATTTGATGTCACGCCAGCAATGCCGTCGGCGAGCCAATTGGCCAATTCACCGCTTTCAATCAGCCCCCGAGAAAGGTTATCGAGCCAGATTTGTTGCCCAAATGTGCGAACTGCTTGTAATTGGTTCATATGATGCGTACCCATACCGTTTCATGACATAGACACATCCTAAGATACAGCAAGGATGCAAAGCTAAAAAGCATCGGTATTTTGAAGATGTAATACCGCGACATAATGCGTTAAATAATGCTGCTCATTTTTAACCGCACGAACGAATAATTGGCAAGCGAATGCGGTTCGATAAGCGTTATAACATTGAAGCGTGCCCTGCCATTCTCCGTTTTTCTTTAACTGGCTTCTCATCTCAATATAATGCTCACGATCTTTTAAATAAGGTCGAAAAACACGTAAAGACTGCCCAATCATTGCCTGTTCTGGCATATCGAAAATATCAAGAAACGCAGTATTACACTGGGTAATTCGGAAATGGCGATCCATCACCACAAAGCCTTCTTTCGCAATATCCAGTAAGGCCTCAGAAAACAGCAACCGCTCGCGAATGAGATACTGTGCGCCCACATCGCGAAAGATCCACACCGTACCACGCGCAGGCTGTCCGGCCGTCACTAAACGACCAACCAGCTCACACCAAAATACCGAGCCATCTGCTCGGCGCATTTTTAACTCGCCGCGAAAAGTCTCTCCAGACATTAATGGAGCATAGAAAGACTGCCCGGCATCTAAATAAGCAGAAAAATCAGGATATAAACACGCTGTGTTTTGGCCAATTAATTGCTCTTTATGGTAACCAAAAAGGTCTACTGCGGCCGAATTCACAGCAAAAATACAGCGATCACGTAAATAAAATACAGCCTCAGGAATCGCATCGAGTACCGTCTGAAAAGAGGGTGCATCGCCCATCACAATTTGCTCGGGCACCTCTGATGGAGGCGGTAAAGGCAAAGAAACAGGGGAATGCGCCGGAGCGAGAGGCACAACAGCGGCACGCTTTAAAAACAAGCGGAGCCATAAAAACTGCCACGCAATCGACAAGCCACCTAAAGCACACGCAAGCCAAACCACATATTTTGCAAAACCATCAATCCGGTCACGCGGCAAAATAGAAACAAGATACCAGCCCGGCCCATCAATCCGCCCCGCCCCAACATAAAATGGCGTACCAAGCAGATCAAGCTCTTGTGGGCGCTCGCTACCGCGCACCTCTTTGGCGGCTTGGTAGATTTTTTTAAGCATGTCATCAGTTAGCGTCGAAACAAACACGCCATAAGGCTGCTTACGCTGAGCAACATAATCTGGATGCGCAATTAACTGACCATTTTCTTGAAATATGAGGGTATATCCCCCTTTGTCTCGAAATAAGCGGTTGCGCTCAATAATGTCATCCAGTGCCAAATCAACACCAACGTAGTGACGAAAAACACCTTTCTCGTCGATAGGTAAAACATACGACGTAAAAAAGGTCTCATACGAACCGGCACTGGCAGCAAATTCATCTTCATATACTTCAGTCCATCGCCCCGTGCGCTCGCGATTATTCTCGGGAGCAATTGCCTTGACCCACGGTAATTCCCTCATATTCAGGTTCGCAGGTGTCACACGCGCCCAGTCGCCATGGGCAAAATAAGTGGCAAACATGCCATCTAACGAAGCGATATAGGTATTGGAAAGCTGGTGAGACCATGCGCGGCCGTAATAACTGGTAAGCCGATATTGCATCAGCGCACGGTATTGCACTTCTGGGGACATCGGCACCGTCTTGGCAATAAATAATCCGGCCTCTAACTCTGGCTGGAAAGGGCGATCTGCTCGATGGCGGATAGCGCCATCTGCGCTTCGAGAAAAAAGCTGGGCAAACTCATTCGCGGGATTCAGTGGGTGGTCAGCGGCCAGCGCATCCAAATAGGCACCGGCCAGCATTTTGGCATTGCGTTCTGCGCTAAGAAAGAGACGGCTTTCTGCAACACCCTGCTCGCGAACTTTGTCTGAGAAAAGCCGAATGGCCTCATCCGTGAGCACGTGCTGTAGGTGCAGCCCCAAGAAGATGACAGCAAAAACAGAAAGAAGACTTACACCAAAAAAGCTGAGAATCAGAATGCGTTTAGCAGAAAATACGGCCATGAGAAAACGTTCATCCTGTGACGAAGAAAGCGCTGAAAACATCATAAATACCAGATGCGCGCTGTTGTCGTCACGAAAATCACGAAGTTCTCACATACCGTTTCCATTAATTTTCATTGGCAAGCCGGTCGCCAGGAAAAATCACGCTGAATGTACTGCCTTGATCTGGCTCGCTTTGTACTTCAAGGCGCGCATGGTGGCGCGCAAGGACATGCTTCACAATCGCCAACCCGAGGCCCGTGCCTCCAGTGCCACGCGAACGCCCTCGATCCACTCGATAAAAGCGTTCAGTTAATCGTGGTAAATGCTCGCGCGCAATGCCAATCCCCGTGTCACTCACACTGAAAATGCCGCGGCCACTTACGATGTGCCAACTCAGGGTGATCCGCCCCCCATCAGGGGTATAGCGCACGGCATTTGAAACCAAATTACCAAATGCACTGTGAAGCTCCGAAGAGTCCCCCCATAGGCCGCGCGCGTCACTTTGCGCCAAAATAATTTCGTGCCGCCCTTGAGATAACCCCTCACCATCCATTTTTAAAGTGCGAAGCAGGCTCGGCATATCAACCACCTCTTGCGGAGCAGACTTAGGATTGCTTTCCAAGCGCGACAGTGTCAGTAAATCATCAACCAGCGTTTGCATCCGGCGCGCCTGCTCCATCATCATCGGCAAGAAATGATGCAAGGTTGCCGGATCGGGATTTGGCATATCACTTAAGGTTTCAAGGAAGCCGCCGACGACGGTGAGTGGTGTGCGCAATTCATGCGAAACATTGGCGACAAAATCGCGATGTACCGTTTGCACCCGATCCAACTGCGTAATGTCGCGAGACAGCAAAAGCTTGCGTGTTGAATCAAAAGGCACCAGTTGGATCGAGAGCACGACTTCGCCACCATCTTGCATTTGCCGCAAGATCAACGGTTGGCTGTAGTTTTGTTCGGTCAGGTATGGAAAAAATCCCGGCTGCCGGACCAAATTTACAATTGGATTACCAATATCGCGCCGCCGATCAAGCCCAAAATGCTCAACGGCCATCGGATTTAACCATTCGATTCGATCATGCTCATCCAGAACCACCACTGCATCTGGCATGGCTTCACCCGCATTGATAAAACGCTCCAGCACATTTGCCAATTTTTTCTGGTTCAGTGATTGCTGCCGAGCTTGGCGGTACAACAAGGAGAAGACTTGATCCCACGCGGCACGCCCTTCTGGGATTTTGTCCGGCAGGGGTTCTTCTAGCCAACGTAGCAAACGCACTAAATAATAAACATGGAAACACAGCCCGCCACCGAGCAAAATGCAGACGCTCACCAGCGCCGGAACCGGACCCAAAAAGACATAAAGGCCAGATCCCAAAAGCGCTGACCACAGGACCACGAAGAAAATTTGTCGGAGAAAGGGCCGTAAAATCATATTAGGCCTGAGTGGAGAAGCGATAACCCGTCCCGCGAACGGTCTGGATTAGGTTGTCATGCTCCGAAGGCTCAAGCGCACACCGTAAACGACGAATATGCACATCTACGGTACGTTCTTCGACGAAAACATGATCACCCCAGACTTGATCAAGCAATTGGGTCCGTGAATGAACGCGCTCAGGATGCGTCATAAAAAAGTGTAAAAGCCGGAACTCGGTCGGCCCTAAGTCAATCGACTCGCCATGTGCAGCAACTCGGTGCGTTACAGGATCTAGGCGTAGTCCACGGACTTCAACCGCATCATCTGTCATTTGAGGCGCGCGACGGCGCAGAACGGCTTTAATGCGGGCCTGCAACTCACGGGGGCTAAAAGGCTTCGTAATATAATCATCTGCACCGGTTTCTAAGCCGATGATTTTGTCTTGCTCTTCGCTGCGTGCAGTTAACATAATAATCGGCACGCCCTTCGTGCGATCATCCGCTCGCAGTTTTTTGGCAAACTCTACGCCAGAAGCACCTGGCAACATCCAATCCAATAAAATTAAATCCGGTAGTGCATTTTTGACCAAGGTCATCGCATTTTCTGCGGATGATGCGCGTAAGACGTGGTGACCAGATTGCGTCAAATTAAAAGCGATGAGTTCCTGAATAGCAGGTTCGTCTTCGACCAAAAGGATATTGGCGGGCATGTTGTGCAGGGTCCTTGCGATGAATGCATTATGGCAAGCATAAAAAAAAGCAATTACAGAAAGATGACAAGTCATCGCAGATGACAAACTAAAGTCTAGAATTGCACGAAAAAACGCTTTTCAGCAGAAATCTCACCCGTTTTATGCGATCCGTACACCAAAAAAATAGCCCGAAGCCACTATATGGCTCGGGCTATTGGTCTAAAGCCTGAAAGACAACAACTTATTCGTGGTGCAACAAAGAGTGTTGGATCTCAGAGAATGTCTGTGGCACGCGAACAAAATTCAAAGAAATGCCTAAGCGGCGGGCAATCTGCGAGGTGGAGAACATCCCACACAATTCATGATGCCCAGTTTTTTCATTTTTTTCGATGACCAAAGCATGCTGACGCCCGCAGCGCTTCATGGTCGAAATCAAATTTCCGACTTGTGCATGACTCACTTCTGACAAAGACAATGCTTCAAGGTCTTCACGCGGGGTCATCACATCACGAACTAAAATCTCAGAGTGGCGCTTGCCCTGCTGGTGGATACGCTGCATGGGACGCTCACCCAAGACGTCGTTTGCTGTAATCAAACCAACCAGCCGACCATCATCCCCTGTTACAAACAACAAACGAATCGCACGCCCGACCATCAACCGATGCGCTTCGCTCAGAGAAGCGTCTTCTGCGATGGAAACAGGGTCAATTACACGCAAATCAGTCATGACATCCAATGCCGGGCTATTCATGGTCACGGAACGACTTGGGCGAGCACTCAGGGCGATTAATTCGGTATCACCTGGCAACTGCAAAGAATGTAAAGCATTGAAATTTGTTTCCATGAGCGTGTCTCCTCAACTTATTTTGGTTATGCATCACACGCACGCCCGACAGCAGCGACGGGGCCTTGCGTAACCAGCCCAAACAACACCCGTCGCGATCAAACGTTACTGCAGTGTAAGCTTATTGGATCAAGGGTATTTTTCGCCCTTGTAGTTCCATTTTATGCACAACTCTGGCGGGTAGAAAGCTTATCTCAAGCCATTTTGTCAGTATTTTGATTAGCGAGAAGCTTGACGCTGCAAAATATTGGAAAACTCTTCCATAAAAGTATCAAAACGCAATGCAAAACGATCCACATCATGGGCAAAGCGGTTATAGGCAACGACTGCAGGAATCGCAGCAAATAGCCCAATAGCGGTTGCAATCAGCGCTTCGGCAATCCCTGGTGCGACGGTCGAAAGCGTGGCATTGCCAGCATTACCGAGGCCAATAAAGGCATGCATAATGCCCCACACCGTTCCAAACAAACCAACATAGGGACTCACGGAGCCAACTGTCGCAAGAAACGCATTATGCCGATCCAAATTGTCGAGCTCACGCTGAGCGGCGGCCTTCATCGCACGCCGAGAGCCGTCCATGATGTCAGACAGTTCACCGCCTTCTTTGCGGCGCAATTTCATAAACTCGCCAAAGCCGGCACAAAAAATCTTCTCCATACCAATGGCTCTGTGGCTGTTGTGCAAGCGCTGATACAACGCACCTAAATCGGCCCCGCTCCAAAACTCGCGCTCGAAAGATTCGGTGTGTTGTGCGGCATGTCGAACATCAAGCCACTTGGTGACAATGCGCGTCCACGAAATCAGAGAGAGCGTCATGAGCAGCAACATAATCAATTGCACAGGCAAACTGGCGTCCAAAATTAGACGTACTACGGAAAGAGAACCTTGAGTCGTTTCCACGAAACATTCCTTGAGTAAAGAGAGATGTGGGGGCACAAATCTACCGTAAGACCCGACCACTCGCAAAATCGATAATCGTTGAAGGGCGGCGCGCCCGACCGGTGCGACCTTTGAGTACCAGCGTTCGCTGCGAGAATAGGCGCCGGCACGCCCGATATTGTCTCAGAGATCGTTGCCCTGCGGGATTCGCCGAGGTCGAAACCAATGGACCCAATACGCGACACAATGCCGCAGTATCAGGATGCGCGGTGACACGCACAGCGATTTGCTGATGCCGCCCACGAAGCAAGGGTAACACCTTGGGAGAGGCGGGTAAGAGTAGGGTGACAGGCCCCGGCCAGAACTGATGAAGACGCTGTTCATCTGCGGCAGAGAGCGGTGCCAATAAAGGCTTGAGTTGCGCAAAATGCGCCGCAACAACAATCATCCCTTTATGGTTTGGGCGACCTTTAATCGCCAAGATCCGACGTAGCCCTTTTGCAGAAAAAGGGTCGCACCCCAAACCAAAGCATGATTCAGTGGCGTACGTCAGCACACCACCACCACGATAATGTGCCTGAGCATCACGCAAACGCGCACGAGACGGCATCACAGGAAAACGATACGACATAAGAAGCGACAAAAAGCAGAAAGCGCTATTGTCTCAGAAACACTGAGCGTAAAGCGCGTGTTCACGCATGAGAAATCGCTCCGGCCCGATCATTTTCAACATTGGCCGTAGGCGTTCACATAATTAAACAAAAAAGCAGGTTGCAAATACGCAAGAAAGCCATAAAGCAATAGCAACCCAAAGAGCAACCACCCTAACCATTTGATTTTCATCATGCCGCCTGCAGCCGTGCGACGGGACGCTCTTGAATCGGCAAGCACAAGCAGCCTGCAACAACCCCAAGCGCTAAACATCCGATCCAAACCGATGAATAACTACCCGTCACGTCAAAAACCTTCCCGCCTAACCACACCCCAAAAAATGCGCCAATTTGGTGAGAGAAGAACGAAAAACCGCCCAACATAGCAAGGTATTGCACGCCAAACACGCGTGCAATTAGCCCATTCGTTAAAGGTACTGTCGCCAGCCATAAAAAGCCCATCACCATGGCAAAAATCATGGCGCTGATGGGCGACAAAGGCAGAACGATAAACAGGGTGATCGCAACAGCTCGGCCAAAATAAATCACGGCTAATAAATTTTTTTGGCTGTGGCGCCCGCCCCACTGTCCAAAGAGATAGGTACCAAAAATATTCAGCAAACCAATCAACGCTAAACACGTCGTCCCCACTGAAGGCGATAACCCTTGGTCTGTGAGGTACGCGGGCAGATGAATGCCCACAAAAACCACCTGAAAACCGCAAACAAAATAACTAAAACACAGCAAGATAAATCCCCGGTGCTTCAGCGCTTCTTGCAATGCCTCGCGAACAGATTGCTGGTGAACGCCGGTTGGCAGCGGAGGCGTTTTTAACGGGGCAGCAGAGGGAATAATCAAAGCCACCAAGCCCGCGCACACCATGAGGGCGAGGTGCCACCCCAAATGGTCAATCATGCTTTGGGCAAAAGGCAGCATCAGAAACTGCCCCAATGACCCTGCGGCACCCACAATACCCATTGCACGACTTCGCCCTTCGGCCGAAACAGAGCGCCCAACAATGCCGTAAATCACGCTATAAGTTGTTCCAGCTAAAGCCAAACCAATTAAAAGCCCTGCACTTAAGTTCAACCCCAAAGAAGTTGCAGCGCTGGACATCAAATACAACCCAGCGATATAGCACGCAGCACCAACCATCAAAACGCGGCGACCACCATATAAGTCTGCGACCATCCCCACAAAAGGCTGCGCAAGGCCCCAGAGTAGGTTTTGCACAGCAATCGCAAAGGCAAAGGTCTCTCGCCCCCAACCAAGGTCGGCACTCATTGGCTGTAGATAGAGGCCAAAGCTGTGGCGAATCCCCATAGACAGGGTGACAATCGCCCCGCCAAAAATGAGTACTCGAGCCAATTGGCGCGAGTTTGCTGTTTCCGTCATGAGTACACCTTCAAAATTGCAAAAAACGCAGGAAGTTCGTAAGGGTCAAGAAATTTTTCTTGCAAGATCTGGGCAGAATATCACGAGAAAAACAAACGAAGGTTCGAACTTTTATAGATTCAAAATAACGTCCTTTACGCCATAACAACACCACCGCAGCAACTGTATAAAAATCTTCACATGCGAGTCATACAAGCTGTGTATGGTCAGTCGCCTCGTCTATTTCAGACTTTGGCAATGGAGCATCACAATGGGTAAGCCGATCCTAAAAACCGACGACAGCATTTTAAATACCAGCATTAATCAGGCGATGAGCGACGTTCTGACACAACATGTTCAACGTCGGCAGGTTTTGAAAGGAGGCGCTGCGCTAGGAATGAGCGGCGTGCTATCGCAGGTATGGGCACCATTAGCATGCGCTGCAGCGCCAACAACCATTGCCAAAGGCATTCAGGCATTAGGTTTTAAAAGCGTAGGATTGTCGACAGAAGATCGTGTCATTGTTCCTGAGGGCTATCGAGCCGAGGTGCTCTATGCGTGGGGCGACCCAGTTGGGATTAAAAACAAGATGCCTGCGTTTAAGGCAGATGCCTCAAATACCGCCGCAGAACAAGCGCTGCAAGCTGGTATGCACCATGATGGCATGGCTTATTTTCCCCTGCCTTTTGGCTCGGCACATTCGAAGCATGGTTTGATGGCGATTAATCATGAATATACTGATGATGGCTTGCTTCATCCGGATGGAATGACGACATGGAGCGCAGAAAAGGTCAAAAAAGCACAGGCTGCAGTCGGCGTCTCTGTGATTGAAGTCGAACATGATCGACAAGGGGGCTGGCAAGTTGTGCGGCCGTCTAAGTTTGCCCGCCGTATTACCGCAAACACACCGTGCGCAATTTCAGGCCCTGCACGAGGTCATCATCTAATGAAAACAGCGGCCGATCCTAAAGGCGCTGAAGTTTTAGGCACTTTTAATAACTGCGCAAACGGCCAAACGCCGTGGGGGACGTATCTCACTTGTGAAGAAAACTGGAGCGATTACTTTGCGAACAATGGCACGCTAAGTGAAGACGACAGACGCTATGGAATCAAGGAAAAAGATAGCGGCTATCGTTGGTCAGAAATCGATTTTCGATTTGATCGGCAGATCACGCCAAATGAGCCGCATCGTTTTGGCTGGGTCGTCGAAATTGACCCGTTTGACCCGACGTCAAAGCCCGTAAAACGGACTGCTTTGGGACGAATTAAACATGAAGGTGCGACAGTCACTTTAGCTGCAGATGACCGTGTTGTTGTCTACATGGGAGACGATCAGCGTTTTGAATATATTTATAAATTTGTATCTGAGCGTAAATACAATCGCTATGACCGGAAAGCGAATCGAGATATTTTAGATCAGGGTACCTTATTTGTTGCACGATTTAATGGCGATCAGCAAGGAGAGTGGTTGCCATTAGTGTACGGTGAACGGGGTTTAACCGCAGAACATGGCTTTCATGACCAAGGCGAAGTTCTGATTAAAACTCGTCAAGCAGCAGATATTTTAGGTGCTACTAAAATGGATCGCCCCGAATGGATTGCCGTTAATCCGCTGCAAGCAGGGGAGGTGTATTGCACACTGACCAATAATAGCGAACGCGGTAAAACGGGAAAGCCACCTACTGATGCGGCAAACCCGCGAGCCAACAATACTTTTGGTCATATCATGCGTTGGGTTGAGCATGGAAACGATGCAGCAGCAACATCGTTTACGTGGAATATCTACGCGTTAGCGGGTAACCCTGAACGTCATAGCGATGATAAAAAAGGGAATATTCATGGAGATGTGTACGGGAGTCCCGATGGATTGAAGTTTAGTAGTAATGGCATTCTTTGGATTCAAACAGATGTGTCGACATCAACGTTGAATCAAAAGGATTATCAAGGGATGGGTAATAATCAGATGCTGGCATCAATTGTGAGCACTGGCGAGACGCGACGATTTTTGACGGGGCCCAATGGCTGTGAACTCACAGGTATTGCCTTCACACCGGATAACCGAACAATGTTCGTGAACATCCAACATCCTGGTGAGCCGGCAAATGAGCGAAGTGACCCTCAAACCCCACAAAAAGTCTCTATGTGGCCCGATGGCTTGCAAGGTAAGCGCCCAAGATCGGCAACGATCGTTATTCGTAAAGAAGATGGCGGGGAAATTGGACTTTAATATCTAGTACTCAACCAACAACAGCCCGCATTGCGGGCTGTTTGTTTTTTGGTATTTGATATTTTCGAGATACAAAGCAAAAGCCCGCTTAGTCATCTAAGCGGGCTTTTGTTTAAATGGGGAGCTTGGCG
>CAZWRK010000074.1:0-19604 GCA_964635875.1 uncultured Aquaspirillum sp.
CCTATCCCTCCACCTATCCCTCCACCTATCCCTCCACCTATCCCTCCACCTATCCTAACGCATAAAAAAAGCCCGCTCATTCACAGATACTAACCCTGCATCCCCGCCGTGCAACGTTTAGGCGGCATGGGCGGCAGCGCGGGGTTAGCCTGTCAATATTTTTTTTATTTAATTTATCTCGCCCACTTAGCCCTCTTTTTGATAGTCTGAACCTGCCGCCTCGTTATCCCGTAACGCCGCCCAACGCGCACCTCGCTCCGCCCCTGTTTCAATTCCTCAAGAACGAAAAAGCTGCAAAGGCGCGTGTACCCGACCGCCTCAAAAAAGTCTGTAAGGTGCGCGGGTATCTGCGAATAGTCCGCAACGTCGTACCCGAACAGGGCGGACAACCTCAGGCAAACCTCCTGTTTTTTCCTTTCTGTCATACGCTGTTTTTGATGATGCCGCTGTCTGCCGCCCAAGCGAACCAAGAGCGAAGCCCCTGCACGTCTTCTTGCCCTGAGCAGCAGTAGGTGTACGGCGAAAGTTTGTAAGTGTCGTGAAGCCTGCGCAGCGTCTCAACGTCACCGCTCTCAAGGGCTGACAACGCCGAGCCGTGCTCCGATTCTGGCAGCCTCGAAAAGTCCCAATCGTTTTTCGGGTCGTAAATCGGTATCGCCACAAGCTCGCCAGGCGGTATCCTTACACGGCATCGGTCATACTGCGCAGGCAGGGCAAAGTGCTGCACAGTATCTGGCTCTGCGAAGTAGTCCCAATCACTGCGCACCTTGTCCGCCATGCCAGCCGCCGCCCGAGCTGCCCGCACCTGCGCCTCTCCTTCGCACCCCGGTTCTACCCAACAGCCCTTCACCCGTGAGCCGCAAGCCCAGACCTGCCGCCCCGCGTAAGCCCTTGCCACCACTCGGTATGCGAGCTTTGCGACCGCCGGGAAATCCTCGAACGCCGTCACCCTGCGCCGCTCCGCAATCGCGTCAATTGCCGACGTGTCCCGCTTAAATTCAGCGAGCGCGGCGTTTGTTTCGGCTGCCTCTATCGCCCTCATCCACTTCGCGTAGTTCGCGGGCGTGGGCAAGTAAGCCTGCCGTGTGCGCGGGTGCAGCTTCTTGAACTGTTCGTAAGCCTTTCGCATTTCCATAGTTCCCCCCTTTTTTTTTAATATTCAACTGTGTCAACGCAGCCAACAGGCTCTCCAACAGGCTCGCCGTACCCGAACGGCGACCATTCCGAATCGAACCATTTTTGCAGCGTCTCGCTTTGTGTGTACTTGTACACCTCTTCTTCGCCGTCCGAGACTATTATCTCAAAAGCCCAGCACGACGGGCGTTTTATCTTGAAAAAGCGAGCGTCCTGTTTAGGCTCGTACAACCTGTCAGACGGGCGGAAAGTGAAGTAGTCAACGCCCGCGCTCGTGAGCGCGTCAACGAGGTTCATGCAAAACTGCCTGCCCCCAAACTCGACGATGCGCAATATCCCGAGCGGTATCGGCGCGTCAAGCTGCTCTATACCGTTCACCGAAAAGGACGTTACCGCAAGGCCGTCTATCCCGTCTTGCGTTATGTACTGCCCAAGGTCTTGATAAAAATCGCACTCCGTGAACCTGCAAGAGCATGGCAGGTCGCAGCACTCTGTGCTCGGCTGCTCCAACCAAAAGTCCATCGGCGTGGCAATGTCCAGCGCGGGGGCAAAGTCTGTGATGCGCTGCGCTATCAGGGTCAGCGGCCTGCCCTCAAACCTGTGCATAAAAGTCCGGCGAAAGTTCCACGCCGAATAGTCCGCCCCGGACATCATAACGAGCATGTTTAGGTTGAACCCGCTCTTTAGCATGGCCAGCGTCCCGAGGTAGAACTTGACGTAAAGGTCATCTGGCCTTGAGCCGTAAACGAGCGGGGCGGTAACGAGCGGCTCATCTCCATCGAAAAACGGCAGCGCGGGCAAGTGCGCGGCGTAGCCTACCTGCCCGGTCGGCAAATCCGATTCGAGGAACAGGCGCGTTTCAAGCCCCGTGGCCTCATCCTTTTGCGGCTTGTTTCCGTAGAACATCAAAACCCTTGGGCCTATCGCAAAAGAGCGAACGCCCTCCGAGTTGTCGGTTATCAGCGGCATGTACGGCGTGGGGTGCAGTTTTTTCGCTATGTTCTTCCCCTGCCTCAACACCGTCGGCTGCCATTGCGCCGTTGGCTCAAAGAACGGGTTTTTGTATTCCGTCACGCTGTCTGGCAGGTCTGCGCCGTTTATCGCCTTGCGGCTGTGAAGCGGCTCGTCAGGCTTCAAAAAGTCGCTGATATAGGGGTCGCTGCTGTCTGCGAAAGAAAGGCGCGTGTAGCGCGTCAGGTTTGACCGTACGCGCCCGAGCTGCTCGCTGTCACAAACCACCCTCCCCTCCAGCATTATCGGCGGCTCATCCTCCTGCACAAAGCCTTCCACGCCTTCGCCGTACACGTCCGTGTACTTGTAGGGGAACACCTCTACCGTCTTGTTCTCAAAGTCCGTTTCTATCCGCCCGCCAACGAGATGCACGAACCCCTTGAACAAGTCAAGAAGCAGGTAGTCGGGGTGAACGAGCCTCGCAAGCTCCACCACGTCGCCGCGAACGAGGCTTTTGTTTGACGGCTCTACCGTCACCTTGTAGCCCTTTTTTAGTTTGAAGTCCGGCGCGAAGCCGACGTACATGGACGCTGTTTGCCCCGGCTCAAGTATCACCTCCTTGCAAAAGTTGGCGTAAAGCTCCGCGCCGCCCTGCACCGTGAACGCCTCTGGCTCGTCAACCAGCACCTGCCCGGTAGGCAGTGCCGTAACGGGGTCTATCTCGTACACCGCGAAGCCTATTGTTTTTGCAGTGCCAGCGGTGTTTTCGAGCATCCCTTGAAAGCAGAAAACATACCTGCTTTTGAAGGGCAGGTTGTTGGTAGTCCCGCCGAACCAAGCCCCGGCCCAAGGCACTGCGTTCGCGCCGGGGTCGTACTCTATCTGCGTAACGGGTATGGGCGAGCCGACCGGGCTTGTGGGCAAAAGGTCTGCCAAGTGCCCAGACGCTATTATTTTGTGGTCGCCCCCCTTGCTCTGCAAATAGTATTCACGGGAAAGCAGGTAGCAAAAGATTGAACGCGCCCACGCCGTGGAAAAAACCTGCCCTTTTAGCTCCCAGCCGATTTCGCAAAAGCAGATGCGCAGTACCTCCGGCAAAGAAAGCCAAGGGCGCAGGTCTTCCAGCCAAACCCGCTTAACGGGCGGGTCTGTGAACTGATGAGGCTCTGACAGGTCAACCCATCCGCCGTAGTCGCACGGTATCCAGCGGGCAATGGGGCCGCCCGGCTCAAACTGCTGCTCCGCCAAGTCTGCAAGAACGCCCGCCGAAAGCTCCGCCGTGCCAAGGTCTGCGCTCGCCACCTTCTTCATGCTCGCAAGCTCAAGCCAGTGGTTTGGGCTTCGCCTAAAATCAAGCTCCCACCCCTGCGCCGTCCGCTGCTTCACCCAAACGCGGTCAAACGGGTACTGCCTGCCGTCCACCGTCACGCGGCACTCTGCTCCCGTGTCGCGGTTGTCGGTTATGGCCGGGCTGCCGTCCTTTGAGAAAGCGTAGTCGTTGTTCTTTGAGTGAGGCACAGACAAGGGCAAAAGGCCGTCGGTTATCAGCTTGTTCACGTCAGAAAGAACGTTCACGTCCTTAGAAAAGCGGGGGCTAAACCCGGCGGGCAGGTCGAGCGTCACCCATTCGCGGCCAAGTGCCTGCGCGGCCTCTCGCTCAAGCCTTACCTCTATTTTTGCTCGCACGTTTCCCATTATGCGTTCCGGGGGTTTTGGGCGGGTATCTCGTTGCCGATTTTGCCCGTTATCAAAAGCTCTACATAGTCTCCCTCTTGGAATATCCTTATGCCGCCGGGGTCAACGAGCAGCCTTTTTGCCATGTACTTTTTGTAGTAAAACTCCCCCGTGTTGCCCGTCTCTGCCACCCGTATCCACCGCTCTGGCGACGTTTTTAGGGACTTGAAATAGGCAACTTCGTCGGGCGTGAAATTGCGCCTGCAACGCAGGGTTATGGTTTCTTGGTTTTTTATGTCGTTATGCATGTAACCGCCATATCGGGCAATGTCTTCCCGCGTGGCGGCCACCGGGACATCGAGGCAAATTTCCTGCGCTTCCTGCGTCACGCCCTTTTCCACAATGTCGCAAAGCATGGTGCCTATGCCGCCGGGCGGGGTCAGGAAATAAACGTCGGTAGTGGCCTCGCACGGGCTTTCTATCGAGAAAAAGGTTTCGTACCCGATGCCGTTAATGTCCATTATCTGCCCAAATTCGTCAAGGGCATTTGCCCGGACAAAATAATGGCTTATCGAAGAAAGCGAGGTCAGGGAAAAAAGGGCGAGCAGCCTCTTTGGGCTTACGTTGAAGCAATGTACCTGATGCTCCGCAATAGGGTCGTACTCGACAAACTGCTGCGCCGTAGTGCCGTTTTTATAGAAAACGTTGAACGTAAGGCGCACTTTTTCAATGAGCGCAAGGCGTTCGTTGTACGCGCCCGAACACCAAAGCCAAGCGATTGATTCCTCGCCCAAGGCAAGCCGCTCAGGCTTGTTCGTCAAGAACGCAGGCCACTTAGGTATATCAAGCTCCGATATTTCCGAATGGTCGTAAATGTACCGCTTCATGCCCCAGTTTTCTTCGAGGTCAAAAACGGAATTGTAAACCATCACCTGCTCGGACGTTACGAACTCGCCCGCCTGCGGCTGACATTCGTCATCCTTGTACGTCCACCCGACCTGCAACTTGAACACGCCCACCATGGTCGTGTCGTTCGGGTCTTGCTCGCTCGTAACGGTCAGGTCGGGTATCTCTGTGAATATGGTGCGCCGAGCCTCCGGCATGTAGTCAATCGTCAGGGCTTGCACCGTGCTGCAATTCACGACAGGCTTAAACCCCTCATACTTCGTTATCGGTTGAAATATGCCGTCAGCGTCCATCTTCAAAAGCCGCGCCTGCATGACGTAGCCGTTGAACTTGACGGCGGTCGCCCCGTTCGTTACCGTCACGTCCGCCCCAGCCGCCTCAAGGGCCGACAAGTCCATTTCCGCGCCCGAGAAGTTTTCCTGCTCCCCGCACTCGTTCCACTCAATTATCGTGTCCCTAAACCCGTTCGGCCCATTTCTTATCTCCGTCTTTGCAAAAAAGAAATTGGCGCGGAGCATCTCTTTGAAGTTGATGCCCGCCCCGTTGCCGCTTGTGGGCATGTAGAACGTGTCCTTTGTGAAAGGTACGCTGTCATCAACCATGAACTCTCTCCCCCATATTGTGAAGGTCGTTCCGTTCGGGGGAGGTGTCAAGGTGGCGGCAAAGTTAACGCGGACGGTCGCCCGCGCCCCGACCTGTTCGAGTACGTCGCCCGTGCCCGGCTGCACCGTCCAAGCGAGGCGGTCGCTTACGGGCGTAGGTATCGGGTACGGCTTTGGTGCTGCTGTTATAGTCATTATCCGAGCCTGTTTTGTTCAAGTGCGGCTTCCCGCTCCATACGGCGGTTAGCGTCGTTTAGCCCCACACCTATGCCTTCGCGGACTGTGTCGCCGACCGCCGGGGCTATCTGTGCGGCGAGTATGCGGCCTATCACGACCGCCTGTTCGTCTGTGAATGTGGCCGTTACGCCGCCCCCGCTGCCGGGCTGCTGTGCGTAGGAAATCGTTTGTGGGGCAAGGTCGCCCACCACGCCGCCCGTTGCGAAATGCGGGACTGGCGTAGAGCTTGCAGTGCCCGGCACTCCCGCCCGCCGGAATATGTTGCGCCCGGCCATAGCCTTCACGCTCTGCTGCTGCCCCTCGTTCAATACCATCTCCCCCGGCTTCAGGTAGGCCAGAACCGTGTCGCCGTGCGCGGTGCGCGGCGCGTTCTGCCTTTCGCGGACAATGCCGCTGCCGAGCCGCTTGGGCTTCACTTTACCGCCCTGCCAAAACTCCTGTGCGTTTATGACCGAAAGCTGTGCCGCGCCCGCAATGGCGGCAACGCCCGCAAGGATAAAGCTGAACGGGGGCGGTGCGCCCGTTAGGGCTTTGGTTATTGCAAGCGCGGTGTTTATCAAAGCCTCTTTCCTCGAAAGCTCTTTCCTTTTTTTAGCCCCCTCCTTTTCAAGCGCAGCGCGTTTCTTTTCGTACTCCTTGCGAATCTGCTCTTGCTTTGCGGCATTGCCCTGCGCAGCGTCAAGTGCCTTTTTTTCGTCTTCGTCGAGCTTTTGGAATTGAAGTTTTTGATACCGCTCAAGCTCCGCCGCCCGCACCTGAAATGCCGCGTTTGCTATGTTCTGCGCGGATTCAATCGCCGCCTGCTCGCCCGCTTTCCTTATGCTCGCCTGACGCTCCTTTTCTTTCGCCTCCGCAGCCTCGTTCTTTCTTTGTATCTCAAGCTCAAGCTCTTGCAGCTTGAACTCTGCGCCTGACGTGTCAACGTTGAGCGGTATCTCTATGCCGACCGAGGCAGCGAGGCGCACAGCAAGGTTTTCAAGCTCTGCCGCCGCACGGTCTTCGTTCGCCTTTGTGTCAACCTTGACCCCAAGTTGAGCAAGCCCAGCCTCTGCCTGCTCAACTTCAGAAATATTTTTTTTAGGGCTTCTTATCTCTTCTAACTGCTCCTTTGCAAACTTTAGCTTTCGTTCAGCCTCGTCAAGTTGCTTGATTAGGCCCGCGATGGCAGGGCTTTGCACGGGTGTTTTTTCAAGCTCTGTCCGCAGCTTTCTAACCGCCTCTTCGTAGAACCCGATACTGCCAGCCACGGCAGATTCCTTTCCGGGCCTTACCCTCCCTTCGAGCTCTTTGATTAGCCGCTCAGTCTCCTTTATCTCCTTTGAAAGCTCGGAGAAGGCCGTGGTTCTGACCGGGGTTTTGGCCAATATCTCTTTTAGCGATTTTAGTTGGGCCTTTAGCTCGCTCAATGTTTTGGGCGGCTCATCGTCTGTCAGCCCGGCCTTTAGCAGTTCAACCTGATTCAGTATCTTATCTGTGTCGTCCTTGAACTGCGATGGGTCTATGTCAAAGAAAGCCCCCTGTTCACCGTCCGGCCCTGCACCAAATATACTTTTTATCTGGTCGGCAAATTTTTGGAATCCAGACAGTGGCCCAAGCACGGCAATCTCCACCGCATCAAACGCAACGCCTACAATGTCCAACTTATCCACAAGAAAGTCAAGCGCGGAAACAAGACCGCTGGCAGCCCCTGTTCCGGAGGTAAACTTTTCCTCAAGCCTGTTCAACGCCTTGTTGGAAAGGTTGTCCAATTTTGTTGCCAAATTATCGCTGCGAACCTCCGCTTGGAGGTACGCCTCGTTTGTTCCCTGAACCGCCTCGGTAAGCGCAACGTACTTTGGTATTCCAGACGTGATGATTGCTGCGGCTTGAAGGTTCTCAACCCCGAATATTTTTGTCAGGGCGGTAAGGTCGCCCTGCGCTTTTCCAATCTCCCTAAGCCTGGTCTCAAGCGGCAATGTGGTATCCTTCAGCACATCAACGCTGATTCCAAGCCTGTTAAACTCCTCTCTTGCCAATCTCGGTAAGGCATCCGCGCTTGCCAGCTTCACAAACACGTTCCTAAGCTGTGTTCCAGCCTCAGCACCCTTCAACTGCTTGTCCGCAAGCAGCTCTACCAGCGCAATGGATTCAGCTGTCGTAACATTGTAGATGTTCGCAACGGCACCAGCCTTTGTAAGTGCCTCGGTTATGTCCGGTATCTCCGCCGCACCCTCTTTGGCACCAGCCGCCAACTCGTTTATCACCCTGTCCGTGTCATTGGCGGTAAGGTTGAACTGGCCCATAAGCGTTGTAAGGCTTCGAACCGATGTCTCAAGGTCGTCTCCAGCCGCCTGGCTCAACACGATTGCCTGCCTTGTCACCTCGCCCAATGCGGCAGCATCCTTTAACAGCTCTGGCCTTGCGCCACCAACCAACTTGAGCGCGTTGAGTATTTCGGGCCCCTGCTTGACAATCTGCTGACCCTCTATCTGTATGACCTGCAAGCCCCTCGCCACGTTATCCAGCTCCTTCAACTCATCGCCCCGCAGGCCTGTAAGTGCCGACAGGTCACTAAGAGCCTTTTCGTACTCAATAGACGCAGATATGCCAACCTGCATGACCTTGGTCAGCGCGGCAACACCAGCAACCACCCCGCCCGTAACAAGGCCGCCCGTGAAGAAGTCGCCGAGGTTTGTGAGCGCGGCCTTGTAGTTGCCGACGTTGCCCGTAAACCTGCCCACCTCGGCCTCCATCTCGTTTATTTTCTGCTTCGCCGCCGCCGCTTGCGATATGAGTTTTTCGCCGAACGTGCTGTTGCGCTGCGCCAGGTCAAGGTTTTCTATCTGCGAAATGAGCCTTGAATATTCCAGGCGAAGCCCGGCAATCGAATCCTTTGGGACTTTTGTAGCCTTAAACTCGTTGTTGAGTTCGCGCTGCCGCTTGCGAAGCTCTGTTTGCTCCCTCTTTAGGGCCTGCGTTTCCTTTAGCAGCGCGTCGTAGGGCGAGCCTGCTTTTTTCGCAGCCTCTATCTCCCGCCTAATCTGTTTTAGGCGGTCGCTTATCTCATCCTGTTTCTTTGCCACGCCCAAGTCTTCGGCCTCGAACGTGAACAGTATTTTTGTGCTCATGCGGCAATTTTTACGGCTTCCAGCTTTATTTCAGCCGGGAGCGAGAGAGTGAGTATTACCCCTGTCTTTTGCTCGATTATCCGCGTAACCTCTGGCAGCGCAGCGGTCAGCGTCCGGGACAAGAACCCGGTGCGCCGCCCATTTTTTGAAAAGCCGAAAGAGGATGCTGTCGGCATACCCTCCCGCTTGTGAACCGTGGCCGTTGCGAAGGCAGCCGAAAGTGCTTCCCTCGGCTCAAGCCCCCTAAGCTCGAAAAACCGGACAAGCCCCTGAATGTACGCGCTCCTGCCACCCCGACCGCTGCGCCCGCTGTAAGGTATCCGAGATGCGGGCACTCCAAGCTCTATCGCAAACCCGTAGCTAAGGGCGGACATCTCCCCGACCACGACCGTGCTGCCCCTCGAAAAAACCCGGTACTGCACGCTCTCTTCCAGCGCCCCGGTAAGCCTGTGCCCCTGCGCCTCAAGCTCCGCCCTTAGCTCGGCCTGAATGTGCTTCATGGCCGCCTCGACGGCTTCTATCATGTGCGCGGGGGCTGCCATTTAGCAGGTAAGTTTAGCGCGTGAAAAATCGTACCCGCCGAGGTAGCACCTCGCATACGGCAAATTGATGCTTATCGAAGTGCCGTAAAGCCCCAACGCCTCTATCGTTGCCTTGAACCCCTCCGCCTGCTTTATGTCCTCTGCGAACGCCTTTCCCCAGTGCTTTGTGACCTCGTAACTGCCCTCGGATATGTCGCCCGCCTCGACGTGCTTGGCAAGCTCCCCTTCGTGCATCGAAAGGTAGTCTGCGCCCACCTTCACTATCACCATGCCCTCAAGAAACGAAAGGGCTTGAAATAGCAGGTGTTCCGTGTCCGCGTAAATGTCGTTTATGGTGCGCCCGTCACAGCCTGCGCAGTTGCCTTTTTCGCAGCCGCCGCCGTACCTGTCCAGCACCGTAAGGCTGTACGAGCCTGTTGAGATCTGCCCCCTTGAGCGTAGAGGCCGTTCAGCTGTGAAGTTCCGCTGCATAACGGTCAGTATCGGGTAATCCCAAGGCACGGCGTTCGTCTTGGCTTTCGTGTTGTCCCATTTGCGGGACCAGAACCAGTTTTTTTTGAGGTCGCAGACCGTTGCCCCAAGGTTTTCGGCGGACAACAAGCCGCCCCGCTCAAGCACTTTGAACGTCTGCAACTGCCCGCACCGCTCGCCCGTTGGGGGCGAAAACCGCACAGCGTCGAGCATGGCGGCCAATATTTCGTTTTCGCTGATCACCATTGTGCCGTCGCGTTTTTGACCGCGAGCGTTCGGGCGAGGTCTCGAAATGGCCAGCCCATCACGCTCTCAATCGGGTTTTTTCCGGGCTGTGAAAACCAGCCCGTGTTTAGTGCCTCAACTACCACCGTGCGCCACCCGGCTTTTTTGAAGACCGATTCTTGCGCCCGGAGGCTGCTTTGATATGCCTCCCTCTCCTTAGTTTGGTCTCCGCCACGGCTTCTAAAAGCGGGCGGGTTAAAGAACCAATGCAGGGCGGGGTCATCCCTGAGCGAGCGAACATAGTTTGCAAAAAAAAATCCACCTCAAGGGCTGTTTTTGCGCTTATGCCCTGAAATGCCAGCATCCTTTTCTCTATGAACGCCGCCCTTTCTGCTTCGCTCGGTGGCAGCGTTTCGCCCGGTTTCCTCGCAAAGATAGCTACAATTTTGACGAAACGGGTAAAGGCAAAGTTCCCGTCTTCGTCGCCGTGCGCGGCTATTAGGTCAATTATAGCCCGCTCGCCCGATATGTCCGCGCCCTTTGGTGCTGCTGCTGCCAGCGCAGCGGCTTTCTCTTTGTCGCCGGGGCTTGCCAGCGCGTCAATAGCCGCTTCTGTCAGCGTCGCCCGCTTGTCTATCTCGTCGCCAAATAGCCGAACAACCTCAAGGGCCTCAATCGCCTCTGCCGTTGTCATATCGGTTTGCGGGGCGAGAAAATCCCTGACCTCGAAAACCTGCCCTTCATGCTCAAACACCATGCCGCCGTTCGCGCCCGTTGCTGCTGGCCCCCAGTTATGCATACGGTCAAGCGCGAATGCGTAAAGCTGCCTAAGCCCGCCTTCGCCGTCCGCCGCTATGCCGTATATTTCCTGCACGTCAACGCCGCAAAAAGCAGCGAGCGCAGCGGCCATCTCCTGCACGGGGTTACGGTACATCGCCCTCTTTGTGTGCGCGAAGAAGTCAATGTACCTGTTCAGCGGCAATTCGTCAAGGCCGCCCGGCATTTCAAGCTCGGCGGCTACCCCCCCCGCCTTGTTTTTCGCACTTATCTTAATCATGCTTTGATGGATTTTAGCAGCCTGTTTGCCCGCTGCCGCTCTGTGCCCGTTGTTTTTTCCCCAATCTGCTCGAGCGTAGCGTCAATGCGGCCTGTGCCAAAAAGGCTGATAAGCTCCTGCGCGGACAAGTCCACCACCCCGTCCATCTCCTGCGGTGTCATCGGGGCGTTTTCGTCAACCGCCGCAACAACCGCGCCTTCGACCTCCGACACGTCGGCGGTTTTCGCTCCTTGCTGCTGCTCTCTGAGCCAGATACGCCGCTGCCGCCCCGTCAGCTCGGGCTGCTGCTGCTCGTTTAGCCGACGGGCGAGCCTCGCCTCCCGTTCCGTCGGCTGCCGCTTTCCCGCTGCACCGTCGGGCTTTTCGCGCCTGCGCAGGGCATTTATCTTGCTGCCTTCCACCTTTACAGCCTCGCGCCGTGCGGACGCTACCGCCTCGCCACCCTCTTTTTTGAAGGCGACCTTGATAACCTGCTCAAGCTGCCGGACAAGCGGCGAGCTTGCGTTAGCGCCCGGCCTGTTGCGAAGGAACTGCCATAGCTGCATGGCCGATTCAAGTGCTTTTTTTTCGTCTGTCATTTTATGCTGTCGTTAGTTTGCGTTCGTACCTTTTCTTTTCGGCCTGCTCGCTCAGTATCATGCCAGTCAGGCAGTCCACCCGGTCATCGTGCGCGGCATTCGGGAACGTGGCGCACTCGTCAACGAACGGTGTCACCCATTCCATGCCCGCCGGGGTCAGCACCCTCCCTGCCTCAAGCACGGGCGTTACCGATTTTGCCCGCGCCACCTTGCTCTCTTTTGGCGGCTCTGCTTCCACGACATTAAGCCCTGTCGCCTTTTTCATCACCTGCACCAAGCTCTTGCCCGTCGCCTTTGGCTCTACCCGCACTATGCTCCCCTTGGTATAGCCGTTCCTTTGGCAAAAATCCTGCACCCACTTCAATTGCTCGTTAAAGTCAAGCCATTTGGCCTCGCACTCAAGTATGTAGTAGTCCGCGCCGTCCTTCACATAGGCTACCCCTGCACACGGGTCATTTATCTCTTTGTCGGTGTACGCGGTGTCAAAGTAGAAATTTACCGTAAGCCCGCTAATGTCCAACTGCCTTATGTCGTACTTGTGCGCGAACCACGACCGCCGTATCATGTTGCCCTCGTCATCGGTCGGGCTTTGCTGAAACAGCGCGTTCCAAGTCCGAGAGCCAACAAACTCCTCGCTGTTCGGGTCTGACTTTTGAAGCAGCACCTCCCTTGAAAACTTGCTTTCCCAAAGTGCCTCGCCCGGTTTGCGGTGCATCTCCCCCGGGTCTGTGCAAATCGCAGGGAACGAAATGACCTCAGTGCCAGAGCCTGACTTTTGAAGCTGCTTCAATATGCGCCCCGTCAGGTCATCTTCGTGCCACCGCGTTTGACATACCACCTCTATCGCGTTCGGCTCAAACCGCGTCTTGAACGTCGTTTGATACCATGACCAGCACCTTTCCCTGAACACGGGCGAATCGGCCTCTGCCGCATCCTTCACGGGGTCATCTATTATGCCTATCGTAGCCCCTTCGCCCGTTATGCCGCCGCCAACGCCTGCCGAAAGGTAGTAGCCCCGCCTTCCGACCATATCGAATTTCCTGCTCGTTTTAACAGCCGCTTCTTCGCCGCGCCCCGCAAGCCTTGAGCCGGGGAATATCTGTTTGTACGCCGCGCTGCTTATTATCCGCTGGCACTCCCTGTTCATCTTTGAAGCGAGGTCAAAGCCGTAGCTCGCTTCCACCACCTGTTCGTCCGCGTCAACCCCCAACGCCCATGCCGGGAAAAGCACCGATACCAACGTGCTTTTGCCGTGTCGCGGGGGCATCATAACTATCAGCCTCTTAATCTCCCTTCGCCTAAGCCTTTCAAGTGCCCCAATCAGTACGAGGTGGTGCCAGTTGAACACATAGCCCGGCTGCACAGCCCTAATGAACTCCTTTAGGCTGCGCTTGCAAAGCTCCCTTTTCGCTGCAAGATATTCGGCATCATTCAGCATCTTTTTGCGCCATCTTTTCGCGCAGGCTTATGTAGGTTGAAAGCTCTTCGTCTGATAGCTTTGATGGGTCAAACGAATGTGTTTGCTGTACCTTAATGTCGCTGCGCTCTGTGTAGCCCCTGTGCGCGGCCTGTGTTTTCAAGAAGAATATCTGTGCGGTAACATTGCCCTCTTTTGCATTTTTCAAAAGCGCGTTTTCAACTTCATCTATCATATCCTCCCTTGCCTCGTCAACCTCCCTCGCAAATTCAGCATCCTTTTCTTTTGCATCATAAAAAGTTTGTCTTGACACGCGCATATTTTCACAAGCCTTGCTTATGTTGAAATCGTTCGCCTTGAACATTTCCACAAACTTGGCCTTAAACTCGGGTGTCCACTTTTTTAGAGACATTTTGTAATTGTTGTAATGGTTTTGGAAATAAAATTACATTGTCTCGTTCATTTCCTCCATTTTCTTAGCCCAAGCAAGAAGATCAGGCTCTGTTTTGTGGCAATGCTTGAATTTTTGCCCGCTCCCGCACGGGCACGGCTCGTTCCTGCCGACCTTTTCGCCCATGCGCACGAACATGCGCCCGCCACCGGGGCAACGCTTCACCTTGTACATGCCCGCTGCGCTGTAAACGAGCGGGCGCGGTGCCAAGCTCTTTACGGCTTCCGATTCTGCCAGCGGTATCGGGGTCGTGTGCTCTTGCGGTATCATTGCCTTTTCAGTTTAACGGTCAGCCGCCCGTCTGCCTCAAGGTGCGCTTCGTCGCTGCTCAAGAACCTGACGCGGCCATCAAAAAAAAGCCCGCCCCGGTACGTTACCGTGAGCGAGCCGTTTTCCCGGTTATGCTCGTAGCTAAAAATGTCGCGGGCTATCTCTGTGCCGCCCGCCGTTTGTGTGACCTCGCAAACCCCTCCGCCGAAAAATATGTACCGCGCCTCGAACGCCCCGACCGAGTGCCATACGCCCTCTATGGACGGTTGCAGCCTTTCGTCCCTGCAAGAAGCGAGGGCGAAAAGGCACACGGCTAACATGGTTGCGAGTTTTCTCATCTCAAAAAACGGGAACGGGCGAAAAAGGCGCACCCGCCCCCTTGTCACTAAAATCAAAAAACAAAAAATTCGTGGCGCGGGCAGGACTTGAACCTGCGACCTCCAGATTATGAGCCTGGCGAACTGCCAACTGTTCCACCGCGCTGGGTGGGCGGCGCACCGTTGCGGCGACCGCCTTGACAAAAATGATGAAAGTTTATCCCCTAACTTACCAAAATCCGATTCAAGTTGGCTGCGCCAGATGCTTTCAAATGGCGCACTTGCCTAACAGCTTCGCTTCCTTGTATTTTAAGGCAGCCTGCAAGTCTCGCTTGGTCAGCCTGCCGTCCATTTTGTGAGGCAAATGTAGGACTTTTTCGCCTTCTACAAAATATCCGTCCAATCCTTTGTTCAAAAAGTACTCGGGGTTGTTCCACCCCGCGTACAGCGTTTCGTCATCTGCCGCCCCGAGCTTTGCGGGCGCGAACACAACGACGTAGAAATCAGCCGCCGTCCTTACCTGCCTGCCTTTCGCCCAGCTGCGCACATAAGCCCCTGTCAGCCTCATTATCTCCTTCGCGTCACGCGCCGCGCAGTCGGCCTTCACCTGCTCCAAACCTTTCCCGAGGCCAGAAAGCCCGGCGGGCGTGAACTGTATCCAGCCCGCCGCCCTGCCGTCTGCCCTTGTTCGGAAAGGGTCAAGGCCGCACTCCGAATAGGCGACGAGGTAAATGTCGCAAGGGGAGCAGCCTATTTCGCGGGCAAGGGCGCGGGTGCTGTCCCTTACCGTCAAAAACTGTGCCTCGTTGGTGTGCCGCTTTATCATTTCCTCGTACATGCCCTCCGCAAAGTATGTCGTGTCTGACACGGCATAGGTTGGGGAGATGAACCGCTGCTCTATTTCTTGCAGCCCGGCGGAAACTTGTTCGCTGAAAACAAAGAGCAGCGTTGCGAGCAGGGCGATTGCAATTGCATTTGTCGGCTTGAACGGGTTAAATAGAGCGTGACGTGCGCATGTTATCGTGCGCACGAAGACCAAGGCTGTCATCTTTGCAAGCCGCCAAGCCTGAAAAAAGGCATAGGCAATCATGGCGCAAAAAATCCATGAAAAAGGGCCAAGGTCATGTATTATTATTTGCAATATATCAAAATATTTTTTCATTGCGCACAGCCCTACATTTTTAAAAATTTTGAAATATAAAAGCAATAAGCCACCCGGCGGCGGCAAGCTGAGCCACTCCGAATATGGCGACGAAAATGCAAAAGTCAATCGGAACTGGCAGCAGCGCGACAATCATGGACAAATATGGGCCACGGCTGTCGCCAAGTATCCACATGACGAGCAGTGTGACGAACGCCGAAAAAACGTTCACGCACCAAGTCCACTCGGTATGCCCGCTGCCAGGCATACCTGAAACGCTCGCCCATACCCTTGATCCGTGTATTGCCTTTTCGTATGACTTTGCCCAAAGCATCGGCATCATCATGACCGTGTACATCGTGACGCGCCGCCCGGTCTCAGCTTCAATCGTCTGCTTGATTGCGGACCTGCGAAAATCGGGCTTTGCCGAATACCCGACCTTGCACATGTACGGGTATGACGGCGACCAAAGGCAGTACACCCAGCCGATTTTTGGCAGGTACTTCATGTGCTGCCCTTTCCTTAAAAAGAAGAACAGCGCAGCGGCGATTGTGGCAGCGATAAATATCATGGCTTAATCAAAAAAATAAATCTCCAAATTTGAGATGCCGACTTTGAAGCGAGAGATAAGCGCGAGCGCACGGTCTGGGAAATCATTTTTAGGAAACGACCGCTTCATCTTTTCGTAAATCAGTTTTTTTTCCATGTTTTTGTTTTTCGCGCTGTTCTTCGCGCTGTTTTATGAATTTTTTCCAAGCCTCGGCGGTCGGGGCTATCCAGCAAAAACCGCTTATCTTGACAGGTTGGTAAAAGTTATCCATTTTCTTTTTTTTTGAAACCAACGCCTACCACCTTAGGGTTTTTCCCGAAAATGAAAACGGCGCGTCGGTATGTTTTTGCGTCGAGCAGGACTACCCTCAAGCCCATCGAAAATGCCGCCTGAGCGTAGTCCGCAAATTCTTTCTTTGTGGAATGTTCGTGCAGCGTCATCCGTTCAACCCCCTTCCCCCGCCCCCTATGCGCGGGTAGTTGCCCATTCCGCCGCCCATCTTGCCCGAATCGCCCGGGCTGTCTGGCAGGATTTTTTCAAACGCCAAGTACCACAGATAGCAGATTATGGCATACTTGATAAGCCAAAAGAAATTGAAGTCCTGCGTGTAGTAGTACCGTATCACGTCAACGAGCAAGATAATGGCCGTCGGAATGCAAAGGATTAGAAACATGGCGGACTTGGTAGCTATGTGCATCGAGGTGATCACGTTGCCGATAAGCGGGTATCCCCTAATATCAACTATGGCATCAGTGGCCGACACGCGGGCAAGTATGTAAAGCACCCCGCAAAGCCCGCAAATAACCGTCATCAAGTTCCAGAAACGCCACATCCAATAGTCAATAACAGGCTCCAACTTCGCCCAGTTGCTCGCCCGCTCCCTCAAGTGCGCCCGCTTCATCTCTGCCAGCTGCCCGCTGTCAGGCAGCGCGTCGAACATCCCCTTCGCGCTTTGAACCGAAGGCATGGTGGGCACTTTCTCAAACCCCCGCCCGCCTTCGCTGCCGTCAACCACCTGCCTTTCTTTTGGCGCGGGCGCGTTCACTGGCAGCACGGTTTCATCATTAAGGCTTATGCCTATCAGCCGCCCATCGTCCTTAGCGTCGTTGAAGCGCGGTGCAGATGCTAGCAGTTGGCCGTAGTCCTGCGAACCGCTTCCGTTGCGAGTGTAAACCCTGCGCTCGAACACATAGGACACTTCGCCAACGGGCTTTGTCTCGTACCTCATCTTTCCGAGGTACTCCATGACCGCCGCCGTTTTTTGCGCGAACGCGGTATTGGCGAACAGCAGCAGCGCGAACATGGCAGCAGCGCGAACGATAACCTTTATCGGGTTTGCGCCTTCGCGTATTTTTTCCAGCTTCGCCCAGCCTTTGAACCTTGCTGAAAATTCGCGGCAATAGCCGACGTAATCCGCCCACTTTTCGCGGGCGAACACAGCCTCTGCCTTGGCCGCCTGTTCGTAGGTCAAAACGTCGCCGCCGTCGTGGATTGGGAGCGAGCGCAGGAACACATACCCCTCGGCCTCATCTTCGCCCCCGCCCGTCTGAATCACACCGTACTCGGAGCGGTACGGCATGACCACCACCCATGCGCCGTTTGCGCTTTTCAGGGCTGCGTCAAGGCGGGCTGCATACTCTTCCGGGGTCTCTTTTTCCGACGCGGAAAAAACGGCAACGTCAGGAAGAACTTCAATGCCGTCAGTGCCGGGGGCTTCGAGCAGGCCGGAAACGATCGGCACTTCGATGCGCAGGCCGCGCTTAAACTGCGAGAGCGCAAAGGCTGTGGCCGTAAGGCAGGCGAGCAGCACAAGCGTGACGTTCAAAAACGCCGATATGGCCGCAATCGCGTCGGCTGCCATGTATGCCCCCTCGTTGTCAACGGCGATAAGGGCGGCATAAACGGCGACAAGGGCAACGGCTGCAAGGGCTGTGTTGAATATGCCGCGGGCATTGCCAACGCCCCAAGTCACGAGGTTGGCCCACATTACCTTTTCTGGGCACGGGCAAGGGCAAGGGACGGGAAAGCCGCCGATTATGGCAAAGGTGCGCCCGTCAAGGTGCGAGCGGTACGTCATCCCCCCGTGCTCGTACTCGACGAACATCGGGGCTTGGTGCAATTGGTATCTGTCGGTTGCACCTTGGCGGTTGGCTGTTTTTTTCATCATTTTGATTATCAATTATTTGTGAGTGCAGTGAGTGCATTGCACCCTGTTCTTGACTATTTTTTTGCTGCCAGTAGGGCGGCCATATCCTTCTTCACCTGCCTCATGCCGCACCCCGGCTGCCCTTTCAGCCTTTGCGCTATCTGCCCGCCCGTCATCCCATTGGCGAGCATGGCCTTCACTTTGGCAGCGCGGCTAAAGTTCACGTTCGGCGAGCCGTGCCAGCGGCGCAGCATGGCCATCTCCCTTTGGTCTATTTCGGGCGCAGCGGCTGCCTGAGCTTCGCCCGTGTGCCACTCAACGCTCGAACCTTTCCAAACGCCCTTTGCGCTCAACAAGGCTTTGGATGCGGACTGCTCCTGCGATTGCTGCATGTTCGGCTTTGCTGTGTTGAACCTCATTTGCCTTTTATTTCTTTGATTAAAAGTATCCCTTTGACTTGGGCTGCGAGCAGGAACAGGGAAAAAGCCCCTGCGAGAGCCACCGACGTTGCCCTGTGGTCGCTGTTCGTCACCACTGCCACCATGTTGAGCAGTTCCGACGGCTCGCCCGTTACCGTGCTTATGCCGTAGCTCATCGTGCCCATGAGGCTTTTGTTGGTTTGGGCAAAGTTTGAGAAAGTCTCTATGCCCTGAAAAGCAATAACCCCAATGACATCGCCCCAAGAAAGGGAGGGCTTTGATAGTATCCAGAATATGCCAGCCGCCGACACAGTCACTGTTATGAGCAGCGCGGTCGTTTTGTCTTGGCTGAAAGCCCCGGACACTGACACAGTGTTCAAAAAGCTCGCAGCCGTAGGGAGCAGGAACAGTGCCCAAGCCGAAAAAACGCGCAATTGAAAGCCGTCCACAGTTGGCAAGTGTACAGCCGCCGCCTGCTTTGGCTTAGGTTCTTCCTTTGCCTTTTCGGGCTTTTGGATTTGTTTTGGGTAGGGCTGTCGGCTTCGCTTTCCTTTTTCGGCAAACCGCGACTCCATTCGCCGCGCCTCATCCAGCGTTACCGTTCGGCGCGAATCGAACGACGTGCCGAACTCGGCCAGCCAATTTTTCTGGAACGTTCGCGGCTGAATGCCGAGCCGTTCGCGCAATTGCCCGCCCGTTTCGTTCGCGCCGTTCGCGCCGTTCGCGCTGATATGTTCGTTCGCGTTCATGGGGCAAAAGTGCAGCACATTTTTCGTTCGCCAAAACTTTTGTAGGTATTTTTTTTCCTACTGCGAACAACGGTATTTTTGCCGCATGAAAATGACACTGCAAGAAGCTTGGGCGGGCTTTGTTTTTGAGCTTCACCGCTCGGGCAAATGGGACGGCCTTAGCCGCACAGAGCGGCAATACTTTGACAAGACGAACAGGATAATAAAAAAAGGCGGGCTGCCCGTGCTAAGGGTAGCCCGCCTTTTTGAAAAGTATGCGCCCGGCGCGTATCGGTTGAGCGTATCGGTTGAGCGTATCGGTTGAGCGGCTACCGTGATGCGTACATAAAAAATGCCTTATCAACATTTTTTATGTAATTGGCGGATTCTTTTATATTATTATATTTTTTCAATATCGCTTCTTTGCACTCTTCTTGAGTGCCAATAAAACATCCTAAAGACACTACCACCCCTTTTTGTGGGTGTCGGTAGGCGGCTACTGTACGATGTTCGTTGCCGCAGTCGTGAACAGCGTACAGTAGCCCCGTGCAGCCGCTGAGGTCGAGCCATCCGCCAACGCTAAGCCCCTCTGGGAGCGAGGTCAAGTCGGTGCAGTCGCTGAGGTCGAGGTTGCCGACGACGCTCAGACCATCTGGCAGCGAGGTCAGGGAGGCGCAGTCG
>CAZWRK010000075.1:0-19263 GCA_964635875.1 uncultured Aquaspirillum sp.
GCCCTGAATAGTAAGGAGAGTTTTTTATGAGTGTGTGGTCAGATATTGCGCGGAATGCGCTCTGGAAACAAAACGCCGGTTTGGCGCAGTTATTGGGTTTATGCCCGATTTTGGCCGTGAGTAGCACGGTCGTGAATGCGGTGAGCTTGGGGCTGGCGACGTGTTTGGTGATGACGATGGCGAGTGCTGCGGTGGCTTCGGTGCGGCACTTTGTCCCGAATGAAATCCGCAATCCGGTGTTTGTGCTGATCATCGCCGCATTGGTCACGGTGGTCGATTTGGCGATGAATGCATGGGTGCATCAGCTGTATACCGTGCTCGGGATTTTTATCCCGCTAATTGTGACCAACTGCATTGTGCTGGCGCGCGCCGAAGCGTTTGCTTCTAAAAATCCGGTTCGGGAGTCGGCTTTTGACGGCTTGATGATGGGCTTAGGTTTAACGGCCGTATTGGCGGTGTTGGGCGGGATTCGTGAGCTTTTTGGCCGTGGCACGCTCTTTTCGGGGTTGAATTTGATCTTTGGTGAAGGCGCTGCCGGTTTGACCTTGCATCTGATTCCTGAGGAGGCGCATTACCAATTTTTGCTGGCGTTGTTGCCGCCGGGTGCCTTTTTTGGCTTGGCGATGTTGATCGCAGCCAAGAATTACCTTGATGCGCGTGCGCAACGTCAGGCGTTGTTACGTGGCCAACAGGCCGCGTCTGATGCTTCTCCGAGTGCGGCTTGAGTGTGCCGATGAATACGCACAAGCGTCGGCAAATTTTTGAACGCTTTCGGGCGGCAAATCCTGAGCCTAAGCCCGAATTGGCCTATAGCTCGCCATTTGAATTGTTGGTGGCGGTGATTTTGTCGGCGCAGGCGACCGATGTGGGCGTGAACAAGGCGACGGCGCGTTTGTTTCCCGTCGCGAATACGCCCGAGGCGATTTTGGCGCTCGGCGAAGCCGGTCTGACCGAATACATTCGGACTATCGGCCTGTATCGCGGCAAAGCGCGTCACATCATTGAAACCTGTCGGTTATTGCTAGAGCGGCACGGTGGTGAAGTCCCTGCCCAGCGCGAGGCACTTGAGGCCTTGCCAGGTGTGGGGCGTAAAACGGCCAATGTGGTGCTCAATATCGCTTTTGGGTGGCCGACAATTGCGGTCGATACACATCTATTTCGGGTCTCGAATCGGACAGGGATTGCGCCAGGGAAAACCGTGCGTGATGTTGAAAACGCGCTTGAAAAATGTGTTCCCGCAGAATTTAAGTTACATATTCATCATTGGCTGATTTTGCACGGCCGCTATATTTGTAAGGCACGCAAGCCTGAGTGTGGCGGGTGCCTGATTGCCGATTTGTGCGATTACCCTGCCAAAGCCTTTGCATGATGCGAAAAGATGCCGCGCTTGAATATGGTTTTAATTGCGCCCATCTATCACGCATTCAATTTCAGTAGCGCTTCTCTTGAAGGTGCGCAGAATGACGGAACCCCCCATGCAACGATCTATTGTTTCTACTTTCTCTCCGATTGCCCTAGCCGCCAGCGTCATGGTGTTGCTGAGTGGTTGTGACAAAGTGCAAGAACTCACGCACTCTACGCCGACGCCTGCGCCAATCGCAGTCCCCGCGCAAGGCAGTCAAATTGGTATGTTAGTGGCTGACTTTTCACAGCTGGTCGAACGTGAAGGGCCTGCGGTGGTCAATATCTCGGCGCAGCGCGACGGTGAGCCAGAAGATAATGCGGCAGCCAGTCCGTTTCCGTTCCCGATTCCAGAAAATGACCCGCTATTTGAGTTCTTTAAGCGCTTTATGCCGCCTAACGGCGCACAGCAGGAGCCTCAAGACCGCGAGGCTGTCTCGTATGGCTCTGGTTTTATTGTGTCACCCGATGGCTACGTGCTGACCAATGCGCATGTGGTCGCCGGATCTACCCAACTCCAAGTGAAGTTGGCGGATAAACGGGAAATGAAAGCGCGTTTAATTGGTCTTGATAAGCGCACCGATGTCGCTTTGCTCAAGGTTGATGAAGGCGATAAGTTGCCGACCGTCAAAATCGGCAATGCTGCGACCTTAAAAGTCGGGGAGTGGGTGGCGGCGATTGGCGCACCATTTGGCTTTGATAACACCGTGACTGCGGGGATTGTGTCAGCCAAAGGCCGGAGCCTGCCGGATGATACCTTCGTGCAGTTTATTCAAACCGACGTTGCGATTAACCCCGGTAATTCCGGCGGGCCGTTGTTCAACCTCAAAGGCGAAGTGGTCGGGATCAACTCGCAGATTTATAGCCGCTCGGGCGGATTTATGGGGATCTCGTTCTCGATTCCGATTGATGTGGCGATGAATGTCGCTGAACAATTGAAGAAAACCGGCAAAGTCAGTCGGGGTCAATTGGGCGTTCACATTCAGGAACTGAGCAAGGAATTGGCGCAATCGTTTGGTCGCGATTCGGCCAAGGGTGCGTTGATTGTGAACATTGAGCCGGAAAGCCCCGCAGCAAAATCTGGGCTACAAGTCGGCGACATCATTATTTCGGTCGATGGAAAAGCGGTCGATAGCTCGCGTGATTTGCCGATGCTGATTGGCGCACGTTTACCCGGCACACAAGTGACCCTCGGCTTGTGGCGGAAGGGCAAAGAAGTCTCCGCAAGTGTGGTTTTGGCCGAAATGAAGAGTGATGCGCCGCCTGTTAAAAAGGCCGTTGAGCCGAAAGACAGTGCGATGAGCCTGCCGAAATTGGGGCTTAATCTCTCGGCATTGAGCCGTGAGCAGCGTCGTGAAAGCGGTTTGGCGGGTGGGTTGTTGGTCGAGTCTGTGACGGGCTTGGCGGCTAAATCGGGCTTGATGGCGGGCGATATTATCGTCGCGGTGAATCAAACAGAAACACCGGATTTTGATAGTCTGCAAAAAGCGCTGAGTGCCAGTGGTCAAACTGCCGCGCTTTTAGTGCGACGTGCTGACAATACTTTGTTTATCCCCCTGCGCTTGAAAGAGTAAAACCGGCTAGAATTTTGCTTGTGCCAAGGCGTGCGCTGCCTTGGCCGCTTTCATTCAAACCCACAATAACAACACAGGGCGCATGCGCGATTGTGTGGACTGACAAAGGAAATAGCATGGATTTTTTAACGACTGATTTGTGCGATGAATTTAGCGATGATCTCCAAGTCGCGACGCCCATGTTTAAAAGCTATGGCGGCAAATCGAAATTTTTTGGCGAAATTCAAACCATCAAAGTTTTTGAAGACAATTCGCTGGTGCGCGATGTCTTAGGTGAAAACGGCGAAGGCAAAGTCTTGGTCGTCGATGGTGGCGGCTCATTGCGCTGTGCTTTATTGGGCGATCAACTCGGCGAGCTGGCGGTGAAAAATGGCTGGCAAGGCGTCATTATCTACGGTTGTATGCGCGATTCGGTTGCCATCAATGCGCTGGATTTAGGCGTGCGTGCAATCGACACCCATCCGCTGAAATCAGTCAAGAAAGGTGTTGGCGACCATCAGTTGCCCGTCACGTTTGCTGGGGTGACTTTCCGCCCGGGCGAGTATGTGTACGTCGATGAAGACGGGATCATCACCGCACAAAAACCGCTGTTCTAGTTTGCATCATTCCTTTCAATGAAGCCAAAGCCTTGTGATGAGGTTTTGGCTTTCTTGTTTTCGTGCGTGGAATAGGCCGAACCCTCAGCGCTTTGGTACACTCTCGCCATCTTGTGTTAAACAGAAAGTACATTTCTTATGGCTCAGTATGTCATGTCGATGCTCCGCGTGAGCAAAATTGTCCCGCCTAAGCGTCAGATTATTAAAGATATTTCTTTGTCTTTCTTCCCCGGTGCCAAAATCGGTCTATTGGGTTTGAACGGCTCGGGTAAATCAACCGTGCTGCGGATTATGGCCGGTGTCGACAAAGAATATGATGGCGAAGTTCAGCATTTGCCGGGCGTCAAAGTAGGTTATCTGCCGCAAGAGCCGCAACTCGATCCGACCAAAACTGTCCGCGAAGAAGTCGAAAGCGGCATGGGCGATGCGGTCAACGCGCAAAAGCAGCTGGAAGAAGTCTATGCCGCGTATGCCGATCCTGATGCCGACTTCGATAAATTAGCCGAAGAACAAGCCCGACTCGAAGCGATTATTGCCGCCAGCGCCGGTGACAATATCGCCTTGCAGCTCGAAATCGCCGCCGATGCGCTGCGCCTGCCACCTTGGGATGCGACGATTCAGCATTTATCCGGCGGTGAAAAGCGCCGCGTGGCTTTGTGCAAACTGCTGCTGTCCAAGCCCGACATGCTGTTGCTCGATGAACCAACCAACCATTTGGATGCTGAGTCGGTCGAGTGGCTGGAGCAGTTCTTGGTGCGCTTCCCCGGCACCGTGGTCGCTGTGACCCATGATCGTTACTTCTTGGATAACGCCGCCGAGTGGATTTTGGAGCTTGACCGCGGTCATGGCATTCCTTGGAAGGGCAACTATTCGAGCTGGTTGGAACAAAAAGAAGCGCGCTTAGAAAAAGAGTCGAAGCAGGAAGGCGCGCGCATCAAGGCCATGAAGCAAGAGTTGGAGTGGGTGCGGCAGAATCCAAAAGGCCGCCAAGCTAAATCGAAAGCGCGTTTGGCGAAGTTCGAAGAGTTGTCCAGCCATGAGTACCAAAAACGCAACGAAACACAGGAAATTTTCATTCCGGTCGCGGAGCGTTTGGGCAATGAGGTCATCGAATTTAACGGCGTCAGCAAAGCTTTTGGCGACCGTCTGCTGATTGATAATCTGAGCTTCAAGATCCCCGCCGGCGCGATTGTCGGGATTATCGGCCCCAACGGCGCGGGTAAATCGACCTTGTTCCGCATGATTGCCGGCCAAGAGCAGCCGGATAGCGGCATGGTGACGATTGGTCAAACCGTTCAAGCCGCTTATGTGGATCAAAGCCGCGATAGTTTGAGCGCAGAAAAAACCGTATTTGACGATGTGTCCGGCGGGCTAGATTTGATTAACGTCGGTCGCTTTGAAATGTCGTCGCGGGCGTACTTGGGGCGCTTCAACTTCAAAGGCGCGGATCAGCAAAAGCTGGTCGGTAATTTGTCTGGCGGTGAGCGCGGTCGTCTGCATTTGGCCAAAACCCTGCTCAAAGGCGGCAATGTGCTGATGCTGGATGAACCGTCGAACGATTTGGACGTTGAAACCCTGCGTGCTTTGGAAGATGCGTTGCTGGAGTTTGCCGGTAGCGTGATGGTGATTAGCCATGACCGTTGGTTCTTGGATCGGATCGCCACGCATATTCTGGCTTGCGAAGGCGATTCGCAATGGACCTTCTTCGACGGCAACTATCAAGAATACGAAGCCGACAAGCGCAAGCGCTTAGGTGAAGAAGGCGCGAAACCGAAGCGGATTCGTTACAAGCCGATTAGTCGTTAATTTGTGTGCGCCACCGGCTCGACGGTGTCCGGTGGCGTTTGAGAAGGTGTATTTGCATGACCCAAGAAATCATTGCCGCAACCCGCGTATGGCTCGAAAAAGCGGTGATTGGTCTAAATTTATGTCCGTTTGCCAAGTCGGTTTATGTCAAAGAGCAAGTGCGCTATGTGGTGAGTGAGGCGCGCCATATTGATGCGTTTTTAGAAGAGTTGGATCGGGAGTTGCAGTTGTTGTCAGAGACCGATCCCGCTCAGATTGACACGACCTTGCTGATTCATCCCACGCTTTTTCCCGATTTTTTAATCTTCAATGACTTTTTGGAGATTGCAGAGGGTGTACCCGAAGAGCTGGGTTTAGACGGTGAATTTCAAATTGCTAGTTTTCATCCGCAATTTCAGTTTGCTGATACGGCGCCAGATGACATCAGCAATTACACCAACCGCGCACCGTATCCGACACTGCATTTGATTCGTGAAGCTAGCATTGCCCGTGCCGTCGAGCAGTTCCCCAATCCAGAAGCGATTTTTGAGCGCAATATCGAAACCGTGACCAAGCTGGGCGTTGAAGGTTGGGCGGCATTAGGCATTCCTTATCCGTCTATCCCGCAAGATTAAATGGCTCGGTGTTAGAATAAGCGCATGCGATATTTCTCTCTTTTTTGTGCGAACCTGAGTGGTCTCGGGCGACGCGTTGGGCGTGCGGTTGGCGTCTCTTTGTTGGGTGCGGGCCTGCTGAGTGCCTGTGCAACCTCTTCATTAAACGAGCCGGTTGGGGCGGGATATTATCGCGTGCAGCCCGGCGATACCTTGTATCGAATCGCGAATAATAACGGCCAAAGCGTGAGTAATTTAGTGCGCTGGAATAGTTTGGCCGATGCGTCGACGATTAATGTCGGTCAAGTGTTGCGGGTGTTGCCGCCGACGGGGAGCGCATCGACTTCCGAGCCGCGCACCACGACGCGCACTAAGCCCAGTACGCGTACCAGCACAGCGAATGCGCCGTCGCCTAGCACGGTTAGCATGTTTTGGCCTGCGACCGGCAATAAAACCATCATTCGCGGTTTTAATGGTACGAGCAGCAAAGGGATTGATATTTCGGGCAGCGCGGGAGATCCCGTGGTGGCGATTGCTGCAGGCAAGGTTGTCTACGCCGGTCAAGGGATTCGGAATTACGGTAATTTATTAGTGATTAAGCACGACAACGAATTTTTGTCGGCGTATGCGCACAATCAAACTTTATTGGTCAAAGAGGGCGCTCGCGTGTCGCAAGGCCAAAAAGTCGCGACCATGGGGCAAACCGGCACGGATCGGGTGAAGCTGCATTTTGAGCTACGCTATCGCGGTCAATCGATTGATCCTAAAGGCTATTTGTCGGAACCTTGAGCTTTGGTGTTAAAAAAACAGCCCGTTGAGTCATTCACGGGCTGTTTTTATTTTATGGGCGCTGACGTGGGGGCGGATTGTCATCGCCGCGCGGCGGTGGGCGGCGGCCACCATCACGATCTTCGCCACGCTCATGGCGGCCATTGAGCGGCATACCATAGGCGTTGAGCGGTTCTTCGCGTAGGCGATTGCCTTTTGGATCGATGATCGTAACGAGCCACGACTGCGGCTGCGGTCCTGCTTTAACCTCGGCGCGCGCCCCCGGCCCCGCCATGCGCAGCGCGTGCGCCTGTGCCAAAGCGCGGATTTCGGCTTCGGAATACGGCTTCATGTCTTTGGGATCCATCATCGGGCGACGGCCATCACGTGGAGGAGGGCGGTTGGTGTCGTTATCACGCGGGGGGGGGCGGTTGGTGTCGTTATCGCGCGGAGGAGGGCGATTGGCGTTGTTATCGCGCGCCCCGCTTTGATCGTAGCGTGATTCTGGTGGCCGACCATTATCATCGTTGTTGGCTGCATGGGTCAGCGTAGGCGCGATGAGCATCGTGCTGAGGCTGGCCATGACGAACGTATGACGCAAATGGTGTGTCAGTTTTGACATACAGACTCCTTGTGTATTAAACGACCCCGCCGAATCAGCGGCCATGCCTGTGAGCGTGCGCGCTTTTAACGGTTGATGCAAGTGGCGTATTTAGCGCGTTTTGCGAAGCCCGATCACGGCCAATACCGTGACGCCCATAAACAAAGTCAGCGTCCATACCGGCATCGAAAAACCCAGCAAAGTCCAATCAATCGCCGCGCATTCTCCACTGCCATGAAACACTTTGCCGAGCATCTTCGAGAACGGCATGGTTTCAATCATGTAATCCAAACCTGGCCCACAGGCCGGGACTTGCTCGGCGGGCAAATGCTGTAAGCGCACATGCCAGCCCGCAATGCCAGCGCCCACAGTGCTCGCCAGCACTGTGAGTCCGCCGAAGCTTTTCGCTACATAAGGTAAGCGCGCGCTGAGGGCGCACAGCAAAGCCAATCCGCCCGTTGCAATTAAGGCGACCCGTTGAAAAATACACAGCGGGCACGGTTCAAGATTGAGTTGGTACTGCGCATACAGTGCAAATCCCATTCCCATCAGCGCAATCAGCGCGATTCCAAAAAAAACGTGCTGCCGAGAGGCGGTACATAGTGTCATGTGATGTCTTTCAAAAAATAAAGAAGGCCGGCAAGCACCGGCCTCATATTCGCTCGATTTAAGGCGGCTTAATCACCTGCAATGGTCATGTTCGACACCAAAATAGAGCCGACTCGTTTGCCGCCACGCACTAAGACATCGTTGCCGACTGCGGTGATGTTTTGGAACATCTCGCGCAAATTACCGGCAATGGTGATTTCTTCAACTGGATAGGCAATTTCGCCGTTTTCGACCCAGAAACCCGCCGCACCGCGTGAATAATCGCCGGTCACGGGATTGACACCATGCCCGAGCAATTCTGTCACCAAAAAGCCTGTCTTCATTTCTGCCAGCAAATCGGCAAAGCTGTGGCCGGTATCATGAACGATCAAATTATGATTGCCGCCCGCATTGCCGGTGGTTTCCATGCCGAGCTTACGCGCCGAATAACTCGACAAAAAGTAGCCCTGCAAAACGCCACGGTCAATAATTCGCCGTTGCTGGGTGGCGACGCCTTCGCTATCAAAACAGCCGGACGCCAAGCCTTTCAAAATGAACGGATCTTCGTCGATGATGATTTTGTCCGAGAACACCGGCTGACCCAGACTATCCAGCAAAAACGACGATTTGCGATACAAACTGCCGCCACTGACCGCCCCGACAAAATGACCAATCAAACCGGCTGCCAGTGAAGGGTCAAACAACACCGGCGCTTGGCGGGTGCTCAAGCGGCGCGCCCCCAAGCGGCGCACGGTGCGTTCCCCTGCGATGCGGCCAATGTCCGCGACATTGGGCAAATCAGCCGGATCGCGGGCGATGCCGTACCAGTAATCGCGCTGCATCATGTCGTTTTCTTGTGCGAGCAGCGAAGCCGACAGACTATGGCGGCTGGTCATTAAACCGGCATTAAATCCGTGGCTATTGGCGTAAACGAATTGATTGGCGTCGGTGCTGACTGTAGCGCCTTCCGAATTGGTAATGCGTGGATCGACCGCTTGTCCGGCGGCTTCCATTGCAGTCGCCATTTCGATCGCGGTTTCGACCGGCAAGGCCCACGGGTGGTAGAGCGCTAATTCTTGGAAAGGCGCGCGGGCAAGCCGGTGGGCATCGGCTAATCCAGAATCGGGATCACTCGCGGTAAAGCGCGCGATATTGACGGCGGCTTGCACCGCATCGCTAATCGCTTGGGGACTGAAATCGGAGGTGCTGGAATGGCCTTTTTGCTGTCCAAGATAGACAGTAATGCCGACCCCTTTATCGCGGGTATATTCGATGGTTTCGACTTCGCCGAGGCGAACGCTGACATTTTGACCGTAGCCCTCGGAGACTTCGACTTCTGAAGCGCTGGCACCGGCCTGTTTGGCCTGTTCTAAAACCTGTGTCGCCAGTTGGCTGAGTGCTTCGGCGGTGTAGCTAAAACGGTGGTCAGAATCACGGTTGTCTGTAGTCAAGGGAATCTCTCTCTGGAAAACGATGGGCGGCTTAACGGCAGCCATGAACACGGTACGATAACGGGGATTCTACCGCCTCGCGTGCGTGAGCGCATGACTGGCCTGCCACCTGTTATCATGGCGTACTTTTTTTAGCACGACACACGCCATGACTAGCCATATTAATGAAACGACCACTGACGACGATCAGTGGGTCAGCAAATCCCAAAAAAAACGTGATGTAGAAGCCTTGCAGGCGCTGGGGGCCGAGCTGATTGAGCTATCGAACGACACCCTGAAACGCCTTGATTTGCCCGAAGATTTACGCCAAGCAGTGCGCGACGCGCAAAAAATCACCGCGCATGGCGCGTCCAAACGCCAACGCCAATACATTGGCAAACTGATGCGCCAAGTCGATCCCGAGCCGATTCGTGCCTTTTTAGCCGCGCTCAAAGGCGAAAACGAAGCGCATAACGGTTGGCTGCATCGCTTAGAGCGTTTGCGTGGCAAATTGCTCGAAAACGATCAAGCCTTGGCCGAATTTATCGCCGAGCATCCTGATTGTGATGTGCAAGAACTGCGTACCCTCATTCGCAATTCGCGCCGCGAACAAGCCGAGCAAAAACCGCCTAAAGCGTTCCGCCTGTTGTTCCAACATCTGAAAAATTACCTGCCTGAGCCGCCGATGCCCGGCACTCCGCAAGCCCGCCTGCAGCAGGAGGCGCAAGATGACTAGGGTGGCGCGGATTGGTTTGGTGTCGATTAGTGATCGTGCCAGTGCCGGTGTTTACGAAGATAAGGGCTTGCCTGCGTTGCGCGAATGGCTGGCGAGTGCGTTGTGCTCAGAATTTGTGTTGTGCGAGCGACTGATTGCTGATGAACAGGCGCTGATTGAATCGACGCTCAAGCAACTGGTTGACGATGAAGGCTGCGACTTGGTGCTGACGACGGGCGGTACCGGCCCTGCTCGCCGCGATGTGACGCCCGAGGCGACTTTGGCGGTCGCCGATCGGGAAATGCCCGGTTTTGGCGAGCAAATGCGGCAGATTAGTCTACGTTTTGTACCGACGGCGATTTTGTCGCGGCAAGTTGGCGTGATCCGTGGATCGTGCTTGATTTTGAATTTGCCCGGTCAACCGAAGGCGATTCGTGAAACGCTCGAAGGCTTAAAAGACGCCGACGGTCAGGTGATCGTGTCCGGTATTTTTGCCGCCGTGCCATATTGCTTAGATTTGCTTGAAGGCCCGTATTTGCAAACCGTTGACACGGTGGTGAAGGCCTTCCGCCCGAAATCGGCCGCACCTCAACCCACGCCTATTTGATTTTTCACCTTTTGCAGCGCCTTGCGCTTTGAGATGACTATGTCTGACATTCTTGAAAAGATCTTGCTGACCAAACGCGAAGAAGTCGCTGCTGCGCTTCGTCATCGTTCTTTGAGCAGTGTGCGCGCCGACGCCGAGCAGCGCACCGATGTGCGCGACTTTGTCGGTGCATTACGCCAAAAAATTTCGCAGGGCGCGGCCGGTGTGATTGCCGAAATTAAAAAAGCCAGCCCATCAAAAGGCGTGATTCGAGCCGATTTTCAACCCGCCGAAATTGCCCAAAGCTACGCCCAGCATGGCGCGGCGTGTTTGTCGGTGTTGACTGATCGCCAGTATTTTCAAGGCGATAACGCTTACCTGCAGGCCGCGCGTGCTGCGTGCGATTTACCGGTCTTGCGTAAAGATTTTATGGTCGATCCGTATCAAATCATCGAAGCGCGGGCTTTGGGGGCGGATTGTATTTTGCTGATTGTGGCGGCGCTGGACGATGCGCAGCTGCGTGATTTTGAAGCCCTTGCCCACGAATTGGGCATGGCGGTCTTGGTTGAAGTTCATGACGAGGCCGAGCTAGAGCGCGCGCTGGCGCTGAAAACGCCGTTGATTGGCGTCAATAATCGCAATTTGCGGACGTTTGAAGTGAATGTCGAGACGACGCTGCGTTTATTGCGTTACTTTGATTCTGGACGCATTCCGGTGACGGAAAGTGGTATTTCGAGCACGGACGAAGTCGCTCGATTGCGGGCGCAAGATGTTCATGCCTTTTTAGTCGGCGAGGCTTTTATGCGTGAAGCCGACCCCGGTGCCGCCTTGGCGCGTTTGTTTGCTTGATGCGATAGCTTTAACTTAAGGAGATGGATATGAAGAAAACGATGATTGCCGCGGTTTCATGCGCAATGTTGTTGAGTGCGTGTGCGACTGATCCGTTTGGAAATGGCAGCATGAGCACGACCCAAAAAGGCAGCTTGATTGGCGCATTGACCGGTGCGGCAGCGGGCGCGTTGATTAGCCACAATGACCGTGGGAGCGGCGCATTGATCGGGGCGATTGGCGGTGGTTTGGCCGGCGCGGCGATTGGTAATTATATGAAGCAGCAGGAGCAAGACTTCCTGAAAACCCTCGCGCCCGAAATCAGTTCTGGGAGCATTGTGGTCGAGAAGCGCGCCGATGAGTCGATTTTGGTGACAATGACGGATAGCACCGCGTTTGATTCTGGCTCGGCGGCGATTAAAAGCGGCTTTTTCCCAACACTGAATAAAATCGCCGACGTGGTGAATCAGTACGGCAAAACCACGATGAGTATCACTGGTCACACCGACAACAGCGGCAGCGATCGCATTAACCAACCGTTGTCTGAAAAACGGGCGCGGGCGGTCAATGATTACCTGAGCATGAAAAACGTGGCAAAAGAGCGCCTGAGCTTTGCGGGTGCGGGTTCTAAACAACCGCGCGCAAGCAATAGCACCGAAGAGGGCAAACGCTTGAATCGTCGCGTGGAAATTTTGATTGTGCCAGTGCGCGCTTCTTAGATTGTTTGGTGGTCCTGAAGAAAAACCCCGTACGAATGGTGCGGGGTTTTTTTCGGAGTATCGCCCTCTGCTACTATCCTCTTTTTCCCACCGAGAACCCTCATGAGCCAACACGATCAAGACCAAGGTCAAGCCATGCGCCGTCAAGTCATGGGCGATGCATTTGTTGATCGCGCTTTAAGCAGCGCCGATGCTTTTTCGCAGCCATTGCAAGATTGGATCAACGAACATGCATGGGGTAGTACGTGGCAGCGAGAGGGTATTTCGCTCAAAACCCGCAGTTTGCTAACCTGCGTCATGCTGGCTGCGATGGGTCGCAGTCAAGAGTTGCGCGGGCATATTCGGGGGGCGCTTAATAACGGCGCGAGTCTGATCGAGCTGCGTGAAAGTTTGCTGCATGTTGCGGTGTACGCGGGTGCGCCTGCGGCTGTTGAAGCGTTTCGAGTGGCACGCGAGGTTTTGAGCGAACTCGGTTTGTCGCTTCCCGATGGCGAGACAAAATAGGGCGATTTAGCCGGTAGCGCTTGCGATGAGTATGACGTTCGGACACAATCGGCAGGGTGTCATTGTGATTTGATTTATATCAAAGCGGCCGCTTTGATGTGTCCATTTCAGAAAGTCGTGTATGAAAGTGATTGGTTTTGCGGGGTATTCGGGCGCGGGAAAAACCACCCTGATCGAACGCCTGATTCCCCATTTTATCGCCGACGGCCAGCGTGTTGCCGTCATTAAGCACAGCCATCACGATATTGAATGGGACACCGCCGGTCGCGACAGTTGGCGGCATCGGCAGGCGGGCGCATCGCAGGTGATTTTAGCCAGCGCCCATCACCGCTGGCAGGTCGAAACCTTGCCCGAAGCCAATCAAGCGACGTTGTCCGATCATATTGCCCGTTTAGCACCCTGTGACTGGGTGCTAGCGGAAGGTTTTAAATTTGAGCCTATTCCCAAGCTCGAAATCTTGGCACCCGAGCGGCCTCAACTCTATCCCAATGACCCCCACGTCATCGCCCTTGTGACGGATACCCCTATTGCTTCGGTGTCGCTGCCGGTGTTTACGCGCGATGCCATTGCACCCCTTTATTCTTTTCTGCGAGAACGTTTATGACGACCCCTGCACTGATGGCTTTTGAGGATGCCCGACAGCATTTGTTGGAGCGCGCCGAACCACTGACAGATTTTCAAGCGTCTCCGTTGAAAAATGCCCGTTCCCGATTGCTGGCGGCTGACTTAACCGCGCCGATCAATGTCCCGCCTTACGACAATAGCGCGATGGATGGCTATGCCGTTCGTGCCGCTGATATTGAAGTGGGGGCACGTTTGCCGGTGTCGCAACGGGTTCCGGCAGGGATGTCGCCCACGCCGCTACTGTTGGGCAGTGTGGCGCGCGTCTTTACCGGTGCGCCGATTCCGCACGGTGCTGATGCAGTGGTCATGCAAGAGCAGACCGAGGCCGATGGTTATAACGTGACCTTTCTGAAGCCCGTCACACAAGGCCAAAACATTCGTCAACGCGGTGAAGACATTGCTGCGGGTTCGGTGGTGATTCCGGCGGGGACGCAGTTATCTCCCGCGCATATCGGTTTGGCGGCTTCGGTGGGCATCGCCGAAGTACCGGTGATTCGACCTTTACGTGTGGCGGTCTTCTTTACCGGCGACGAACTCACCGAGCCGGGCGAAAGCCTCTTGCCGGGGCGGATTTACAATTCAAATCGCTATTGGTTGCGCGGCTTGCTGGCAGAAATGGGCTGCGAAATTCGCGATTTGGGGATTGTGCCGGATAGTTTGGCGGCGACACGGCTCGCGCTCGCCGATGCCGCAGCCAATAGCGATGTGGTGATTACGTGCGGCGGCATGTCGGTCGGAGAAGAAGATTATGTGACCTCGGCAGTGGCGCGTGATGGTCAGTTGGATCTCTGGAAAATCGCGATGAAACCGGGGAAACCTTTTGCCTTTGGCAAGCTGGGGCAGGCTGACTTTATCGGCTTACCGGGCAATCCCGTTTCGGGCTATGTCACATTTTTGACCTTGGTCGCTCCGTTTATCCGCAAGCGCCAAGGCTTACCACTTCCATCTTGCCTGACGCATGCGGCAGAGGTCGAAGCGGCATTCGAATGGTCGAAGCCCGATCCTAAGCGGGTGGAGTTTTTGCGTGTTCGGCGTGTGATGCGAGACGGGCGTAAAGTGCTCGAGGCCTATCCTCATCAAGGCTCGGGCGTGTTGTCGTCGATGGCGTGGGCGGATGGCTTGGTCGCTTTGGCGGCGGGTCAGCAGGTTAAAGTGGGTGATCGGCTGTCGTACTGGGCATTTGATCGCATGCTGTAGGAGTGATGTTGCGCCATGCCGTACTTGACCTTTGTGCCGCCCGATGTCGATACGCCGCGTGTGATCGAGGCGGCGTTGGGCGAGGCTTTTTTGGATATTGTGCGGCGGGCGCAATTACCGTTGTACTGGCGGTGTGGGCGTGGAACGTGTGCGGCGTGTGCCGTGCGGGTGGTTCATGCCGCCCAACCGTCGACCATGTTGCTCTCGAGCAAAGAGCGTAATGTCTTGGTTCGACATGGTTTTTTGCCGAAATCAGCGCTGTCATCCCTTGAATTTCCTGATACGCCACAAGCATGGCGATTGGCGTGTTATTTATCCGTCACGGGCGATTGTGAAGTTCATTGGTAAGAGATCGGTACGCTTCACAATTGGTCACGCCCGCAGCATTTTGGGCGTGTTACACTCGCGTCCTGTTTGGGTGGGTAGCCGTGTTTTGACCTGTCTAAGATGTGCGCGGTAGACGCTGTTTTCGGCGTTCGCCGTGAGTTTTACTTGCGTGATTCTGCTTTTTATCCCTGTTGTGGCGTGCCGGTTTGGTCATGCAATCCGGTCGCTACGTTGAATGGCAATTATGGAGTCCCTAATGACCTCTTCGATCTTCGCCGCCGTAGAAATGGCGCCTCGCGATCCTATCCTTGGCTTGAATGAAGCATTTAATGCCGATACCCGTGACACCAAAGTCAATCTGGGCGTGGGCGTTTACTACGACGATAACGGCAAGATTCCGCTATTGGCTGCTGTGCGCGCCGCAGAAAAAGCCCGCTTGGAAACCATGCCGCCGCGTGGTTATCAGCCGATCGAAGGCCCTGCAGCCTATGGTAAAGCGTTGCAAAACCTGCTGGTGGGTGGTGACAGCGAACTGATTGCCGACGGTCGTATCGTGACCGCTCAAGCATTGGGTGGCACTGGCGCGCTGAAAATTGGTGCGGACTTTCTGAAGCGCCTCAATGCCGATGCCAAGGTCTATATCAGCGACCCGAGCTGGGAAAACCATCGTGCGCTGTTTGAGTCTGCAGGCTTCACCGTTGAAAACTACCCGTACTACGACCCAGAAACCCGTGGCGTGAATTTCACCGCCATGAAAGCGTTTTTGCTGGGCCTGACTCCGGGTTCGATCATCATTCTCCATGCGTGCTGCCACAACCCGACCGGCGCGGATATGAGCGATGCACAATGGGCTGAAGTAGTTGAAGTGTGCCGCGAACGTGGTTTGGTACCGTTCCTCGACATGGCCTACCAAGGCTTTGCCGACGGTATCGAAGCAGATGCAATTGCCGTGCGCTTGTTCTCGGCATCGGGCTTGCAATTCTTTGTGTCTAGCTCGTTCTCTAAGAGCTTCTCTTTGTATGGCGAGCGTGTGGGTGCATTGTCGATCATCACCGCGTCTAAAGAAGAATCTGGCCGCGTGATGTCTCAGCTTAAGCGCGTGATTCGCACCAACTACTCTAACCCGCCGATTCATGGTGGCGCAGTCGTGGCCGCGGTGTTGGGCAGCACCGAATTGCGTCAAATGTGGGAAGACGAATTGGCCGGTATGCGCGATCGTATCCGTGCGATGCGTACTGGTTTGGTTGAAGCGATTCAAGCAACCGGTTGCGCGCAAGACTTCTCGTTTGTGGTGCAACAACGCGGTATGTTCTCGTACACCGGTTTGTCTGCTGCACAAGTTGATGTCTTGAAAGACGAATTCGGCATCTACGCGGTGGGTACTGGCCGTATTTGCTTGGCTGCGTTGAACAGTAAAAACTTGGGTTACGTTGCCAACGCGATTGCGCAAGTGGTGAAAGCCTAAGTCTTCTTAGCCGAATTGAGCGGGCTGTTTACAGGCCCGTTCGACACACTAACCCCCGAATTTTTCGGGGGTTTTGTTTTTTGGGCGCGCGGGATGATTTTGCCCGCTTTTGCCGCGTGCTTTTACGGGAATTTTTTGCTGAAAGCCGCACCTAGATCAAAACATTCATAAATTAAGCATCTTTACGCTTTTAAAGATGCTTAATTTGTGCAACTATTGACCGACGTTTTTTTTGCTGATCCCCCAATGCGAAGGGCACCCCATGTTTTGCTATCAATGTGAACAAACTTCTCGATCTGATGCCGGTGTCGGCTGTTCCAGCCAACGCGGTGTGTGCGGTAAAGATGCCAACACCTCCGACCTCCAAGACGTGCTCAACCACGCCTTAAAAGGCATCGCGCAATATGCCGTGCGGGCGCGGGCATTGGGGGTGTCGGTTGCGCCCTGTAATGACTTTTTGCTGTACGGCCTGTTTACTACGCTGACCAATGTCAATTTCAACGCGACTCGCTTTGTCGGTCTGATTCAGCAAGCGATCAAACTGCGCGAACAACTCAAAACCGCTTACGAAACCGCTGCGCAAGCACAAGGCCAAACCATCGAAGCGCTTTCCGGTGCGGCGGTTTGGCAACCGGCCAGCGACATGAACGGCCTTGTGGCGCAAGCGGCTGAATTGTCGATTACTGCTGGTCAAGACACAGTAGGCGAAGACATCATTGGTCTGCGCGCGCTTCTGCTGTACGGCCTGAAAGGCGTCGCCGCTTACGCCCACCATGCGCGGGTTTTGGGCTATCAATCCGAAGAGATTTTTGCCGGTGTGGCACATGTGCTGAATCTGCTTGCCGACGAGCCGACCGATGCTGAACAGCTCCTCGGCGAAGCACTGGCCTTGGGGCAGCTCAATCTCAAAGTAATGGAATTGCTGGACGCGGCCAATACCGGTCGCTTTGGCACCCCCGAACCGACCCAAGTCCATGTGACCCCGCGTGCAGGCAAATGTATTTTGATCAGCGGACACGATCTGGGCGACCTCGAAGCCTTGCTCGAACAAACCCGCGATACCGGCATTTTGGTCTACACCCACGGCGAAATGCTGCCCGCGCACAGCTACCCCAAACTGAAAGCCTATCCGCACCTTGCGGGTAACTACGGCGGCGCATGGCAAGACCAACAACAAGATTTCGCCCAATTCCCCGGCCCGATTTTGATGACCTCAAACTGCATCATCGAACCGGCACCGAGCTATCGCCAACGCATCTTCACCGCCGGTCCAGTGGGCTGGCCGGGTGTGCGTCACCTCGAAAATCACGACTTTGCGGTGCTCGTCCAAGCTGCCAAAGCCTTGCCGGGCTTTAAAGAAGACGGCAGCGGCGAAACTATCACCATCGGCTTCGGTCGCGATGCGGTGCTCGGCGTCGCTGGTCAAGTGATTGACGCGGTGAAAAGCGGCGCGATTCGCCACTTCTTCTTGGTTGGTGGCTGTGATGGCGCGGCACCGGGCCGGAATTACTACACCGACTTTGCAACGCAAGCTCCGCAAGACACCGTGATTTTGACCTTGGGCTGTAACAAATACCGCTTCAATCGCCATGATTTCGGCAATATCGGCGGTATTCCACGTCTGCTCGATTTGGGTCAATGCAACGATAGCTATTCGGCGATTCGGATTGCGGTGGCTTTGGCAGAGGCCTTTGAATGCAGCGTCAACGATCTGCCCCTGTCTTTGATTGTGTCGTGGTTTGAACAAAAAGCCGCTGCGGTTCTGTTGACCTTGTTGGCCTTGGGTCTGAAAAACATCCGCCTTGGGCCGACCTTACCGGCCTTTATCACCGCGCCGGTGCTGAATCGACTGGTTGAAGAGTTTGGTATTCAGCCGATTACCACCGCAGAAGCCGATTTGGCCGCTGCGCTCAACCAAGCCGCTTAAGAGGATCACGGCATGACACAGGTCTGCACCGAACACGCCATTTCCCTGCAGTTGCAAGCGGGGGATGTGTTGGAATTTACCGCCACCGAAAGCGAAACCGTTCTCGAAGCCGCCGCCCGCGCAGGGTGGATTTTACCGGCGCTGTGCAAAGAAGGCGGCTGTGGGAGCTGTCGCGCACACTGTGCCAGCGGCGACTATGAACAGGCCAGCTATAGCAGCGCGGCACTTTCCGCGGAAGATGCGGCGCATGGCGCGGTGTTACTGTGCCGCACCTCGCCGCGTGCAGACCTGCAATTGCAAGCGCCTTTTTCGCGGCAGGCGGTCAGCCAAAATGCGCCGACCGAGCGCCAAGCCGAAATCACCAGCATTGAGTCGCTCGGCGGCGACACGATGCGCCTCTCGCTGCTGCTCAAGCCCGATGCGGACGGCAATCAAGCTGCCGAGTTTGAGCCGGGGCAGTATATGCAATTGGCGATTCCGGGGACTGAAACTTGGCGGGCGTATTCGATTGCGAGCCTGCCGAATTGGACCGGCGAGCTGGCCTTTTTGATTCGTCTGCAACCGAATGGCGCGTTTTCGCATTGGCTGAAAAGCGATGCTGCGGTTGGTGATGTGATCCGGTTGCGCAGCGCCCAAGGTCATTTCACGCTGCAAGAAAACGGCTTCCGTCCACGTTGGTTTGTGGGCGGTGGTACTGGCCTTGCGCCGTTGTTGTCGATGCTGAGCCGAATGGCCGAATGGCAAGACCCGCAACCGGTGCGATTGTATTTTGGCGTGAACGATGAGCAGGCTTTGTTTGATTTGTCTGCGGTCGAAGCGCTGCAAGCTAGCTTGCCTTCGTTGCAAATCGAGGTGGTGGTGTGGCATCCGTCGGATGCGTGGACGGGCCGACGTGGCACCCCTGCCGAAGCCCTCGCCACCGATTTGCCGACCGCGAGCGAAGCGCCGGATCTGTACCTGTGCGGCCCTGCTGCGTTGATCGAGACTTGCACGCAAGCGGCTGTCGCGGCGGGT
>CAZWRK010000076.1:0-14985 GCA_964635875.1 uncultured Aquaspirillum sp.
CGATGCCGCCAGTTTAAACGTCACCGACTGCTCTTTTTTCCGCGCTTTGGGGTCCAACACAAATAAATACGTCATTTTGACCTCGGCCTGTTTCGGCGAGCGTTTTTTAGCCGAAAACCGCACCTTGCCCGCAATCTCGCCGTCTTGTGCCGAAATCCACGGATCGTAGTCGATGTGGCACATGCCATCATTGACATCCATGCAGCGATAATGATTTTTCAGTGCTTTTTCAAAAGAAGGCGTTACAAAGCGCATTAAATCTTTGCTGGGCTCCGCATAAAACAGGTTGTAATCATTAAAAATTTTCTGACTCAATTCCACAGCTTGTGCGGCGGTGCACTCGGGCGCGGCCACACTGAAACCCGATAAAGCACTCAAAACCGCCATCAAAACCAAACGCATAAACACTCCTCTCAAGCACAGTTTGCTTATTTTTGAATAGCACCGGTGGCTCAATGCGCCTGATCACACGTGGTCATTGTGGGTGGCGTCGTTTCAGCATGGCCGCCGGTGCGCTTTAGAACGCTACGACTCATGTTAGCCAGTTCGGCGTATTGCGCTGTTTGCGGCCACGTTGCCGTCAAATAGTTAGCCTGTTGCAGCGCTTCTTTGATTTTGCCTTGATAGTAAAACGCGAAGAATAGGCCGCGTTGCGCTTCCTCTACCGGCGTTTGCCCGGTGAGACATTGCGCTTGACGAAATTTCTTCTCGGCTTCGGGCGCAAGCGCAGGATCGCTATTCACCCACAGCTTGGCTAAGGCCAACAACGCGGGGATATGTTCAGGCTCGGCTTTCAGAACCGCTTGCAAGTCATGCGTCGCCCCTTCCCACGCCCCCGGGTAGTCAAAATTGTGCCCCATGCTTTGTAAACGGCCACGCAAAAAGCGTGCATTCAGGTCGTGAGGCGAAGCCGCTAACTGCTGATCTAATTCAGTTTTCAATACGCGATAGCGTTTGTTCACAGCTTGCCATTCTTTTTTGTTGGCGATATTGGGCGGATGCGCGCCAATAATCGGCTCTAAGGCTTGAATGCGGTCAGCCAAGGGATCGGCGGCGTAGACCGGAGCGGCCAAGCCACCACAAATAGCCACAGCTAGAGCGATAACGCGGAGGAGTTTCATCGTATTTTTCCTAGGGCGCGCGGTTGAATGTATTCCAGCAGCAATGCCATGCACGGCTGCTGGAATCATGAAACATTCAGGCGCTCGGCGCTAGCGCCAAAACGCCTGACATTGACGTTCGACGCGCTACACCGATTCGGGCGGATCGGTTTTATTTTCGATGGGGGACACACTCAGCATCAGCGCCTTATTTGGCTTCGGCGGCAAGAAAAAGTCACGGGGGTGATGCCAAAAATGCTTCAACACCTTCTTCGCCAGCATCCGACCTTGTGAAAAAGTCACGCCACGCGCCTTCAGTGCGACATAGAGCGCCAGCGAAAAACTCACGCATAAGTTCATCACCCCGATCAGCGCGACCCCCGCCGCCGCCCACGGCCACAGCGGGTTTTCTTGGAAATTCAAACCCACCGCTGAATACCCGACAAAGGCCGATGAAAACGCAATATGGCGGATATCCACAGGCAAGCCGAGCAAAACCCCCAAGCCCGACACCCCGCCCAGCAAAAAGCCAAAGAAAAAATTCCCCGCCAATGCGCCCAAATTATCTTCAACATAATGCGCAACGCGGCGCATACGCGCTTCGCCAAAAATCCGGCGCGGCCATTTTAGCTGCATCAAACGCTGCGGAATGCGGTTATAGGCGGCCATATTGTCGTAATAGCCCGCGATGAGACCCGCCAAAAACAAACACACTCCCGCAATACCGGCGTAGAAAAAAGCCCCGCTATACAGCGGATGAATTTCTTCTAACAACACCGTCGCTTTTTCTGGCGTGATAAAAGGGTGGCCGCTGACGCTTTGCAGCACAAAGCCAATCAACATCGCCATCGGAATCGCCAGCAGGACGTTGCCGACAATCGCGGCAAATTGACTGCGCACCAGCCGCGCAATCAGCGACACTAAACTGTCTAAATTGCGCTGCTTATGGCCCTTGCTCGGCTTCTCGCTCAACGTGGCGGCAATGGTGTTGGCAGTCATCGCAGGCTGTTTGGTCGCGACCGTGCCATGCAGCGTATGAATCAGCACAAAACCTAAACCATAGTTGAATGAGAACGCGAGCGCCTCGGTCAGCGGCGGCAAGTGTGCCTTTGAAATCAACAGCTTAAATAAAGCCATCACCGCAATAATCACCCCCGCCAGCATCGCTGAGCGCAGTAACACAAAATACTCACGCCGGTTCGAGGTGATGTAATGCTCGCCGGTGCGACCAGCGTTTTCGGTCACACGGCGGGCAAGTAATTCGACGTTTTGTTGCCAGTAATGGCCGAGGTTATTTTTGCGCGATTCCGCCCGAATCAGCGCAACCCACAACGCCACAATATGCGTACCGCACGCGTCGATGCGTCGCGACTGATGGAGTTCGCTTAGCAGGTTTAGGACGCACTCGAGGCGCTGCAAATGCTGGTGCAGACGCCGCAATAAAAAGGTCAGCGACAGGCTGGTTCCCTCGCGCCCAGCACGGCCGCGAATTTTTTCGAGGATTTCAGCACACTGCGCCATGAGCACTAACAGATGCTTTTCATCTTCGCCTTGCTGCGTAGGGTCCACCCAGCTTTCGCAGTAATGCTCGATATAGGCAATCACTTCGATGTTTTGTGCCAAAAACGGTGAGGCAAATGCTTCTAAATTGGGTTCGACTCGCAATAACTCCGGCTCTAAACCAATCGACGAAATGCGGTACGACAACACCCGCAGCGCCTCTAGCAACTGCAACGCAGCAGGCGGCACCGGCTTGCGGTTGACCCAGCCTTCGTCGTCGATTTTGAGCGCAAGCAACAGGGCTTGCCACACCGCCGGATCGACCGCCGCAACCCACTCAGCATCGTCAGAGCGATCGAAAATCAGGCCCACAATATCTTTGAGATAATCGCGGTTAGGGACGTCCGGCAACAGTGTTCGCGACCAACGGCGCGCAGTTTCCGAGAAAAATCCAGTATTGGGAAACACCCCCGCCTCAACATACAGCGAGACACTTTTTTTACTGGCCAACAGGCGACATAAGGTCTCCCGTAGCGCCGCACGCCACTCGGGGCGACGGTCTAAAAGGTGACAGAGAGCACGTAAGTTGCGCGTCGCGTCCTCGGTATCGCTCGCCCGCACGGGACGCAGTGCCGCGACTAAGTCCGCTAATAAACCCACTGGGTCGGCTTGCGGATCAGCAAAGTGCGCTAACACATCATCAAGAGATTGTTTTTTCATCCGGTCTGCCAAATCAAATGGAGGGTTAGAGAATGGAGCAATTCCGCCATGTCACAAGCATGGACAAGAAAAAAACATGCCAAACTCTAACCACATCCAGATGAAGGGGGTATTAAAAATCCCCCCACAAGGTTTGCATCGCCGCCATCACGGTCAATGCCGCCGTCTCGGTGCGCAACACCCGTGGCCCCAGTTGCAAAGGCTGCCAACCAGCAGAGATTGCCTGCTGAATTTCCTCTGGGGATAAGCCGCCCTCAGGCCCAATCAATAAGGCAATTTTGCCTTGGGGCTGTGGATAATCACGCAAAGAAACGCCCGCAATCGGATCCAAAATAAAGCCGGTTTGATCTGCTAGCGGCTGCGCCAAAAGGGCTTCAAAAGTCAGTGTTTCGTGAACAGCTGGAATGCGGTTGCGCCCCGATTGTTCACAGGCCGCGACCGCCACCCCGCGCCAATGTTCGCGTTTTTTGGCGGCACGCTCACCGTCGAGGCGCTGCTGTACGCGGGCGCTGATGAGGGGTTGAATAGCCTGCACACCGAGTTCGACCGATTTTTGGATCGTAAAGTCCATGCGTTCACCCATCGAAATCGCTTGATATAGGGTGATCTCAAGGCTGGACTCACGCTCAATCTCGCGCCGACTACTGGTTTCGACCGTGAGATGACGGCGACCGATATCACAGACTGTCGCAGGGACTTCGCCCCCATTTCCATCAAATAAATCAATCACTTCACCCACCCGAAGCCGCAAAACTAAAACATGGCGGGCAACGCTCTCTTCGAGGTCAAAACGGCTATTTTCAGGGAGGACGTGGGGATAAAAAAATCTTGGCATTCGCTTGAAAGTCCTATTTGAAGCAGGTATTTTGCGGTGTCCGTCGGAAAGACCGCGTCCACGATTTCGCAAGGTGAATGTGTGCATCGCCAAACCATCTGATGCAATAGTTCTCAAAGACGGCGTTGGCTGACGGACTCACTGTGTTTATCCACAGAATAAGGCGTGACATCCGCCATCTCGCGTATCCACACCCGAACTTCGCTGCCGCGATCCGGCACTGAAGGCTGATGCTCAGGAAAGACTATGCAGGTCGTAGACCAAGTAATCCAAACGGTCCGTTCTATTGCACAAACCGAGGTGATGCCTCGCTTTTTGCGCGTCAACGCCATGCGTAAACATGACGGTTCGCAGCTCACCGAAGCCGATTTGGCCTGTCAGGCGGCGCTCACGGCGCGCTTGCCTGATATTTTGCCCTATCCGGTCCTTGGCGAGGAAATGAATAGCGAAGAGCAACATGCGCTCTGGAACGAACATTTTGACACCGGCTTATGGGTCGTCGATCCGATTGATGGCACCACTAATTTTGTGCACGGTCTGCCGTATTTTGCGATTTCGGTCGCGCTGATGCGTCAAGGTAAAGGCGAGTTGGGGGTGATTTACAATCCGGCCAGCGACGAAATGTTCTATGCGCGGCGCGGCATGGGCGCGTATTTGAACGGCACGCCACTACCGCTGAAAAGCTCGCCCAGTACGCTTTCCGAAACGATTGCTTCAGTCGAAGCCAAATACCTACGCAGCGGCAAACTCACCACCCGCCTCATGACCACCGCGCCGTGCGGCAGTCAACGCAATTTGGGGTCTTCGACACTCGATTGGTGTTATCTCGCCGCGGGGCGCTTTGATTTATATCTGCACGGCGGCCAAAAATTATGGGATTACGCAGCGGGAACGGTCTTGCTTGAAGAGGCGGGCGGGCAATTGTGCTCGCTTGAAGATGATGATTATTGGAGCAGTTCGGTGTGGCACCGCTCAGCGGTCGCGGCGCTCGACCCACATTTATTTGAACAATGGCGGCGCTGGGTTCGACAAAACCAGTAAACAAAAAAGCCCTCGTCTCACACGAGGGCTTTTTTTCGGGCTTACGCCAACCACGGCGCGAGCTGTTTCGCCAAAGCTTGTCGTTCATTGACCGCCGTGCCGAGCAAAGCAAATCCACCCAGCTGCCCCGCTGCGTCGTGGAACAAAGCACGGACGCTTTCGGCGTCGGTTTCAACGTGCCATTCGCCTTGCATTCCCATCGGCGGCGGACAGCACACCGTCGGACAGGCCGGCGTTTTAATGATGACCGGCATCGCGGGATAAACCACGGCCGTCCGCGTACCGTTCAAGGTCGCGGCCAAGGCGCGCGCAGCCTGCATCAAAGGCATCACATAGGGCAGATTCAGTCCTGCGACTTCGGCGCAATCACCCAGTGCAAAAATCGAGGCATCCGAAGTTTGCAAGAAAGCGTCGGTCACGATGCCACGGTTGACCGCTAATCCTGCGGCAGCGGCCAAAGCGGTGCGCGGCCGCAAACCAATCGCGGATAACACGCAGTCGGCATCCAAAGTGCTGCCGTCACTGAGACGCAAACGCACGCCGCGCTCGGCACCGGCTTCAATCGCATCGGCTTTGACACCAAAGTGCCAATTCACACCGCTGTCGGCTAATTTGGCTTGTAAGAAGCGTGCTGCTTCTGTGGGCAACAAGCGTCCTAAAGGCTGTGGGCCGGGATCAATTACATCGACTTGCACCCCGCCACGCCGAATCACGTCATTTGCAAATTCGCAGCCAATCAATCCACCGCCCAAAATCGCTAACCGCTGTGCCGAGGCGAGGGCGTGTTCAAACTGGGTGTAGTCGTTCAGGTCGTTGACCGCAAAAATCGCCGACTGGCCTTCACCGGTCAATCCGTGTGCAATCGGATCGGCACCGCAGGCCAACACCAAGTAACGGTAACGTAGCCGTGTTTGGTCACTCAACTGGACAGTTTTTTGGAGGCGATCAATTTCGGTCACGCTTACCTGAGCATACAAGGCGACCTGTTGCTGGGTGGCCATCGTCGCAGCATCGGTTTGAATCAAGTGTGCAGCGGATTTGGCGGCAGATAGCGCGTTTGAGAGCTGCGGCTTGGCGTAAAAATGGCCCTCATCGCGGCTCACCAAAGCCACGGATAAGGTGGAATCGAGTTTACGAAGTTCTTTAATGACCGACCAACCGGCCAAGCCCGAACCCAAAACCAGAATGTCGTAGTGCATGGCGATCTCCTCCCGCATCGTGGGGGCGATGCCCCACAAAGTCGCCGCCTAGATTCTTTACAAGGCGGCGACTGTCGTATTAGGCCACGGGCACCATGTCGAAATCAGACTTGGAAATCCCGCAGTCCGGACAGCACCAGTCGTCAGGCACGTCATCCCAGTAGGTTCCGGCAGGAATCCCTTCTTCCGGCAAGCCTTTTTCTTCGTCGTAAATAAAGCCACACATAATGCACGCCCATTTTTGGTATTCCATGATGCCCTCACTTAAATATTGATTGAACTACACACATAACGCTCAAAAATCACAGCAGGATGAAACCGCTTACTTTTTATCCAGACCAGCCAAGACGCCTTTGTAATGATTGGCGTGACGCTCTTCGACTTTAGTCAACGCATTAAAGCGGCGCGCGGCTAAGGCCAACATCGCTTGGAAACGCTCGGCGTGCTCTTTGGACTCGGTGATTTGCTCATCCATTTCGGCGACGGCAGCGGCATGACCTTCGGCCTCGGCGGCATGACGGAACGCAGGATACATCTCGGTGTACTCGTAAACCTCGCCTGCAATCGCCATTTCCAAGCAACGTGCGGGGGTCATTTGATCTTTCGGGTAGAGCAAGTCCAAGTGACCAAAGGCATGCAGCACTTCTTGGTTTGCGGTCTCTTCAAACACGCGGGCGGTATCTTCGTCACCCATTTCACGACACAACTTGGCGAAATAGCGGTATTTGATGTGCGCCATCGATTCGCCTGCAAACGCAGCTTCGATGTTTTTGACCGTCACAGAATCGGGGGTATGGTGAGCCATCAGAGTTTCTCCTAACTTAAACGTGAATGAATCAGGACCAACGGACATCTACTAGGCTAGTCGTGTCTGGCCTGATTGCCAAACGCCAAGGCAATCAGGTGTTGCGTGATGTGCACTGGCTATGGACTCCACTATAAACGACCCCGATTAATAAAAAAAATTAAACGTTACTATTTGATCAATAGCCATTTACTAAACACCAGACATCAAAAAACCCTGCACAACGCTGGCAGGGTTTTTTGATCGAAAAGCCGCGTTTAGCGCTTACGCTAACTGAGCGAAGGCATCGCGGCCGTAGGCTTTTTCGCAATAGCGGCACTTCAAGCGCACTTCGCCTTTGACCTCTAACACTCTAAACGTGGTTTCAATCGGTTCCACATGGGTGATGCAATTGCTGTTCGGGCAGGTCAATGCACCCGAAATCGACTCGGGCAAACCCAAGCGATGCTTGGCAATCACCTGAAAATTTTCAATTACATTCACGGTTGCATGCGGCGCAAACAAGGCTAGCTGGTTCGCTTGCTCGGGCGATAGCTGAATATTCTCAACTTTAATCAGGTCTTTTTTGCCGAACTGCTGACTCGGCAAATTAAAACCGATATAAACCCGCTCGCCGCTTTCTGAAAGCCGGAACAGCTTCAAAATCCGCCGCGCTTGGCCAGCGGGAATGTGGTCAATCGCGGTTCCGTTTTTAAGCGCCTCAACCTTGAGAGAATGTTCCATCATGATGCGTCCTTCTCAAACAGCGTTTCATTCAAGACCAACGCCAGCAACGCTTGGCGGGCATACACGCCATTTTCGGCTTGCTGGAAATAATAGGCATGCGGGGTTTTATCCACCGCCACTTCGATTTCATCCACGCGGGGCAGCGGATGCAAAACCCGCAAATTTGGCTTCGCAGGTTCCAGCGTTTCGCAGCTCAACACAAAACGCGATTTGACCTGATGAAACTCAGTTTCTTCAAACCGCTCTTTTTGAACACGCGTCATGTACAGAATATCGATTTCGGGGATCACTTCGTCGATGGTTTCATGCAAGCTATATTCACTGCCGCGCTCATCCAACTCATCAATTAAGTAATCCGGCAAAGCCAAAGCCGGCGGCGCAATAAAGTAAAAACGGCAATGAAAGCGCGATAGCGCCTGCACCAACGAATGCACCGTGCGGCCGTATTTCAGATCGCCGACAAAAGCCACTTTCAGATGATCTAAGCGACCTTGGGTTTCGTGAATCGTGAACAAATCGAGCAAGGTTTGGGTCGGATGCTGGTTCGCCCCATCGCCAGCGTTAATCACCGGCTTGGGCGAAAATTCAGCCGCCAAACGCGCTGCGCCTTCTTGCGGGTGACGCATCACAAAAGCGTCAACATAAGACGAAATAATGCGCACCGAATCAGCCAGTGTTTCGCCCTTTTTCGCCAATGAGGTATTCCCTGCATCAGCAAAACCAATCACCGAACCGCCCAGACGCTGCACGGAGGTTTCGAATGAAAGACGGGTACGGGTCGATGCTTCAAAGAAGCAGCTCGCCACCACACGGTTTTTCAGCAAATCATGACGTGGCTGACGCTTGAGCTCAGCCGCAGTATGCACCACCAGTTCGAGCTCCTCACGGCTGAGGTCGGAAATCGAAATAATGTGCTTCTGGTACAGGGGATTGGACATCGCCTTACCTCTATTGGACGGGACGCAAAATGCCGCCGATTATACTCGCCCCGATTCCGAAATGGCGAAGAAGGACTGCAAAGCGCTGGATATACAATTCAACACACAAACACCCTCCCGCAGAGAATCCTCTGTGCTAGCCTCATGGCCGCGAATCAATCCGCGATCGGTTAGAGAATCCAACAGGAAAAATGCGTATGTCGAGAGCCAGAGTGCTGGAACTATTGAACAAGCAAAAATTGGTCGAAAACATGGTGCATAGCCAAAACGACCCACGCCACACCCTTGTTGAAAACCTCGTTCATAAACAGCATCAGGTCGAACTGCAGGCCATGCTGGCCAAGCTTTCTGCGCCCGAAATTGGCAGCATGCTCGAATCGTTACCCCCTCAAGAAACACAGCTGCTGTGGGCGCATATCGAGCCGTCGCGCCAAAACGAAATTTTATGGGAACTTTCCGACAGCCTGCGCGAACAGCTCGCCGGAGAGCAAGAGCCGGGTTTTGCAGATAGCCAAATTAACGCCTTTGAGCTGGTCGATGGCCGACTCAAACAAGTCACGATCTCTAGCCGTCGTGATCTGGTCAATATGCGCCCAATTTGGGTGGATCTGCTGAGCGCCTCGAAAGCCGAACGCCGCTATGTCGGCGAGCATTACGGCCTTCATTTGCCCGATCCCGGCGACGCAACAGACCTTGAGGTCAGTACCCGCTTTCACATCGAAGAAAACGACGAAATCCACCTGCACTCCAATTTTCTATTGGATCGCGAAGGGAATTCGCGCAGCGTGCCGGTGGCATTTATTTTGCACAAAGGCATTTTGTTTTCGATTCGGAATGAAGAATTGCCGGTGTTCCGGCTGCAAAGGCTGCGTGCGCATACACAGCCAGGCTACGTCTCAGACTGCAATGATTTGCTGGTCGATTTATACGGCGCAGATGTCGAATACTCCGCCGATTCGCTCGAAGATATTTATTCGACCTTGGGCCAAGTGGGGCGGCAGGTTTTGAGCGAAACCATGAGTGACGGCGATGCGGCGCGCATTCTGGCGGATATTGCCGAAGAAGAAGATTTGAACGGGCGAATTCGCAGCAATATTCTTGATACACAGCGCGCGTTGTCATTTTTAATGCGCTGCAAAATTTTGTCGGTCTCGCAATTGGAAGACACCCGACAAATTCTGCGCGATATCGAATCGCTGAATAGTCACACCGCATTTTTGTTCGACAAGATCAATTTTTTGATGGATGCCACGATCGGTTTTATCAACATTAACCAAAACCAGCGAGTGTCGCAGCTGACGGTCTGGGGGGTTGTGTTTATGCCGATTAACATTCTGGCGGGCATGGGCGGAATGTCGGAGTTTTCGATGATGACAGCCGGTATTCCTTGGCCGATTGCCTACGGCAGCTTTGCAGTGGGCTTAGGATTGGTCGGCTGGGCCACCTATGTCGCACTCAAATATCTTGAAAATCGAAAAATAAAAAAATCAGCCCAGCAAAAAAAACCTTTTAAATCTTTGTAGAATCACACGTGTTTCACGTGGAACAGCATATGCCTCGCATTTTGCAGCGTGATTCCATTGTTTGAAGCGATTTTTACTGACTTTTTTCGAGATCCATTGTGCTTATATTTCAGACTGGCTGGGGTCTCCGAGCAAAAACCGCCGCGATTCTGCTCGGTATTGGCAGTGCCTTAGTGCTATTGGCACTTCTTTTAGGTATCAACATCGTTGACCGCGTTCATCAACAATTTGGAACAGCTTTTGTTCAAAATCAGGCGCTGCTCACGCAACAACGAGTGTTGTCGGTGATTGGGCGAGAGCTTGCGCTCGCACAACGCTTTGCGGCCTCGCCACTCCTGCAAAAATGGGCGCAAAACGAAACCAAAGAAGACGAGAAAAACCTCTTTTTTACAGAGGCGCGTAGCTACACCCAAGGCTTTGCTGATCAAAACTTCTTTTTTGCTAATCGTGCCTCAGCGCATTTTTTCTTCGCCGACCAACAAAGCCAATTTCAACCCACTGTTCGCTACACCCTCAGCCCCAACAAGACTGAGGACACATGGTTTTATCTCTCGCTAAAACAAACGGATCCTTACAACATCAACATCGACTTTGACCGCGAGCTTCGTAAAACCAAGGTATGGACGAATGTCGTCGTGCGCAACGAACAGGGAGAGAGTATCGGGGTTATTGGTACCGGCTTTGATTTTTCGCGCTTTTTGACGGCATTCGTCCGCAACACAACCCCAGGCCTCACGACAATGCTCCTGAATACGCAGGGCGCGATTGTGGCACACCCCGACCCCACGAAAATTGAGCTGGCGGCCATTCGGACGCCCCATACCGAAAATTCCTTGTTCAAGCTCATTTCGAATGACGCCGAGCGCGAAGCGGTGCGCAAAGCCTTTGATCAAGCCCGCGAACATCCGCAACAGGCTTTTAGTCTGGCGCTCCCGCTACAAGGCCGCCCGCACTTGGTCGCACTGGCCTATATCCCAGAATTAAATTGGATGGTGGTCAGCGCACTTGACTTGGCGGTCAGCCAAATCATTGACCAAAACACCTTAGTGCATATTGCCGTGGGCATGGCAGGTTTCCTGCTGATGGTCTTTGTGATTGCAACGGTGGGATTTGATCGCCTGTTGCTGCTACCCTTGGCACGCCTGTCTGAATCGGCCAAAGCGTTAACAGCGGGCCGTTACGACATCCGGCTACACAGCCGTCGCCATGACGAAATTGGAGAGTTAACGCGCACTTTTGATTTGATGGCACAAAAAATTAATGCGCACACCCAAGACCTTGAGCAACGTGTGTCTGCGCGTACCGCCGACCTCGCCGCCGCCAATGAAGCCATTAATGAAGCGCATCAAAAGCTGACCGACAGTATCCGCTATGCCAGCCTGATTCAAAGCGCGATTCTGCCGGATAAAGATCTCGCCCATTTGTGGCAAGGTGAGTATTTCGTGTTGTGGCAGCCGCGAGATGTCGTCGGTGGCGATTTTTACTTGTACCGTGCGAATGAAAATGGCTGCTTATTTGGCGTCATCGACTGCGCTGGACATGGTGTCCCCGGTGCCTTTATGACGATGATTGCACATGCCGCGTTGGAGGTCGCCACGGGCGATACCGCATGGAATGATCCGGCCGCCTTGCTTGCGCGCGTCGATGAAATCGTCCGGCAAATGATTCCGAACGAAAACCGCTTTGGGCAACTTGCAACCAATATGGACATGGGTCTTTGCTATATTGACTTGCGCCAGAGAACGGCCTGCTTTGCGGGTGCAAAATTGTCATTATTTTGGAGTGATGGTGACAATTGTCAGGAAATTCGCGGCGGACGGCGCGGTGTGAATGACCGTAAGCCCGGCCAATTCACAAACACTTGCCTTCCGCTACCTGCGGGTCGAACATGCTATCTCATTAGCGATGGATTATTTGATCAGGCCGGTGGAGAACAAGGTTATGGCTTTGGTTTACCTCGCTTCGCAGAATGGGTGCAAAACCACACCACACTCAGCTTGGCTGATCAAAAATCGGCCTTGCTACGCACACTAGAACACTACCGTGGTGACCATCCACAACGAGACGACATCACGGTTCTAGCCTTTCGCTTTGATGACCCCCACTAAGCCCAATGAGGAATGTATGAATAATCCTGACATTTATGCTTTGCGCGATATATTCAATCGCGAACAAATCATGTTGTGTTTTAATGGTCCTTTTAATTCGAGCCTCATCGAAGAAATTGGTAAAGCCCTGCGCAAACACATGGAAAACCTCCAAGAATCTCCGTCATCGATCTCGGATGTATTTTCGGTTTACATCGAAATGACCCAAAATATTAGCCGCTACACCCAACAAAAAAATTTACAAGACCAAGCGGCGGTCTCCACGATTTTAGTTTCACGCGATGAAGAAGGCCGTTATGTCGTGAACGCCGGTAATATTGTGACGACAAATGATGGCGAAGTTTTGGCCGCCAGAGTGGAACAATTATCGCAAATGAATAAAATAGAACTCAAAGCCGAATTCAAAACCCAATTGCGCCAACCCCGTGACGAATTGAGCGGCGAGGGTGCAGGGTTAGGCTTAATTGATATGGCGCGTAAAGCCAGTCAAGGGATTCGAGCCACCCTCAAACCCTTAGAAGATGGCTGGTCATTTTTTAGTCTACGCGTGGTTATTTAGGAGCTTGCTTTGAACAATTTAGTTATTCCTGGTACGAGCTCAACCCCCACCATTCACGCCCAATGGGCGGAAGGGGTTTTGAGTATGAAGGGGGATTCGTATCCAGAAAACTCTCTGGAAATGTTCCAACCGGTATTAGATTGGGTCACAAATTTTTTGGCACAATCGCCGCCAGCCCTCACGCTTGAACTGGAACTTCTGTATCTGAACACCAGTAGTATTCGCGCACTGATGGACATCTTGGATATGCTAGAAGATGCACATCAAGATGGCATCAAAATTGCTGCCGTATGGCGTTACGATGCCGCTAACGAGCGCGTCATGGAGCTCGCAGAAGAGTTCAAGGAAGACTGTACCTTTCCTTTTGAAATTCAACAGAAAGCCTAAGCATGAAAACGGATGCGGATTTTGAAACGCACATCACAGCCTTGCTTCAATCGGCAGAACATGCAGAGAATCCGCTCCGCCCAGCGCTGAAGGAAATGTTTGAGCGCTATCACACCCAGCACCATCTTTTAGAGCGCCTCACACGGATTTCTGACCAATTCCAGCTCGCAGAACGCGAGCGGGGACAAGACTACCTCAGCCGCTATCAGCGCAAAGTCCGACAAATTGAAAAAATTGTCCGCATCAGCGATCGCTACCAGTCGATGTTGCGCGAGTTGAATGAACGCCTACATCAAATTTCGACCCAAGATGAGCTGACAGGCCTGCCAAATCGACGCTACCTCATGGAGCGACTCGGCAATGAAATGGATTTAGCGCAGCGCATGAACGAAACTTTTGCGATTGCCTTGGCCGATATTGATCACTTCAAAGTCGTCAACGACACATGGGGACATGCAGTTGGTGATGTGGTCTTGATTCATACCGCACGACTACTCGATGAAAATGTCCGCCATTACGATGTGTGTGGGCGCTGGGGCGGTGAGGAGTTTTTGATCCTGTTCCCGCGTTGTGATGCCAAGCAAGCCGTTCAATTGGCTGAGCGGATTCGGCAAGCACAAGAGAACTACCCCGATGCCACAATTTCTCCACACCCTCGCGTCACTTTTAGCATCGGTGTGACTGAATTCCGACCCGGTGAAAACATTGATATGGCGCTCAAGCGCGCCGACGATGCCCTTTATTCCGCCAAAACCCAAGGCCGAAATCGAGTCGTCTGCGAATGCTAAAAATCGCCGCAAAATAACCGCAATCTATTTTGCGGCGATCATCAAACGGCTTAAGCCAACAAGCCCTCCGCTTTCAGCGTTTTTTGAACCGCATCACGCGCCCGAATTCGCGCCATAAAGCCTTCGACAGCAGGCCATTGTGCTAACGAACGGTTCAAGAACTGGCCCCAGTTCAAGCAAGTAAACAAATAACCATCGGCAACCGAGTAATCGGCCAAGAGATAATCCTGCTGCTGGAACAACGCCTCTAGCGCATCAAAATGCACCGATAGCCGTCCCCACGCTGCATTTTTGGCCTCATCAGAACTCGTGGGCGTCCACAACGGCGCAAAGCCCTTATGGATTTCGGTCGCAATAAAATTCAACGCCTCTTGCAAGCGATAGCGCGCCAATGTGCCATTTAGAGGCGCGAGGTTTTTCTCGGGCACTTGATCCGCGACCCATTGCACAATCGCTGGACCTTCGGTCAGCATCGTTCCGTCCGCCAGCACCAATGCAGGCACATACCCTTTAGGATTGATCTGCGAAAAGACCGTGCCATCTTCGGTCGTGTGCGGCTGAGCACGCAAATTCACTTTATCTAATTCGAACGCCAAACCGGCTTCGTTCAGAGCGATATGAACAGATAATGAGCAAGACCCTGGGGTGTAATACAGTTTCATTGTGTTCTCCAAAATCCGGCCCGTTGCCGGCCATCAGAAGGTGCGGCAACGCCCCGCAAAACACAAGCGTGTTTTGCGTTTCACGTGAAACAAA
>CAZWRK010000076.1:15085-19243 GCA_964635875.1 uncultured Aquaspirillum sp.
GCCCGCCATGCGCTTGAGCGATAGCCGCGACCACCGCCAACCCGAGTCCGCTCCCCGCATTACGCGCTTCTGGCGCACGCCGAAAAGCGGTAAAAACGTAGGGGGCAAACGCTTCGGAAATGCCCGGGCCTTCATCGGCAACACGAATACGATATGTGCCGTTGTCGTGCTGAGCATGAATCGAGATCGCGCCAGGAACCGCATGCTTTTTCGCATTTTCCAGCAACGCTAAAAGCGCCTGCCGAATTCGAATCGGGTCACAGTAGGCCTGCTCGATCTGCACGTCGAGAACCGGATGTTGACCGGCCTTCGCCAGCGATTCACGCATAAAATCAACGACCGCGCGGATTTCGGCGGCCAAGTCGACTTGCTGAACATTTAAAGACAAGTGCCCGCTTTCCGCCAAACTGAGCACTCGCAGATCTTCGATCAGCTGGCTCAGCCCTTCGACTTGGACCAATAAGCTGCGAAATTGCTGTTCATCTGGGCTAAACACACCCTCGGCCAGCCCCTGTAAACGTCCGCGCAAAATCGTGACGGGTGTCCGCAACTCGTGCGCAATGGCGGCGCTCCAGAACGTCTGGTCTTGGGTCACCTGCTCCAATTTTCCGGCCAGCAGATTGAAATCGTCGGCCAGCTGTGCAGCCTCACCTAGCGAACGGTCGTCAGCCACCGCACGGGCCGACAAGTCGCCTTGAGCGACCTTACGAATGCTGTCCGTGACCGAATTCAATGGCGCGAGAATACGGCGAGATAAATTAACGGCAACGCAAACCGCCAAACCCATCGCAGTCAACGTAGTCGAAATCAGCCAGACCCATTCTGGCCCCGTCGGGACAAGACCAATTTCAGGGAATTGCTCTGGCCAGTATGTCTGCCAGAGATAGTAAAACGCATAGGATGTCAGCACGACCAATAGCGTCACGCTCAGCGCCATAGACATCATCGTGAGCACAATTTGGCGACTCAGCCCGACTAATTTCATTCATGACTCCCAGAGTCGATAGCCAACACCGCGCACGCCGCAAGGCATGCCTTTAATCCCCAGCTCTTCGAGTTTTTTGCGTAGCTTGCTGATATGGCTATCAACCGTACGCTCTAAAGCGTCGCTTTCCGGCAGGCAATGCGCGAGAAGCTCGGCGCGGCTGAATACGCGTTTGGGCGCACGGGCAAGCTGCACGAGCAATTTGAATTCGGTCAGTGTGAGCGCCAAGGGCTGGACATGCTCGCCCACACTCACCCTCACTTCGTAGCTTTCTTGGTCGATTTGGAACGGCGGCACACGCAGTACACGTTGATGATCCGAAACACTGCGTGCGGAAGATCGACGCAGCACAGCTTGCGCACGCGCCACCACTTCGGCAGGGTTGAAAGGCTTCACCACATAGTCATCAGCACCAATCCGCAGCCCAGTGAGCTTGTCGATATCTTGATCCATCGCGGTGAGCATAATGACCGGTGTGTCACCTCTGAGGCGAATCTCTGACAAAACGCGCCAGCCATCGACCTCCGGCATCTGAACATCTAACAGTACAAGATCCGGCTTGTGACTCAGGTGTAAGGCCAACGCTTCGCGGCCATTTTGGGCGCGCAGGCAACGCAGCCCGCTCCGCATCAAATAGGCAGAAAGAATATCCGCAATTTCGGCTTCGTCTTCTGCAATCAGGACTAATTCCTGCGTTCTGGTGAGAACTGGATTTTGATCGGCCAACACAGGCTTGTCTCCATCGAATCTCCATATTGTTTCAGCGGAAACGCCACAGGGTCAATTCAGAATTCGATGCAATAGGCGCTTCACCGCCGTTTCCGAAAGAGTTTTTATGAAAATGGAACCGCTTTTCCAGCGTAGCCATCTCCTTTGCTTCACCCTCGTGTTGGTCGCTTGCGGGCAAACCGATCTCAAAGAAGTGCAACCTGCACCACAGGTCTCCACGGTAGAAGTCACATCATCCCCGCTGGAGGTCACAGAAATCCTCCCCGGCCGAGTCGAAGCCATACGCACCGCAGAAATCCGCCCGCAGATTAACGGCATTGTTCAAAAACGTTTGTTTGAGCAAGGCCGAGAAGTGCGTGCAGGACAGCCGCTGTTTCAGATCAATCCTGCGCCGTTTATTGCAGATCGCGACATGGCTGCCGCCGCGTTGCAACGAGCCGAGGCCGTGCTTGCGCGCGCGCAAATTCAAACCCAGCGTTTAGCGCCACTGCTAGAAGCCGATGCCATTAGCCGCCAAGAGCGCGACGATGCCGTGTCCCAACGCGCCCAAGCCGCCGCCGATGTCGCCCATGCGCGGGCCATGCTCGCACGCAAACGGCTTGACCTCCAATTTGCCACCGTCGACGCCCCCATTTCGGGCCGTATCGATCAAGCGATCGTGACTGAAGGCGCGCTGGTCAGCAGCTCAGATAGCCGTCCGATGGCGCGCATTCAACAAATCGACAAAGTGTATGTCGATGTGCGCCGCCCAGCGGCTTCGTTTGAAGCGTTGCAAGACGCCCTCGGTCAACACGGTGCAGATACGGACACTGGCTTACCAGTCACCATTCTGCGCAGCAATGGCGAGGCATACGAGGCCCACGGAAAAATGCTGTTCTCTGGCGTCAATGTGGATTCGGGAACTGGCGATGTGCTGCTGCGCATCCAAGTCGAAAACCCCAAGCGGCAGTTACTGCCGGGGATGTTTGTGCGGGCGCGCATTCCACTGGCGCGTTATGCCGAGGCCTTGAGCGTGCCACAACAAGCCATCATACGGACTGGCGGCAAAGCGCATGTCTGGATGATTGATGCACAGAATGTGGCGCACCTCACACCGGTTGAATTAGGCGAGCAAGTCAGCCGCCACTATCGCATTCGCTCGGGGCTGGTCAAAGGGCAGCGGATTGCCCTTGAAGGCATGGAACGCCTCACCGATGGCGCGCCCGTGACGCCGCGAGAACACCGCACTTCCACCGCGACCGCACGCTGATTAATCGAGAGCATTTGCTATGGCCAAGTTTTTTATTCACCGCCCGATTTTCGCGTGGGTGGTGGCATTGTTTATCATCCTGCTTGGGACGATTGCGATTCCGAGTCTACCGATTGCGCGCTATCCCTCGGTCGCGCCGCCCAGTGTCACAATTACTGCGACCTATCCCGGTGCCACGCCACAGACCATGAACGACAGCGTATTGAGCCTGATTGAGCGCGAGCTTTCAGGCGTCAAAAATCTGCTGTACTTTGAGTCCTCTTCCGACACATCGGGTTCCGCGTCAATTGTCGTGACGTTTGCACCCGGTACGGATCCAGAAATGGCGCAGGTCGATGTGCAAAACAAGCTCAAATCCGTTGAGCCTCGCCTGCCACAAGCCGTCCGCCAAAACGGTCTGATTGTGGAATCAGCTTCGTCTAATTTTTTGATGATCATCGGACTAAGGTCCGATAACGGCCACTTTAGCGAAGTCGAACTCAGTGATTACATGGCGCGCAATATGGTCGATGAACTGCGCCGTATTCACGGCGTTGGGCGGGTGCAGTTGTTCGGCGCGGAACAGGCCATGCGCATTTGGGTAGACCCCGCCAAGTTGATCGCCTACGGCTTGACCATGGCCGATATATCAACCGCCATCAGCCAGCAAAATACCCAGATTGCACCGGGCAGCATTGGCGCATCGCCCACAGTAGAAGGGCAACGCGTGACCGTCCCACTGACCGTACAAGGTCAGCTCACCACGCCAGAGGCATTCGCTGGCATCGTGCTGAAAGCGAACGCCAATGGCGCTAAGGTTGTCGTGGGCGATGTAGCCCGCGTGGAACTGGGCGCGCAGTCGTATGGAATGAGCATTCGCGAAAACGGCAAGAGTGCAACGGCCGCAGCAATATTGCTCGCGCCGGGCGCAAATGCGGTTAAAACCGCTGATGCAGTCAAAGCCCGCTTGCAAGAATTAAGTCAGGTGATGCCTTCGGGCATGCGCTATTCCGTCCCATTCGACACCGCCCCGTTCGTTAAAATTTCCATCGAAAAAGTGATCTACACCTTAGCGGAAGCGATGGTGTTGGTGTTTTTGGTCATGTTTCTGTTCCTGCAAAACATCCGCTACACCCTGATTCCGGCAGTGGTGGCACCAATAGCCTTGCTCGGCACCTTCACCGTAATGCTGCTGGCGGGGTTTTCGATCAACGTG
>CAZWRK010000077.1:0-19125 GCA_964635875.1 uncultured Aquaspirillum sp.
TCCAGTCCACCCACAGGACTCTGAACGGAACCATTAAAGCGTGGCAAGCCAGTTTCCGGAACAACACCCATACGAGCATTCTTTTGAGCATCCGATACCCCCTCAGCAGGCAATCCTGTAGAGCGAGAAATTTGCTCAGCGAGTGCATCGCCCAAACCCATGCCTTTGCCCTTAGCAATAGACTGAACCATCTGCTGGTCTAAAAAGCCCTTATAAGAGCTCATTGCGCTACTATCTTCCTCATCGGAAAAAGATGTTTGGCGCATCGCCTGCATCAGCGTATTCAGGAACATGGCTTCAAATTCACCCGCGACCTTTCGAACAGCAGACTTAGGGTCTCGGTTAGCCTGAACGCGTAAAGTATCCAAAGAACGATTGTCGAGTGCAAAGCTATTATTTGGATCAGTCGTCGCAACGGGGACACGGTTAATTTGCATAAAATATACTCAGCAATGAATCAAAATATCCTCGAAAAGGCGATTGATTAAATCACCTGCAAATCAGCCTTCAGCGAACCAGCGGCCTTCATTGCTTGGAGAATAGAAAGCAAATCCTGAGGCGTTGCGCCGACTGAATTTAATGCACGCACAACCTCACTCAGGTTAGTGCCACGCGGCACATTAATCACCTTACCGCCATCCGCTTTTACACTAATATCAGCCTGCTGCCCAACGACAGTTTGCCCTTGACTTAAAGCATTAGGCTGACTTACCACAGGGGTCGAACCCACCGTAACAGTTAAATTTCCATGCGCAATAGCACAAGGCTCAACCTTAACCGCTTGGTTCATCACAACCGAACCCGTCCTTGCATTTACAATAACCAGCGGGGAAGCATCCGCAGAAGCAACAGAAAGGTTTTCCATCTTGGCTAAAAAAGCCACACGCTGATTGCTATCAACAGGGGCTTTTACTTCAATTAACCGACCGTCCACAGCACGGGCAACTCCAGCACCAAAAGCAGAATTAATCGCCTGCACAACGCGACTTGCATTACTGAAATTCGCCTCAAACAGCTCCAGACTTAAAGCATCACCACCACCTAAAACGGTAGCAACCTCACGCTCAATAGTCGCACCGGCAGGAATTCGCCCACCATTTAGCTGATTAATTTTCGCACTAGAGCCTCCTGCTGATGCGCCCGCGCCACCCACAAGAATATTTCCTTGTGCGACAGCGTATACCTGACCATCAGCCCCCTTGAGGGGCGTCATCAGCAATGTCCCACCTTTGAGACTTTTTGCATCTCCAATTGAAGAAACGTTCACATCCAAAGGCTGACCGGGACGCGCAAAAGGAGGCAAACTAGCCGTCACAATCACTGCCGCCGCATTTTTAGGGTCCACCTTCGAACCAGGCTGCAACTGCACCCCCAACTGATTCAGCATATTAATCATGCTCTGACCGGTGTATGGCGATGAAGTTGCCTTATCGCCCGTTCCATCCAAACCAACCACCAGACCATAGCCAGCCAACTGGTTATTTCTAACCCCAGCAATGGAGGCTAGTTCTTTAATTTTTTGCGCAGCAGGCGCTGATATAGAAAACAAAGCCATCCATATCACTAAAAAAATAGAATATCGCGTTTTCATTCAACAGCCTTTTAGAATGGCAAAATAGACATAAATATACGAGACAACCAGCCTGGTTGTGCAAATGCGTTGTTATTACCCTGATTAATTTGCTCAATACGTGCATCTGCAATTTTTTGTGAAGAAACAATATTTCCAGCTTTAATATCTCGAGGGTTCACAATCCCAGATAAACGAATAAACTGCATTTCCCCATTCATTTTGACCTGTTTTTCGCCACTAACTTGTAAATTACCATTTGGCAGGACGTCAATCACCGTCAAGCTAATATTGCTATTAAAAGAGCTTGCAGCTTTACTTGTTCCAGAACCGTTTGCACTAGACGCACCGTTAAATCCAAGGTTAAGACCTTTTGCTTTTTCTTCTAAATAATCAGGAAAAAAAGGAATGTCAAAACCTGTGACGCCTGCAGATGACGAAGCACTACGCGACCCTTTTGACTCCTCCGAGTTCGCTACAGAACTACTTTCCTGAATAATCACTGTCAGAATATCGCCGACTTGACGCGGAATTTGGTCTTCAAACAAGGGACGCGTTGCTGCGGCCTGATAGATCGAACCGTTACTTGGACGAGAAACAACTGCAGATTGAGGACGAGCAGTCATTGGCTGCTGAACAATTGTCGGAGGTGGTGTTTGACATGCAGTTAATAACACCACGCCCACACCACACAATACGCGAGCAAAATTCTTCATAAAAATATCTTTAGCAGCCATCTGAACATCTTACTCCAATAAAGTAGATGCTAAAAAGACAAACGCCCGCCGTAGCATCATCGTCGGCGGGCGAAGTACAAGCAAAAAACAATCACAACTGAGACAAACGTTGCAGCATCTCATCGCTGGTTTTGACACCACGAGAGTTGAGCTCATAAGAACGCTGCGCCTGAATCATATTAATGAGTTCTTCGGTCACGTTCACATTAGATGCCTCAACATAGCCTTGCATGACCGTACCAATACCATTCGCACCGGGGTCGCCCGTAACAGGCCCACCAGAAGCAGCCGTCTCTAAGAACAAATTCTGGCCAACGCTTTCCAGACCCTGAGGGTTAACAAAATCAGCAAGCTGAATTGTACCTAAGTCGCTAGCAGCGGTAGATCCGGGAACACTAGTTTGAACCAAGCCATTTTGTGAAATGGTCAGTTTGGTTGAGTTTGATGGCACTGTAATGGGAGGGTCTAACAAGTAGCCATTAGAGTTCACTATTCGGCCCTCACTATCCAGCTTCAAATTGCCATCACGACTATAGCCAATCGTGCCGTCCGGCATTTGGAAGCGCAAAAATCCGCGGCCATTAATTGCGACATCTAAAGGATTTTCTGTTTGTTGCGTGTTGCCCTGTTGAAACATTCGATCCGTTGCAACCGGCGCAGCGCCGGTACCTACCATTAAACCTGTAGGTACTTGGGTATTATTCGCACTCTGAGAGCCTGGCTGTCTAAGCACTTGGTACATCAGATCTTCAAAAACGGCTCGGCTCTTCTTAAAACCTGTCGTATTGACGTTGGCCAAGTTATTTGACACAACATCCAGACGGAACTGACTAGAATCCATCCCCGTTTTAGCAATATAAAGAGAGCGCAACATTTTGGATACCCTTAAAACAATTAAGCATTCAATGACATAATTTGCGTCGCTTGGCGCGCATTTTGGTCAGCCGTCTGCATCAGTTTAACATTCATCTCATACTGGCGAGCATGGCCAATCATCTGCACCAAGGCTTCGACAGGGTTCACATTACTCCCTTCCAGCGCACCGGCCGTCACAGACACAGCCTCAGAAAGCTCTGCCTGCTGACCGTCTCGACGCCGAAATAAACCATCCGTACCCTTGTAAAAATCTTTGCCGGTTTCATCAGCCACCAGCTTTAAACGTCCAATGACTTGAGGCTGGCGTTGGCCTGCATCAATTGATACCGCCGAAATCGAGCCATCTCGGCCAATCAAAAAACGGCTATTCTCAGGCGCAGTAATCGGGCCGCCTCCATCGCTTAAAATGAGGCGTCCACCACGGGTGCGCATCAAGCCTGTCTCATCAACAATAAAGCCACCATCGCGGGTATATGCCTCATTGCCATCAGACCCTTCAACGGCGAAAAAGCCCTTGCCGTTAATTGCAAAATCCTGATCATTACCAGTTTGTTGCAGTGGGCCGGGCGTGGAGTCATGGCCGGTCGTGGAATCGACGACATGGGCGCGGGTCGGCATGCCATCACCCACGACTGGCAACGCGCGGAAAGCAACCAACTCGGCTTTAAATCCATTAGTGTGGACATTGGCCAAATTATTGCTGGTTGTCGCTTGTTGTAATTCAGTGTGTTTCGCGGCATTCATCGCGATATACAGCATCTTATCCATATCGTCGATATCCTTTTAGCACATTATTTTACTTAACTTAATTAACGTAAGTTAATCAAACTTTGCATCACAGCATCTTGCACTTTAATTGTTTGCGTATTGGCCTGATAAAAACGCTGCGCTTGAATCATGTTCACCAGCTCTTGAGTTAGGTCAACGTTGGCATCCTCCACGGCCTGCGCCTGAATCACACCAACGCTACTATCACCCGCTTTTTTATGAACCGCATTGCCTGAGGCCAATGTTTCAATCCAACGGTTGTTACCGATCTGTTGCAAACCTTGCGGATTCGCAAACGTTGTCAGTGCCACCTGACCTAAAGTTTTGCTTTGGCCGTTTGAAAAGCTACCAAAAATAGTACCGTATTTATCAATATTCAGGCGCGTTAACACAGAAGAGGCATAACCGGGCTGCGAAACAGAGTTCACCTCAAATGGATTACCAAACTGTGTCGTACCAGTCAGGTCAACTTCCATATTAAGCACTGCGGCGTTCATTGGCGGAATCGCCTGAGTGTTCGGGTCAAATGGGGTGAGCGCAAATTTAGTCGTAGGCGATGAAATTTTACCGGCCGTATCAAAGGTCACTGCCTGGCTACCTAAATTCTCATAAGTCGTAGTAGGAGGAGTCACACTGTTATCTGTAATCGGAATCCTAAATTCCGCAGTCCAACTTCCTGCCGCAGCACCTTTGATATAGTAAATATTCAAGTCATACGGATTCCCCAAAGTATCATAAACCTTGGTCGAACTCGTTGCGTTATAGGTATTGATATTTGTCGGATCAAATGGTGCAACAGTAGGTGCAGACGAGCGAGAGTCAATATTAAATTGCCAAGTAATCGGAGCGGTATCAGATGATCTTGGCGAAAGCTGGGAGTTATCGATTCTCAAAGGCTGCAATAAGCCTTCGTCAATTTTTGCCGCAGTCTCATTATAGGGATACCCCAATAACTGATCCGCACCATTAATGATATAGCCGTCTTTATCGACTTGAAACTGGCCATTACGCGTATAAGAAGTCCCTTGTGGGTTTTTCATCGCGAACATACCGTTTCCAGAAATTGCCAAATCCAGCTGATTACCCGTAGAGGTGATATTACCTTGGTTAAATTGCTGAGCAACTGCTGCCACACGCGTCCCTAAGCCTGCTTGCGTTGCACCTACGCCATAGAAGTTCGCTGCAAACATGTCGGCAAATTCAGCACGCGACCCCTTGAAACCCACTGTATTTGAGTTTGCAACGTTGTTACCAATCACATCTAATTGCTTTGAAGCGGCCATCACGCCGCCAACACCATGCTGAAAACCCATTACTTTCTCCTTGCGATCGTCGCGCAATGTTTTGACCGGCACTCGTACTCAGAATATGAAATACCCGTTGGAATTTACGCACCAAGCTGATAAATATCAGACAAGCTCTTACGTGTCCCATCAGACAAATGCAAAACTGGCTGCCCTTGATCCCAGCTTACTGCATCAATTTTGTTATATGCCAATGCGTCTGCAACGGCGGTATTCCCATCTTTTTTAGCGGAAACACTAAAAGAATATTTCCCCGGAGGTAAAGCAGCGCCAGTGCTATCTTTACCATCCCAAACAAAGTCCATCACACCGGAGTTCTGCTTTCCTAAGGCTACAGTATCAATTAGTTGGGAATTTGGCCCATAAACAGAGATTGCGACACTATCAGCCCCGCCAGGAAGATTAATACCAGCTTTAGTCGTAGAGCCATCTGCATTCAAAGTAATAGAAGAACCCTGAGATAGCGCGTTTTTACCGACCATTCCTGCCGCCGAAAGAGACTGACTTGTAGCATACATTGTTGCTAGCGACTCCATCGTGGTATTGAGTTTTTCAATACCCTGAACGGTGCTAATTTGTGCCATTTGACTGGTCACCGCAGCATTGTCGAGTGGATTCAGCGGGTCTTGCGTTTGCAGCTGCGTTACAAGCAATTTCATAAAGCGGTCTTGCGCGGCCTCAATGTCACTTGTTTGCTTTTTTGTAGAAGATCCATTAATTGCGGCATACGGATCAGTCGTTGTGTTATTAACCGCGTTTGTTGTGCTCATCAGAGAGACTCCAAGCAAAGTAAATTAAAGTTAGGCTTATTGCTGGCCAATACTCAGCGTTTTAATGAGCAAGCTTTTTGCGGTGTTCATCATCTCGACATTGGTCTGATAAGAACGAGATGCAGAAATCATGTCGGTCATTTCCTCGACCGGATTAATATTGGGCATCGTGACATAACCTTGAGGATTTGCCAGAGGATGCTTTGGGTCATAGACCATCTTGGGAGGAGACTGATCTTCAACAATTGCGGTCACCCGTACGCTGTCTACCTGCTGGATCCCTTGGCGAACAGGAATAGGTGTAAATACGACCCGCTTTGCCTTGTACGGATCACCATTGGAAGCCACTGCGCTATCTACGTTTGCCATATTACTGGCCACGACGTTCAATCGCATCGACTGCGCAGTCATTGCAGAACCTGCAATATCAAAAACTTTTTGTAAAGACATGATTATTGTCCTTTAATTGCTTCACTCAAACCTGAGATTCGACGATTGAGAAAAGTCGTCGTCGTTTGATAACGCAAAGAGTTGTCCGTAAATTTTGCGCGTTCAACATCCATATCCACCGTATTGCCATCAATAGACGGCTGCACCGCTTGGCGATACTGCAACTCAGCACCATTTACTGTGTGAACATTTCCATGCAAGTGGCGCGAATTTGTCTGAGACATTTCTAGCGACCGACGACGCTGTAGCTCAGTAGACTCTGCCAACGCTTGATTAAAATCAAAATCAACCGCCTTATATTGCGGGGTATCTGCGTTTGCAATATTACTGGCCAACACCTCATTACGGTAGGCACGCAACCCTAAGGCTCGTTGCTGAAAATCAAAATGCTTCGCTATTTTATCAATCATGACTCATACCCATTTCGACGAGTTTCAGATGTTATTAGCAGAAATCATGCCAACAAAAAGCCCACCCAAAAACCAAGACATCTATATGATTTAAAAGACTTTTAAAACAAAATTAGAGCAAACCCAACAACACTCAAAAAATCAAAGACGGCAAGCGGCAAAATTTGCCGCCAAGCGCTGGCAATTCACAGTAACAGAGCGCCTTTGTAGAGTCCATGATCGAGCAACTAGAGAATCGAGTAGAATTCTAGCCTCAAGATTCGATATAGGATACCTGCAATGAGCATCAAATCAGACAAATGGATTCGAAAAATGGCGACGGAACACAACATGATCCAGCCATTCGAACCCAACCAAATCAAAGTCCTTAACGGCGAAAAGGTCATCTCTTATGGTACGTCGAGCTATGGCTACGACATTCGATGTGCAGATGAATTTAAAGTCTTCACCAATATAAACAGCACCATCGTTGATCCAAAGAACTTCGATCCCCAATCTTTTGTTGAGGTCTCTGGAAAGGGCTACTGCCTGATCCCGCCAAATTCGTTTGCACTCGCGCGCACAGTTGAATACTTCAAAATCCCGCGCAACGCGCTAACCGTCTGCCTTGGCAAATCAACGTATGCGCGTTGTGGCATTATCGTCAATGTCACGCCATTTGAACCAGAATGGGAAGGTTACGTCACCTTAGAATTTTCTAACACCACACCACTCCCAGCCAAAATTTATGCCAATGAAGGTGTCGCACAGGTTCTCTTTTTCGAAGCAGATGCTGATGATATTTGCGATGTATCTTACCGAGATCGCGGAGGGAAATACCAAGGGCAAAGCGGCGTCACACTCCCCAAGCCATAATTTGCTACGGCAAACACACAAAAATAGCTTGGAAATTACTCGCTTTTCTCTATAACAACTAAAGGAGAACGCGCATTCTCCATGTGCGAATGGTTTGGTGTTACGGTCCCCCTTACCGTAACACCTTTTTTTCTATTGGCCGGCAATCTTCGGCGTATTCACCACCACATCACCGCATTGTGCGCGATGCCGCAGCGCATGATCCATTAAAGTCAACGCCAACATCGCCTCTGCAATAGGTGTCGCACGAATCCCAACACAAGGATCATGACGACCGTGCGTTTCGATCTCAATCGCCTCTCCGTCTTTATTAATTGAGCGGCGAGGCTGCGAAATCGAAGAAGTCGGCTTAATCGCAATCGAAACATCAATGACCTGCCCGGTCGAGATCCCGCCCAAAATCCCACCTGCGTAATTGCTCAAAAAGCCAGAAGGCGTCAATTCATCGCCGTGCTCACTGCCTTTTTGCGTCACGCATCCAAAACCTGCGCCAATTTCTACACCCTTGACCGCGTTAATGCTCATCATCGCGTAAGCAATATCCGCATCCAAGCGATCAAAGACCGGCTCACCCCAGCCCACAGGAACATTTTCTGCCACGACCCGTAAACGCGCACCGACTGAGTCTTGCGACTTCCGAATCGAATCCATATACGCCTCAAGTGTTGGAACCACACTTTGGTCTGCAGCAAAAAAAGTCGCGTCAACTTCATCCCACGATTTGAAAGGAATCTCGACGGTACCAATCTGAGTCAGGTGGCCCCGAACAACAATTCCAAATTTTTCTTTCAGCCATTTTTTCGCAATTGCGCCAGCCGCGACCCGTACAGCAGTTTCACGCGCCGAAGAACGACCGCCACCCCGAGGATCCCGCACGCCATATTTGTGCCAATAGGTGTAATCCGCATGGCCCGGACGGAAAGTTTCGGCGATGTTTCCATAATCTTTGCTACGTTGATCTGTGTTACGGATGAGCAATCCAATCGGCGTTCCTGTTGTTTTACCCTCAAAAACCCCCGACAAAATCTCAACCGCATCCGGCTCTCGGCGCTGCGTCACATGGCGACTGGTACCAGGCTTGCGTCGATTCAGTTCTAACTGAATCTCTTCCGCGCTAATTTCCAAACCCGGAGGGCAACCATCGACCACACAACCGATCGCCGGGCCATGCGATTCACCAAAGGATGTCACCGTAAAAAGAAGACCAAATGAATTGCCGGACATAAAATGCTTTCTGAGTCAGAAACAGAAAAAAACGATTTTAACAAAGCATGCGACACTCTTCCGAACAGAAAACGCCTAAGCCCCACGAATCCACCAACCACTACGCAGGAAACAGCCCCGTCGACAGATATCGATCACCCCGATCGCAGACGATCGAAACGATCACAGCATTTTCAAGCTGTTCAGATAATTTCAACGCAACCGCCAATGCCCCTCCCGAAGAAGGCCCAGCCAAAATTCCCTCTTCGCGAGCTAAACGACGTGCAGTCTCCTCCGCATCGGCTTGATGAATATATTCAATCGTATCAATACGCGAATAGTCACAGATCGCGGGCAAATAAGCATCTTCCCATTTGCGAATACCGGGAATTTGGCTCCCCTGCTCCGGCTGAACGCCGATAATTTGGATTTTTGGGTTTTGCGACTTCAAAAACGTAGAGGTGCCCATAATGGTACCGGTCGTCCCCATGCTTGAAACAAAGTGCGTGACCGAACCCGCTGTATCGCGCCAAATTTCAGGCCCTGTCGTCTCAATATGTGCGAGGGGATTATCTGGATTAGAGAACTGATCCAAAATACATCCGACCCCGGCATCTCGTAAGCGGCGCGCCTCGTCAATCGCCCCCGGCATAGAACGCTCAGCAGGCGTCAAGACCACTTCCGCGCCATACGCCTTCATAGTCTGCACCCGTTCTACACTCGAATTTTCAGGCATCACTAAAATCATGCGATAGCCCATCATCGCCGCCGCCATCGCCAGTGCAATTCCGGTATTCCCAGAGGTTGGCTCGATAAGGGTATCACCAGGATGAATAATCCCTTTTGCTTCTGCCTGACGAATCATGGATAAAGCAGGCCGATCTTTGACCGAGCCCGCTGGGTTGTTTCCTTCTAATTTGACTAACACAACATTGCTAGTCTTTCCTGGCAAGCGCTTTAAACGCACCAGCGGCGTATTTCCAACAAACTCTTCTAAATAACCAAACTTAGGCAAAGCCATACCCCGCTCCAAATATGCACTTAAGCAGAAAATCGATTGAGGGTGCAGTCTACTCTGGGCATTCAATAGAACAAAAATCGCTCACCTCTTTACTTATTCCTAATCATGCTTTAGCTAAAGCAACATCTCGATAAACATGCCTTGACTTTTATTTCGCAAAAAGCTAATTTAGAAAAATGAAAGACAATATACAGCTCTCAGAACAAATCCGCCCACATGCAGAAGAAGCCGCGCGTTTTCTGAAGGCGTTGGCGCACCCAGAACGCCTCATGATTCTGTGCCACTTAGTTGATGGAGAGCAATCAGCAGGGGAACTTTGGCGGCGCTCCACCCTCAGCCAGTCCGCATTCTCACAGCACTTAGGCGTCCTCCGCGAAGAACGTCTCGTGAGTTGTCGCAAAGAAGCACAAACCGTTTTTTATCAGTTTAACCACCCAGCAGCAGGCCAGCTCCTCACAGTTCTGAAGCAAAATTTCTGCCCGTAGTAACTATTTTTTTACCGATTATTTCGCATTTTTCTAAATTAGGAGAACAAAATTGATGGCTGCCAACTACACTGAATTGACCCGAAAAGTGGCAAAAACTTTATCTGGATTTAAAAAATCTCAGCCCGATCCTATTAATGCTTTTTATCAAATGGCCGCAGCAGCAGGGCGTGATGGTGCTGTCGATGCGAAAACAAAAGAGTTTGTTGCAATTGGGATTGCTGTTGCGAGCCGCTGCGATGACTGCATTGGCTTTCACGTTCAGGCACTGATCAAACTTGGGACCAGCCGTGCGGAATTGGAAGAAGTTTTAGCCACCGCCGTTTATATGGGTGGCGGCCCGTCCTTGATGTATGCATCACATGCGCTAATGGCCTACGACGAATTTACCGCGCCACAGGCCTAAAAACGACGAAAGAGGCGTGATTTTCCGCAAAAAGATATCACCCTCTATCGCTGCAACGCAGCAATTGGCATGATGTACTCCACCCTGAAGATGGAGCACATCATGCCCGCACTCCCGCTAATCGAAAAACATCGTTGCCGTATTCGCGACCTCGTCACAGTTGAAGGCACAACCTTGCCTGATTTTGATCTCGGTTATGAGTGCTACGGAACACTTAACGCGGAACGAGATAATGTCATCCTGATTTGCCATTACTTCTCCGGAGACAGCCATGCAGCTGGCCGCTATACCGAAGAGGATCCGCTACCAGGCTGGTGGGATAGTATTATTGGCCCCGAAAAAGCAATTGATACCAACCGGTTTTTTGTCATTTGCTCGGACACGCTCGTCAATCAAAACAAACACGCCATCGCATCTGGGCCTGCCAGCCTTGACCCTAGCACAAACCAACCCTATGGCATGCGCTTCCCAACCATTACTATGCGCGATTTCGTAAACGCCCAACGGCAACTATTGCGGAGCTTAAACATCGAGCAGATTTATGCTGTTGCGGGACCGTCGATGGGCTCAATGCAAGCGCTTACATGGGCAGCGGCTTATCCTAATGAAGTAAAAAGAGTCATTGCGGTCATTCCTGCGGGCCTTTCCGCGGACGCGTACTTAATTGAGCGCACCCAACAATGGGCAGACAGCATTCAGCTTGATCCTGCTTGGAATAATGGCGACTACTATAACGAAGGGAATGCACCTACCACGGGCTTAAGTCATGCCGTTCGCCAAATCATCCTATCTGCGCTGCATCCCGATACATTGCACCCCATTTATGGTCGCCGGAAACATGAAAATGGCCGATACGCCATCTTGGAAGGCTTCAAGAAGAATGCTCATGCCGTTGCAGCACTGAGCGATGCCAACGCCATTCTTTATTTAGTTGAAGCGAATCAGCGCTACGACTTGCTGGAAGACCCCGTGCAGGGCGATGCGAGACTGATTAGCGCGCCCATGTTATTTATCACGGCCGAGTCAGATTTACTTCTGTTTCCTGAGCGTGCGCAATCCACCGCAGAATGGTTACGTAGACAAGGAAAACATGTTCAATATTTCGAGATTGAAGGCTGTGGTGGCCACTTAGATGGCGTTTCTAACATCGTGGAAGCAGAAGATGCTATCCGAGCATTTTTACTATAAATCACATAAAAAAATCCCGTTATTTAAAGTAACGGGATTTTTTTATGTCTTACTGCTCTGAATGCGCAACCTCTTCTACTTGTTGAGGCGGGGGCATATCCAAGTCATCACGCACAACCGCACGTGCAACTGTCGGCTTTGCCACATCTAAAACCATATTCACGCTTCCCGTCGGCAATAGCACCTCTGGCTCAAGTGCACGCTTTTGCACGACGGTACGCGCCTCCTTGCTCGTCAATAACTCAAAAGCATCAAAAACAGCCTTACTGCTAATAATCAGCAATAGTAGAAATAACAAACCAAAGAAACGCTTAATCCAAATACCCATCATCATCATCAACCTAAATAGGAATTACCATCCACCCACCTATGGATTATGGCCGAGAAATACGCGAGCTCAAGCATAAATCATTGATCTCAGCACTCCTCAAAAAACTAACCATAACGGCGGTCAGAGACAAAAGGATTATCCTCCCGCTCATCACCGAAAGTGGAATCAGGGCCATGACCTGGCGTAAAGCGTACATCGTCACCTAGTGGAAAGAGCACCTCACGAATCGAACGAATCAAAGTTTGATAATCCCCTTGAGGAAAATCCGTTCGCCCGATCGAGCCTGCGAATAACACATCACCCACCCACGCGTGTCGCGCGTCACGATCAAAAAATACGACATGTCCCGGCGTATGTCCTGGGCAATGCAAAACCTCTAATTGACGTGCGCCACACATCACGACATCACCCGCGGACAGAGTCTGATCCACCGTTAAATTGGGCGTATGAGGAAAGCCAAACATTTTTGACTGCTGCGCCAAGCCATCCAGCCAAAATTGATCCGCGACATGCGGACCAACAACAGGCACGCCAAGCGCAGTCGCTAGCTCACGAGCGCCACCCACATGGTCTAAATGCCCGTGCGTCAGCAGCACCTTTGCCACACGTACGTTTTCCTCTGAAATCGCACTTAGAATGCGCGGAACATCACCACCGGGGTCTACCACCACCGCTTCGCGCGTACCGTCACACCAAATCAAAGAACAATTTTGTTCAAACGGGGTAACAGGGATAATGCGTAAACCCACAGTAAACTCCTTAATTCAGTCAGGAATGCGATTATCAAGGACTAAGGGCTGATGAACAAATCTTTCCAGTGTATTTCACAACAAATTATTATTCTTAATGCGCATGCGCCCAAAAAACCAGATGTAGGCGCGCCTTGCAATGGTTGCGGCGTCTGTTGTGCCGCAGAACCTTGCCCCCCCGCACAACTCCTCCTCAAAGCGCCCCTACAAGAACCCTGCCCAGCCCTCGAATGGGAAGAAGCCCAACAGCAATACCGTTGCGGCCTCCTTTCTCAGCCAAACCACTACCTTCGCTGGTTACCTCACGCCTTAAGTTCAATCGCCAAGCCCGTTATTCGCACCATGATCCACGCCAATCAAGGCTGTGACTCCGATGCAGAAGACATAACGGAATAAGCAAAATTGATGCTTTAAGCGCCCTTATCACCGAGAGCGCCCGACCTGCTCAATACTCCCCAACATCTCGCTTGCATCAAAACCGACCCGCAAAGCCCCCCAGTGCTTACCCTTGACCATCACAGGCATCGCAATTTCAGACAATACTTCGCCGGTATCTCGAATATATGTCTGCAATAAGAAAGGTTTGGTGTTCTGAGCAGAGCGTAAACCTGTTGGATCATTAAAAATTCGCTTATCCCGGCTACTCACAAGATCTGTCTTCAAATCCCCCGATAGCGGGCGAGAGTAAAAGCTATTATGCGTTGGAGCATAGCCATTCATATCAACCAACAACGAAAAACGTCCACCCAATGTTTGGCTCACAATACGATCGTAAATAGGCTGCAATTCTGCAGCAATTTTTTCATCATAAGAGACGTGATATTTTTGCGGCTGCGTTCCTGCAATCGGCCGATATTGATGGTCAAACAAATTAATACCCCGATCAGCAAATTGCTCAAGCAAAGCTGTCAATTGATCGCGATATTGCCTCGCACGCGTAATTGTCCGATCAAATTCACCTTCACCAATCACAAAACGGCTCACCATCTCCTGAACCTGTTCAGCTGCCCGAGACAAGCTCCGCGCGACCAACTCTGAGCGCTCTAACTTATCGCTCACAGTTAAACTCAGCTCGTGAATCTTCGAGACGTTGCTATTCACCTCTTGGTTTGCATGAGCAAACGTTTCCATTGCATTCGCAATTCCAGTCAGCTGCCCAGAGGTTTGCTCAAAATCCACCACCATATTTTCAAAATGATTAGACGCTTTATCGACGGCCTCTCGGGCAATTAGCGTATCGTCGGTGATTGCTGTTGTTTCCGTTAAGGTCACGCCAACCAAGCCAATCATTCCGTCAATGTTGCGAGAAATTTCCTCTGTTGCGACCTTAACCCGCTCCGCTAATTTTCGAACCTCATCTGCAACGACAGCAAACCCGCGCCCCTGCTCTCCAGCCCGCGCAGCCTCAATGGCTGCATTTAATGCTAATAAATTCGTTTGATCAGAAATATCTTTAATTAAATCGACAATCTCTTTAATACTTTCAGATCGCTTATTTAAGCCCTCGACCGTGTGATTAAAATGTCCAACTTTTGTACTGATTTGATTAATTCGCCCAGCAACATCAACCAATTCTGAACAAGAAGAGCGTGCAACAACCAAATTTGACTCTGTAGTCTTAGAAATCGACTGAGCTTGCATCGAAACTTGATTGATACCATCCGTACTTTGATCACTGCTTTGACGGACTAGACGTGCCAAATCATCCTGCTCACGGGCACTGATCAATGATTCATCTACATTTTTAAAAGCACGAGCCGACTCCATGGCCATTTGAACCGTCATGAGTCGAACATTACTAATAATCTCTCTTATTTTTGACAAAAATCGGTTAAATGATTCAGAAAGTTCGCGAATTTCGTCATAGGTCATCGTTGGGATCGAACGAGACAAATCTCCTTCCCCTTGTGAAATATCATTAAAAATACCAATAATTAATTTCAAAGGCCTAACAACCAAATAGCGCAAATACCAAATCATAAATACAACAAAAAAGAACGAAACAACAGAAATGATCACTAGAATATCAAATGTATGACTAAGCAATTGATTCAATTCAGCCAACTGCGATGGAGCCATATCCAGCATAAAAAGGCGTTCTTTAATTTTCTCGAAAGAAAAATAAACCCACACCATAAAAAAAATCTGAAAAACGTTTAAAAATAAAAAACTACAAAATTTCTTCGTCAATGAATTCCAGAACTTCTTTTCAACCGCTGTATATAAATTCAAAAAAACGTCCATAAAACATCCTCTCCACTTGAGACCTTAATGAATGGTCAAAACGGAAAATCTCTCCAAAATAGAGGATTTTTTCTCATTGTAGAATTATTTTCATACTAAAATCAGTGCAATTACATTTGCTGCATTGCAAAAAAACAGCCCCCTAAAGAGGAAGCCGTTTTTCCGCACAAAGCAAAACTATTTATATACCATAAGTCAAAAAAAGCAAAATATAGCTTATTGTCAAAACTCAAAGAAGCTTTGTGACAATTGCATTTTCAGAGCCTTGACCCAAAGGCACTCGGGCCCAAATCCCGCTGCCCGCAGCCACATCTACGGGTTTCCCTTGACGATCCGTCATTTCTTTAATTTCAAAATGCCAATTGCCTGAAGGATGAACCACTTCTAAAGTATCACCCACTGCGAAACGATTTTTTACTTCGATCAAAGCCCAGCCCTGCTCGTCTACACTCCGGACATCGCCAACATATAGGCTCCGCTTTGCTTGGGAATGGCCATTCATGTAATTTTGATATTCTTGAGTATGATGGCGCTCAAGGAAGCCATCGGTATAACCACGATTTGCCAAGCCATCTAAATCCGCTAAAAGCGCCGGATTAAATGGGCGCCCTGCAACGGCATCATCAATTGCTTGCCGATAAACTTGAGCGGTTCGTGCTACATAATAAATGCTCTTCGTACGGCCTTCGATTTTCAGTGAATCTACGCCGATTTTTGCTAAACGCTCAACATGCTCAACCGCGCGTAAATCTTTCGAATTCATAATATACGTACCATGCTCATCTTCGATGATTGGCATCAATTCACCGGGGCGGTTTCCCTCTTCAATTAAATACGTTTTATCGGCAAGAGGATGGCGCTCAGCACCGCCACATGCAGCAAAAGCTTGATTCCCCTCGTCCATTGCCTTATTAAAATCAAACTGAATGACCTGCACATCGCCATTATCATCACCTTGGGTATCATGAACTTTATAATCCCAGCGACAGGCATTCGTGCATGTGCCTTGATTAGGGTCGCGGTGATTAAAATAACCCGACAATAAGCAACGACCAGAGTACGCAATACACAAAGCGCCATGAACAAAAACTTCAAGCTCAATATCCGGGCATTCTTGACGAATTTCAGCAATCTCGTCTAAAGACAACTCTCGCGACAAAATAATACGTGTGAGCCCAATAGATTTCCAAAATTTTACACCGGCATAATTAACAGTATTTGCTTGCACAGATAAGTGAATAGGCACTTCAGGCCATTTTTCTCTGACCATCATAATCAAACCAGGATCCGCCATAATCAGCGCATCAGGTTTCATTTCAATCACCGGTTCCATATCTGCTAAGTATGTTTTTACTTTTGCGTTATGCGGTAACAAATTTGAAGCCACAAAAAACAATTTATTACGCGCTTTTGCTTCTTCGATTCCAATTCTTAATTCATCTAATTTAAATTCATTATTTCGTGCACGCAATGAATAACGGGGCTGACCGGCATAAACCGCATCTGCACCAAAATCAAAGGCAGCACGCATTCTATCCAATGAACCTGCAGGCAGTAGAAGCTCTGGAGCTTTCATGATTACATCCTAAAATAACAATTATTCAATTTAACTGAAAAAAATATAGGCCCCATCACTTTGGAGCCTATATTTTCTTGTATCAAAACAGGGCAAATTATCCTGCCGCCAGCAGCACCGCGTCAAGCGTGGAACAGGCACATCACTATTTTTAACATCCTGTTTTCAAAGACCATTTTTGCTTAATGGCTTTTCATCAAAGCCCCTAAAGAGAAAATTTGCCCAAAAAATCCCAATACCATACTCACGACTAATACCAACTTTAAAACAGGGTCAGGAGAAAGCGATGGACTGTTCATTACAGCCGATGCCATCGCAAAAATAACGGTAAAACCAAATAACGCCAGCCACGCATATCGGCGATGCGAACACAGAAAAACAAAAAATTTTCGTAGAAAAAGCATAAAATGCCACGCCTCAAAAAAAGCCCCATACCATAGATATGGGGCTTTTAATCTAAAATTCGAACTTAGTCGAATACAATTTGGCCATTACGCGCATCAACAATAATCGTAGCCTTTGGCAAATAGCGGCCGGACAAAATTGCCTTCGCCAAAGGGTTTTCGATTTCACTTTGGATTGCACGCTTCAGCGGACGCGCCCCATAAACTGGATCAAACCCCGCCTCAGATAACAAGGCCAGTGCGTCAGAAGTCACTTGTAAATTCAACTCTAGCTTAGCCAAGCGGCCTTCCAAATGTTTCAGCTGGATGCGCGCAATCGACTGAATATGCTTTTCATCCAGACCATGGAAGACAACAACTTCATCAATACGGTTCACAAACTCGGGACGGAAATGGGCTTTCACTTCACCCATCACTGCAATTTTGATCAGCGCATAATCGTCAGTTTGCATTCCCTGAATCATTTGGCTGCCAATATTCGACGTCATCACGACCACAGTATTTCGAAAATCGACTGTTCGGCCTTGACCGTCGGTTAAACGACCATCATCCAAGACCTGCAATAGAATATTGAAAACATCAGGATGCGCTTTTTCAACTTCATCCAGCAAAATCACAGAGTACGGCTTGCGGCGAACTTGCTCCGTTAAATACCCGCCCTCTTCGTAGCCCACATAGCCCGGAGGCGCACCAATCAAACGAGCAACCGAATGCTTCTCCATGTATTCGGACATATCAATGCGAATTAGATGGTCTTCGCTGTCAAACATAAAATTTGCCAGTGTTTTACATAGCTCCGTTTTCCCGACCCCTGTCGGCCCCAAAAATAGGAATGAACCATAAGGGCGATTCGGGTCAGATAAACCAGAACGACTACGACGGATCGCATCGGCAACCGCCCGCACTGCCTCGTCTTGGCCAATCACCCGCTGATGCAACACCTCTTCCATGCGCAACAGTTTTTCGCGCTCACCCGTCAACATTTTCGAAACCGGAATACCAGTCGCGCGACTCACCACCTCGGCAATCTCTTCTGCACCCACTTCGGTACGCAGAAGACGATTGGCTTTTTTGTCTTGTCCCGCGCCAGCCGCCTCGGCTTCGGCTAAACGCGATTCCAAAGCAGGCAACTTACCGTATTGCAGCTCAGCCAAAGCCTCCCACTTACCTTGGCGCTTTAGATCCTCCATCTGAACGCGAAGATGCTCAATTTCTTCCTTGATCGACTGGCTGCCTTGTTGAGCCGCTTTCTCAGCACCCCACACCTCCTCGAGGTCAGCATATTCCCGACTGAGCTTTGCAATTTCATCTTCAATCAACGTTAAACGTTTTTGGCTTGCCTCGTCCGTTTCACGCTTCACGGCTTCGCGCTCAATCTTGAGCTGAATCAAACGACGGTCCAGCTTATCCATCACTTCTGGCTTCGAGTCGATCTCCATTTTGATGCGGCTCGCAGCCTCATCAATCAAGTCAATTGCCTTATCTGGCAAAAACCGATCAGTAATATAACGATGAGAAAGTTCGGCGGCAGCGACAATCGCCGGATCGGTAATATCGACACCGTGATGAATTTCGTAGCGTTCTTGCAGCCCGCGCAAAATCGCAATAGTGTCTTCTACCGAAGGCTCGCTCACCAAAACTTTTTGAAAACGACGCTCTAGAGCAGCATCTTTCTCGATATATTTCCGATACTCATCGAGCGTGGTTGCACCTAAACAATGCAACTCACCACGCGCCAATGCGGGCTTGAGCATATTGCCCGCATCCATCGCGCCCTC
>CAZWRK010000078.1:0-19089 GCA_964635875.1 uncultured Aquaspirillum sp.
TCGCAGGCGTTTTTGCCTTCAGCCCCGGCCGACTTTTGCATACGTGGATATGGGGCTAACCGTCCCCTCATGGGTCAATGAGAAACACCCCCACGGGCGTGGAGAAGACGTCTCACACATCGCCTGCCAACCGGTTTCATCATCGGGTGTCGCAGCCGCTTGCGCGATGGCAAACAACTGGCCAAGACTGACGCGACCACAATCAGCAATGGGTATCCACGGCTCATCAATCAGGTTGAAACGGTTGTCCATAGGGAGCCCTTAAAAGTTGACGCGCTGGTAACCCAGATCGTCGCGGTAACGGTATTCGTGTTTTGCCGAAATAGGCTGACCATCCAGTGTCAACACGCGGTCTTGCTCGTCCACTAGCGCCACACGCAAGAACGCATCATCAACATCGGGATGACCAAGGTAAAAGACATGCTGCAAACCGTACTGCAGCAATCGCTCACGCTTGACCGCAGGCGGCGCACTCGCTGGGCGCAATTTGACCAACTCGGCCTGTAATTCAATGCTCCGTTGTCGCCATTGCTCTGGAGACAAACGGTGACGAGATAACGGCAACTGGCACACACGACCATCAAGCAAGGTCAGCTCGCTTACGCCCTCCTCTAGGCGGCGAATGCGGCGCAATAACAGGACGTCTTGGGTGTCCTGCTCGCTGTAACGGGTAGACGGATTCATATCGGATTCGGCGCTGCCAACGGTCGCCAACGTGGATAGAGCCAAGCGTTGCAAGGCGTGCGTTCCTTTGCGGCGATACGGTTGGCGGGTCTCGCCGTTCATCAGCTCGTATTGCCAGCGCGCCATCTCGCCAACCTCTTGCTGTTCGGCATAGCTGTGCTCCAACAGCGCGCGAATATCGAAGGGCAGATTCAGTTGGGTCAGGTCTTGCCAACTTTGCAGGCTACGACACAGCACATAAGGGCTATAGACAGCGGCGGTCGGGCCAAAGGCGCGATAAGGGTCCGCAATCGCACAGCTCAAATCAGGCGCCAGCAACCACATTTCAGGCACCGCATGCGCTGGGCGCGGGGTGTCAGCATGTCGCCATAGTCGCCATAAGCGACCCATGCGCTGCAATAGCAAGTCGCTCGGCGCAAAACGGCTCACCAGAAAATCCGCGTCAATATCCAGCGATTGTTCGAGGACCTGCGTACCCACCAAAATGCGGCCTTGTTGATATCGTTTGTGCCAGCCGTTTTTGCCGAACACATCTACCCAGCGGTCTTCATGATTTTGGCGGTGACGGTGGGTAAAGCGCGAATGAAGTAGCCCACACGCCACCCCCAAACTAGAGGCGCGCGCCACCAATGTTTGGTAGACATCCTGAGCTTCGGCCACGGTGTTTTCTATCCACAATACTTGCTGCCCAGACTCGGCGCGGCGCAAAGCCTCGTCAAATGCGGCATCGGTTTGGGTGAGTTGATGGATATGGTATTGCAGCGCGGAAGGAGGCGCGGCACGCTGCTCATAGACGGCCTTAGAAGACGCAGGCTTGGCGGTGATCAGCGGGTAATCCTGCCGCTGCACATTGGCTTGCAGGAGCTGCGCGCGCCGCGCTTGCGTTAATGTCGCGCTGAGAATAATGACCGTGCAGCCCCAATCGCGAAGTTGGCTCACGAGCTGCTGCAAAATAGTTCCGGTATAGAGATCATAGCTGTGAACCTCGTCCAGAATCACCACTTTGCCCACCAAGCCAAAAGCCCGCACAAAGCCATGTTTGACGTTCATCACCGCCATCAATGCCTGATCCACCGTCCCAACCGCAAACGGTGCGAGCAAACCCCGCTTGGCGTGCTGAAACCACGCCCCACCGGGCTGCCCTTCTTCACCGATTTCCGTCTTCATTAGCCCAGCCAAACCATGCAGCAGCAAGCCTTGATGACGACAATCAGGATGCAGCATCGTTTTAAGAAAAGGGATAAAGCGCTCGTATAGCTTGTTTGAAGTCAGCTGAGTCGGCAGCGCAAAATAAATTCCGGTGGCTTGTCCCGAGTCCAGCAAACGATACGCCGCATATAACGCAGCTTCCGTTTTGCCTTGTCCCATGGGGGCTTCAAGGATGTAAATACCAGGACCTGTAACGCTGTCCACCAAACTTTGCTGAATACCGCGTGGCGCAAAACCGAACACATCGCAAAAACTCAAGTTTGGCCGAATGCGGGGTGGAACAAAGCCCGCGTCATCCAAAGCCTGCGCAATGCGCGGTCGCCAGTCTTGGGTTGGATCTTCAAAATGCGGGCCAGAGCCAATCCAATCGGCCACACTCGTCAGACCAGCAAGCAAGCGCGCCTGCGAAGGCGTCACGTCTTCGGGCCAATCACTTTGAAAAACCGCTTTTAAGGCCTTAACCAACCGTTCGCGCTCCCCCTGCCACTGTGGGCCGCCAAACACCTCACAATCGGCTTTTTTGCCGCCAACATTTGACCGATGGCCATGATGTTGGCCCAAAACCTCAGCCAATAATTCAGACATGCCCAGCGCTCGAGCCGCGACATAGCTCACGCCAGCATGGCCCCCCCACATCGACTCTTTCAGATCATCAAAATCTGAGCAGATCAGCGACGGCAAATGGTCTGCTTTGCAATTTTTACGAATTTTCAAATAGAACGTCGGACTCACCTTGCCAATATCATGGCAAGCCGCCAGCAAGCGCACATCAAAGGGGAATAGCGCACGAATCGCCGCAGGCAATACAGAAAGCAAGGCTTCCGCGACGGTCCCCACAATCAAACAATGCGAAAACACATCACGACCCGCAACCATCGTGCCGGTCTGTTTATCAAGAACGGTCTTTGCCAAACATTGCCGATACGAAATCGCTGGATACACAACCGAATCGGATTCAGATCGTGACTGTCTCATGTCAAACAACTTCAAAAATTCGATAGAGCATCATAAGTCAAAATAAAAACCCAAATGGATATTTGTTTTTATCAACGACAAGTAAACGACTTACACTCAAACCGCAAACCAACTAACCACCCCATCCACCCGTCTCCCGCACCTAAACGCACCGAATCCTACAAAAACAAGCACTTATCTCACCCACGCCCCGCATCCGCCTTTGGCACGAAAATCGCCTATGTAACGGCCTCCGTTACACAGGCAAAACACATGAACAACGAACGCATTGTGGTGATGGGTCTGGGCAATCTGCTTTGGGCCGACGAAGGGTTTGGCGTGCGCGCGGCCGAACAGGTGCACAGCCGCTACCAGCTCCCCGAGCGGGTCGAAGTGATCGACGGCGGCACACAGGGTTTGTTGTTATTGCCCTATGTCGAAGCGGCCGACCGGCTGATCTTGCTCGACGCGATCGACTTTGGCCTTGTGCCCGCCACGCTCAAAGTATTTGAAAACAGCGCCGTGCCCGCCTACCTCACCGCCAAAAAAATGAGCCTGCACCAAACCGGCTTTTCCGAAGTGCTCGCCTTGGCGGATCTCAAAGGCAGCTTGCCGCAACACATCGTGTTAATTGGCGTTCAGCCCTGCGATCTCGAAGACTACGGCGGCAGCCTCACTGCGCCCGTTCGCGCCCGTTTAGAAGAAGCGGTCGATTTGGCCGCCGACTGGCTCACCCGCTGGGGCGTCGATTTAGTGCCGCGACACGACCACGATGACCCGCTCAACAGCCCAGCGCTGTCGCTCTCGCGCTACGAAGACGAGCGCCCCAGCGCCGAAGCCGCCTGCCGTACCGGAGATGGTCGCGTGCTTGGGCAAGGAGAATTTTGAAATGTGCATGGGGCGACCAATGCAAGTCTTGGCCGATGCTGACTACGTCGCACGTTGCCAAAGTCCATACGGTGAAGAAAACGTCGATATGAGCCTCGTCGGTGCGGTCACTGCAGGCGAATGGGTGCTGGTGTTTGCCGGTGCCGCACGCGAAAAACTGACCCCGACACGCGCCGCCGAAATCGAATCCGCGCTGGCTGCCGTCGAAGCCGCGCTCCAAGGCCGCTTCGACCCGAGCGCCCATTTTGCCGACTTGATCGGGCGCGAACCCACACTGCCCGCCCATTTACACAAGGGAACATCATGACCCCCGAAAATGCCACACCCTTTGCGCCGATTTGGGCGCGGCTCCTCGCGCAAGGTTTTAGCGCGGCCTCCGCGGCTTCATTCGAGGCCGACAGCGCACACGCGCAACATGGCCTACTGCTATTACACGCCGATCCGGTGAAGTTTCCCGAAGTCGCCGATCAAGCGGTGATCGTGCCGGAGATTCTCAAAGCCTTTCCCGCCAAGACCTTTCAAGTCTGGGCTGCCGACCTCACCGAAAGCGCCGCGCTCGCCAAACGTTTTGGCGTTTTAAAGTTTCCGGCGCTGGTGTTTCTACGCGAAGGGCACTATGTCGGCATGATTAACGGATTGTTGGACTGGCAAGCGTATTTAACGCGCTGCCAAGACATGCTCAGCGCCCCCGTACAGCGCCCGCCTTCAATTGGCATTCCGGTTCACACCGCCACCACCGGAGGCTGCTGAAATGAACATTAAAAGTTTCCCGATTCCCGTCGTCGGCATTGGCCCGGGTTCGCAGCCTGCAGATCCGGATTTGCAATTTATGCCCTTGCCACGGGATCTCGAAGGCTTCGACATGCCGTACTTGCCGACGGCCAACGAAGTCAGCCACCTCGCCGCAGGCAAAGCCGTCATTGCCGAACTCATCGCCGCCATGCGCAATCAGATCGACAGCGAGCGCTATCCAGTGTTGTCATTGCAGGCGCTGGACTCAGCCAACCGCCAACTGATTAATCAACTGCTCGGCGAAGGCGAAGTCTCGGCCTTGGTGCGGGCGGCGCATGGCGGCGAAATCCGCATTCAAGAATCGGTTTTTGCGGGCGTGTGGCGGGTCTTGGAACTGGACACCGCCGACCGTGTCATCGACGACCGCATCGAGGTCTGCCCCATTCCCGCCTGTGTATGGCAAACCGCCCGCGCCACCGGTGCAGCCCAGCTGACCCGCCCCGACACGCAAGGCGTCCCGCTGATGAATGCCCTGCCGGTGGTCGAAGAAATCGCCGAACAGATGCGCCCGAATACCCCGCGCGCCGACGACCAGCCTCACATCATCAACTTTAGTTTGTTGCCGATGAGCCCAGACGATCTGGCCTATATCGATGCGGTGTTGGGCGCGGGCTATGCGGGGGTGTTTTCACGCGGTTACGGCAAATGTCGGGTGATGGCAACGCGTCTGCGCGATGTGTGGCGAGTGCAGTATTTCAACGGCATGAACGGCATCTTGCTCGACACCCTCGAAATCACCCGCATTCCCGAAGTCACGCTGGCGTCCGCAGAAGACCTCGACGACTCGCTCACACGCCTCGAAGAAGCATGGGACTGGCTCAACGAACAAGACGAGGCCAGCGATGTCACACTTTGAAGGCAGCTACCTCGGCCACGACACCCGCATCAGCGCCGACACCCAAATGGAATGCAAAATTTGCTGGTGGGTTTACGATCCGGCGCAAGGCGATTCGGTCTGGCAAATTCCAGCCGGTGTCGCCTTTAGCGACCTGCCCGAGCATTGGAAATGTCCGGTGTGTGATGGCGAACGCACCCAGTTTATGGCGCTGACACGCTAGAAAGGTGACGTATGTTGGGTTGGCCAAACGCCGCCGCGCTCGAACACGCCTTAACCACGACGTTTAGCAACATTGCCGATACGCGCATGCGCGGCATTCCGATTGTGCATCCCGATTTACAGGTCGAAGCGGTCGGGTTTCGGGCGGCGGCGGGCGGCTGGCTGGGGGTGCTGATTACGCCGTGGTGTATGAATTTAATGCTCTTTCCCGACGCCAGCGGTACCTTGCCGCCGGTTGAGCCGAGCCGCGAAGTGTGTGTGACGTTACCCAGCGGGGACCTGCCGTTTATGGCCGGAGAGGAAGCGGGATTAGGGCGCTATTTGATGTGCTCGCTGTTTTCGCCCATGGAGGCTTTTAGCGATCAGGCCAGCGCCCACGCCACCGCCTGCGCGGTGCTCGATGCCCTGTTTCCGCCGCCCGAACCCGCCCCCGTCGCCGCCGAAGTCGATCTGTCACGGCGGCGCTTATTTGGATTGCGCGCATGACCGACAATCTCTTGCGCATTTCAAGTCACGGGGTGACATGGCCGCGTGTCGCGGCGGAGCGCCTCTTTGTCGGTCGGACACCGGCAGAAGTCTTGGCGTGGGTGCCGATGGTGTTTTCACTCTGCCGCCATGCCCAAACCCTTGCCGCACGTTTGGCGCTGGACGCCGCCCATAATGCACCCACCGCCACGCCCTACACCGCGACCGCAGCAGAACAGCTTGCACTGCGAGAAGAAGCGGTGCGCGAAACGGTGCGACGGGTGTTATTAGATTGGTGGCCGCACTGGGCGCAACGCCGCGCCACACCGGAACAATTGCAGGCGTTTCGCACCGCCCATGATCTTGCTGCATTAAAAGATTTTTGCGAAACGCACATTTTGGGCATGCCGTGTCAGACGTGGTTGGCGATCTCCGGCGGCGTCGATTCGGGCGCAGCGTGGCTGGGCGCGGCAGGTGCAGCCGATCATCTAGAAGAGATCATTGGTGGGCCGTTTCCGGTCTGGGACGGACAACCGCGTGAATGCAGCGCCTTGGCGCGTGAAGCCGATGCGCTGGCCCCGCTGTGGCAAGCGGGACACTGGAATGCGGCGCGATGGTTGGCGCGTTTGCGCGGTTTGGCGCGTAGTCTCAGCCAAGCCGATGCCCTGCACGCGGATGCGGTCGCTACTGCTGAAGGCGTCGGCGTCGCCTGTGTCGAAACCGCGCGCGGGGTGTTAACGCATGTGGTGAAACTCGCCGACGACGGGCGGATTGCGCATTATCACGTCATTCCGCCAACGCTGTGGCATAGCCATCCGCAAGGGATTTTGGCCGCTGCAACACGGGGCCAATCGACCGAAGCAGCGACGGCGGCGATGTTATTGATTGATCCCTGTGTGGATTATGTGGTGGAGATGGACGATGCATGAATTGTCACTGGCACAAGGGATTGTGCAGCTACTCGAAGACCAAGCCAAGGTGCAAGGCTTCTCCCGCGTTCGGCGCGTGTTTTTGGAAGTCGGAGAACTCGCCGGTGTCGAAGTCGAATCGCTGTTGTTTGGCTTGGATGTGGTCATGCGCGGCACCTTGGCCGAGGGCGCGGCCATCGAAGTTTCGCGCCCCGAGGGACAAGGCTGGTGTTTGGCCTGCGGCGCGGAGTCGATCAAAGTGCATTCGCGCGCAGAAGGCTGCCCGCAGTGCGGCAGCTATCAAGTACAGGTGACGGGTGGCGATGCGCTGCGCGTCAGTGAATTAGAAGTCGATTAAGAAGGAACACGCGAATGTGTACAGTATGTGGATGCGCCAGCGACAACACCACCATTGAAGGCGAAAGCAAACACGGCCGCTATCCGTATCGCGGCCAACCCCGCACCGGCGCGGCCATCGCATGGCGACGCGCACCGAATGAGGCCAGCGCCGAAGCCCCCGCAACCGAACTCCCCGAGGTCGCTGCACCAGAAATCGCCGTGCTAGAAATCACCGCCGAAGGCGGCGCGCATCACTGTCACGACTACGGACAAGGCCCCGCACAGGCCCATGTCGGCGGCCTGTCGCAAGCGCGCATGGTCAAAATCGAGCAAGACATTCTGGGCAAAAATAACACCTTTGCCGCCGAAAACCGGCGCTGGCTGGCCGAGCGCGGGGTGTTTGCGGTGAATCTGGTGTCCAGCCCCGGCTCAGGCAAAACCACGGTGCTCACCGAAACGATTCGGGCGCTGGGCGACACCCTCCCGCTCGCAGTGATCGAAGGCGACCAACAAACCAGCCAAGACGCCGAACGGATTCGCGCCACCGGCGCACCGGCGATTCAAATCAACACCGGCAAAGGCTGTCATTTAGATGCGTCGATGGTTGGCCGCGCCTTGAACACCTTGCCGATCGCAGCGAACAGCGTGTTGTTTATTGAAAACGTCGGCAATCTGGTCTGCCCTGCGGGGTTTGACCTTGGCGAAGCGCATAAAGTGGTGATGCTGTCCGTCACCGAAGGCGAAGACAAGCCGCTGAAATACCCCGATATGTTTGCCGCCGCCGATGTCATGCTGCTGACCAAAATCGACCTGCTGCCGTATTTAGAGTTCGATGTCGCCGCGTGCTTGGCGTTTGCGCGGCAGGTCAACCCGCGCTTGCGGGTGTTTGAACTCTCGGCTCGCACCGGCGCAGGCATGGCGGACTGGCTGGCGTGGTTGCGCGCAGGCGTTGGGCGCGCATGACCATGCAGCGCGTTCGATTGCGGGTGCGCGGGCGGGTGCAGGGGGTCGGGTTTCGGCCTTTTGTGTGGCGGATTGCACAGGCGCACCGCCTTAGCGGTTGGGTGCGCAATAGTAGCGCGGGGGTCGAAATCGACTGGCAAGGCGAAGCCGCCGCCCTCGCCGCCGCCCAAGCCGCTTTACGCAGCGCGCTGCCGCCTTTGGCGCAGATCAGCGGACTCGACGAATCCGCCTGCCCGCCAGAATTCGGACGCCGCGGCTTTACCGTCACAACCAGCGCCGAGGATGGCGAAGACGGCGCCGAATTGCCCGCCGATGCCGCCTGCTGCGATGCCTGTTTAGACGAGATGTTTGACCCGCACAACCGGCGATTTGGCTACGCGCTGACCAATTGCACCGACTGCGGCCCGCGCTATACCGTCACCCACGCCCTGCCCTACGATCGCCGCAGCACCAGCATGGCCGGATTTACGATGTGTGCCGCCTGCCAGCGCGAATACGACGATCCCGACAGCCGCCGCTTTCATGCCGAACCCAACGCCTGCCCCGACTGCGGGCCGCAATTGCACTTTTGCGATGCCAACGGCCAGCCGGTGGCGGGGGATTGCGTCGCTTTGGCGGTGGCAGCGCTACGACGAGGCGAAATTTTAGCAATTAAAGATTTAGGCGGCTTTCATTTGGTCTGCGACGCCACCCAAGCCGAGGCCGTCGCACGGCTGCGCACGCGCAAACATCGCCCCAGCAAGCCGTTTGCGGTGATGGTGCCGAATGTGGCGAGTGCGACACAGTGGGCGCAACTCAGCCCACTGGAGGCGGACGCTTTGACCTCCAGCGCGCGGCCAGTGGTGATTGCGCAACGGCATTCGACGGCGGGACTCGAAGGTGTCGGCGGTGGCGACCGGCTCGGGTTGATTCTGCCGTCCACCCCGCTGCATTGGCTGTTGTTTGCCGCATGGCATCAGCCCCCGCCCGACAGCGCATGGCGCACCGCTGCCAGTTCAGCGGCATGGGTGTTGACCAGTGCCAATCGCAGCGGCGCGCCCTTGGTGATCGACAACGACGACGCCCTGAGCGCCTTGGCCGGTATCGCCGACGGGTTTGTGCTGCACAACCGGCCGATTGTGTGCCGCGCGGATGATAGCGTGGTGCAACAGCTCGGTGCATCGATGCAGGTGTTGCGGCGCGGACGCGGCGAAGTCCCCAAGCGCATCGACGTCGGCCACGCCCGCGGCGGCCCGTCTCAGGGCGGCGTGTTGGCGCTGGGTAGTTATCTGAAAAATACCGTGTGCTGGTGGGTCGATGATCGGGTACAGGTCTCGGCGCATTTGGGGGATTTGGATCATCCCGACTGCTGCGAAGCCCTATGGCCGAGCGTCGAGCGGGTGTTGGCATGGCAACCGGCACCGATGGTCGCGGTCGCCTGCGAGTGGACCGACGGCCATTTTGGTCAGCGTTTAGCGGCAGATTTAGCGCAACGCTGGCAGGTGCCACTGATCGAAGTACAACATCATCACGCCCACATTGCCGCCGTCATCGCCGAACACGACGGCGGCGCAACACCGGTGCTCGGCTTGGCGGTCGATGGCTTTGGACTGGGCTGGGATGGGGCGCTGTGGGGCGGGGAATTATTGCGGGTCGAAGGCGCACACGTCGCCGCATTCGGCCATCTGTTGCCGCTACGACTGGCAGGCGGAGAACGTGCGATTCACGAGCCGTGGCGACTCGCGGCGGGGGTGCTCGCCGATCTCGGGCGAGAGGAAGAGATTCTGCCGCGCTTTGGTCATCATCCCGCAGCGGCCATCGTTGCCCAACAGTTGGCGCGCGACGTGAATTGCCCGCGCAGCCGCGGCTTGGGGCGCTGGTTTGAAGCGGTGGCGGCGCTGTGTGCGGGGGTCTCGCATCAATCGTTTGAGGGCGAAGCCGCGCAGATTCTAGAACAACTCGCCGCCCACGCCGTCGCGCCCGCCACGCCCGAAACCTTTCATGCCGAGATCGAAAACGGGCATTTAAGCTTATGGCCGGTGGTCGCTGACCTCCTCGCCAATCCCGCCCTGCCCGCCGACCTTGCGCAGCGTTGGCATCAGGCGTTGGCGGCGGTGTTGGCCGAGTGGGTAATCGACGGCGCGGCGCGTGCGGCGGTGAATACTGTCGTGTTAGCCGGCGGCTGTTGCGCCAATCGCACCTTAATCGCCGCACTCAAACCGCGCTTGCGCGCAGCCGGATTGCAGGTGTGGATGGCAAAAGCGTTGCCGGTCGGCGATGGCGGCTTGTCGGTCGGGCAAGCATGGGTCGCACGGCAACAACTCGGCGCAACTTCGGCGGCGTCTGAGTCGAAAAAATAACGATGGCGGCACATTCTCGCCGCCGAAACCGCTGAATAGAAAGAAGGGAAATAGCATGTGTCTTGCCATGCCAGTACGCGTGATCGCCTGTTTAGACGACGATCGGGCGCGGGTGGAACTAGACGGCGTCGAACGTGAAGTGTCGGTGGCGCTGATCGACGATTTGCAGGTCGGCGATTATGTGATTTTGCATGTCGGCTACGCCATCGGCAAACTCAACGCCGAAGAAGCCGAAAAAACCCTTGCGCTGATGGACCAGCTTGCGCAATTGCCCTCACCCACCGGAGCCGCCTGATGCGATTTGTAGATGAATTTCGACGCGGCGATGTCGCCAAAGGCATGGCCGAACACATTCGGCGGCAAGTCGATCCCGAGCGTTCATATCGTTTGATGGAGTTTTGCGGCGGCCACACCCATGCGATTGCCCGCTACGGTCTGACCGGCTTGCTTCCGAAAAATATCCGCTTGATTCACGGCCCCGGCTGTCCGGTGTGTGTGTTACCGATTGGCCGAATCGACGCGGCGATTGCTTTGGCGCTGACGCATCAGGTGATTTTATGTACCTACGGCGACACCTTGCGCGTACCGGCTTCGCAAGGCATGAGCCTATATAAAGCGCGGGCGCAGGGCGCAGATATTCGGGTGATTTACTCGACCGCCGACGCGTTGCAAATCGCACGCAGCCACCCGAATCGGCAGGTGGTGCTCTTTGGGATTGGTTTTGAAACCACCACCCCGCCCACCGCCTTGGCCCTCAAAACCGCGCGCGCCGAAGCTTTGCCGAACTTTTCGGTATTCTGCAATCACGTGCTGACCCCGCCCGCGATGCGGCATTTATTGGCGGCAGGCGATGCGGTCGAACTCGATGGCTTTATTGGCCCTTCGCATGTCAGCACCGTGATTGGCAGTGCGCCCTATGCCGCCGTCGCACGCGAATTTGCCAAGCCGGTGGTGATTGCCGGTTTTGAGCCGCTGGATGTGTTGCAGTCGATTTCGATGTTGATTGAGCAAATTCATCGTGGCGCGGCCGAGGTCGAAACCCAATTTACCCGCGCCGTGACGGTCGAAGGCAATGCGCGGGCGCGGGCAGTGGTCGCCGAAACCTTAGTGCTGCGCGACCGCTTTGAATGGCGCGGCTTGGGCCAAGTGCCGCACAGCGCCTTGGCGATCCACCCCGATTTTGCCGAATGGGATGCCGAACAGCGCTTTGAACTGCCACAGCATTCAGTGCCGGATCACAAAGCCTGTGAATGCGCGGCGATTTTGCGCGGTCAAAAAGCCCCGCAAGATTGCAAAGTGTTCGCCAAAGTTTGCACGCCGGATAATCCGCTTGGAGCGTGTATGGTCTCCAGCGAAGGCGCGTGTGCGGCACATTTTCAGTACGGGCGATTTATGAACACAAGCGAGGCGACAGCATGAGCACAGCACGCTATTCCCGCCCCCTTGATTGGGTTCATGGGCGCGTCGATCTCACCCACGGCAGCGGCGGCCGCGCGATGGCGCAACTGATTCGCGAGCTGTTTGCCGCCGAATTTTCCAACCCCTATCTGGGACAAGGCAACGATCAGGCGATTGTGCCCCGCCCCGCAGGCCGACTCGCCATCGCCACCGATAGCCATGTCATTTCGCCGTTGTTCTTTGCGGGCGGCGATATTGGCAGCTTGGCCGTCCACGGCACGATCAATGATTTGGCGGTCGGCGGCGCGACGCCGCTCTACCTCAGCGCCGGTTTTATTCTCGAAGAAGGGCTGCCCTTGGCCGATTTAGCGCGAATTGTGCGGTCGATGGCGGCGGCGGCGCGCATGGCGGGGGTGCAGATTGTCACTGGCGATACGAAAGTCGTCGAACGCGGCAAAGGCGACGGCGTGTTTATCTCGACCACCGGCGTCGGCTGGGTGGCGGACGACGTGCATTTATCCGGCGATCAAGCGCAAGTCGGCGATGTGGTCTTGGTCTCGGGCACCATGGGCGATCACGGCATGGCGATTATGTCGCAGCGCGAAAACCTCGGCTTCGACAGCCCAATTGTCTCCGACAGCGCCGCCCTGCATACCTTGTGCGCCGACATTCTCGCCGCCTGCCCGAGTTTGCGCCTGATGCGTGATCCTACACGCGGTGGACTCGCCACCACACTCAACGAAATTTGTGCGCAATCGCAGGTCGGAATGCGCCTAGAAGAAGCGGCGATTCCGGTCACGCCCGCCGTGCGCGCCGCCTGTGAATTTCTCGGCCTCGATCCGCTCTACAGCGCCAACGAAGGCAAGCTGATTGCAGTGTGCGCTGCCGCAGATGCCGATGCGACGCTGGCCGCGATGCGCGCCCACCCGCTCGGCCAACACAGCGCCTTGATTGGTCGGGTGGTCGCCGACGCACATGGTTTTGTGCGCGTCACCACGCCCTTTGGCGGCGAACGTTTGCTGGACTGGCTGAGTGGCGATATGCTGCCGCGCATTTGCTAACACCCCACGGCAGTCGTCGGGGCCTCACCGGCCCCATGCCCCGACCTGCCGCGTCACACCCTTAAAAAAACGACAAAAACCGAGGAAGAGACCACTATGGCCCCACCGCCGATTGTGTTGCTGGTTGATGATGAAGTCCGCTCGCTCGAATCGCTACAACGCACGCTCGAAGACGATTTCACCTTGCTCACCGCGCAAAATGCCCAAGCAGCCTTGGCGATCTTAGAGACCGAATTTGTGCAAGTGATGGTCTGTGACCAACGGATGCCGGACATGACTGGCGTGGAATTGCTCAAAATCGTGCGGGCGCGCTATCCGCAAGTGGTGCGGATTATTTTGTCCGGCTACACCGACAATGCCGACATTATTTCAGCGGTCAACGACGCGGGAATTTATCAATATTTGCTCAAACCGTGGCGACCCGAAGCACTGCGCCTCACCGTCGAAGGCGCGGCGAATTTAGCGCGACTGCAGCAAGAAAATGAGCTGCTGAATGTCGAGCTGAAAACCGATCAGCCGTGGCTCAAACAACGCGTCGAAAACAAACGCCGCCACGCCCGCGAAAAACACGCGATGGCAAATATTCTGCGCAGCCCCCGCAGCAGCCTCAACGCGGTGTGCGAACGGCTGACACGGGTTGCCGATTTTGATATTGCAGTGCTGATCGAAGGCGAATCGGGCGTCGGCAAAGAGCTGCTCGCACGCGCGCTCCATTACAGCAGCCCGCGTCATGACCGACCTTTTGTGGTCGAAAACTGCGCAGCACTGCCCGAACCCTTGCTCGAAAGCGAGCTATTCGGCCACAAACGCGGTGCGTTTACCGGTGCCTATCAAGATCACATTGGTTTATTTCAGCAGGCCGACGGCGGCACGATTTTTTTGGATGAAATCGGCGACACCTCGCCCGCTTTTCAAACCAAATTGCTCAGGGTTTTGCAGGAAGGTGAAATTCGGCCGGTCGGCAGCACGCGGCCGATTAAAGTCAATGTTCGAGTCGTCTCCGCGACGAACCAAAAGCTCGCCACGCTGGTGCGCGAAGGACGCTTTCGGGAGGATTTGTACTATCGGCTGGCGAGCTTTGCGGTGTATGTTCCGCCACTACGCGACCGCCCCGACGATATCGAGCTGATTGCCGATGCCCTGCTTAAAGACGCCTGCCAGCATTATCAGCGCCCGCTCGCTACGCTCACCGAGGCTGCGCGGGCGGCGTTGCGCCAATATCGCTGGCCGGGGAATGTGCGCCAGCTACAAAACGAAATTCACCGCATGCTCGTGCTGGCAGAATCGAGCGCGCTGGGTACCGAAGGCTTGTCGCCGGAAGTGTTGCACGCAGCCAGCGAAGAGGAAGAAGACGATTTATCCTTTTTATCCGACATTCAGGGCGACTTAAAAACCCGCTTGGATACCCTCGAAAAATACATTGTGCGCGAAACCCTCACCCGCCACCGCTGGAATAAATCCCGCGCCGCGCAGGAGCTGGGCTTATCACGCGTAGGACTTCGCAATAAGCTGACCCGCTATGGCCTCGAACCCTAAAAAAACCTTGTTATGGCTGCAGTCCGGCGGCTGTGGCGGTTGTTCTTTATCGCTGTTGGGCGCAGACACGCCCGATCTTCTGACCGCGCTACGCTATGCCAATATTGATCTGCTCTGGCACCCGTCTTTATCCGAAGCCTGTGGCGATGAGGTGTTAGAACTATTTGCACGGATTCGCAGCGGCGAACAAACCCTCGACATGCTGTGTATCGAAGGCGCGGTGTTGCAGGGCGAAGGCGGCCGCTTTCACCTGTTGGCGAATCAACAACCGATGGCGGATTGGATTGCCGCGCTTGCGCAACACGCCGCACAAGTGATTGCCGTCGGGACATGCGCGGCCTATGGCGGCATCAGCGCGGCGGGTGAAAATCTGACCGGCGCAACCGGCTTGGCCTATCACGATGCGACCGCAGGCGGCTTGCTGGGCGGGGCGTTTCGCTCGCGGGCCAATTTGCCGGTGGTCAATATCGCCGGTTGCCCGACGCATCCGAATTGGGTGTTGGAAACGCTCAGTTTGCTGGCCGCCGATGCCCTCGACGCCAGCGATCTTGATCCACTCGGGCGGCCCCGTTTTTACGCCGATCAATTGGTGCATCACGGGTGCGCCAAAAATGAGTTTTATGAATTTAAGGCCAGCGCCGAACAGCTCGGGCAAATCGGCTGCCAAATGGAATTTCTCGGCTGCAAAGGGACGCAAGCCCACGCCGATTGCCATACCCGCCCGTGGAATGGAGAAGGCTCGTGCTTGTCGGGCGGCTATCCGTGCATCAACTGCACCGACCCCGAATTTGCCAAATCAAACCGCCCATTCTTTGAAACGCCCAAAATGGCCGGTTTTCCGATTGGCCTGCCGACCGACATGCCTAAAGCGTGGTTTGTGGCGCTCTCGACCTTATCAAAATCGGCCACGCCCAAGCGGGTTCGCGATAATGCCACCGCCGACCGCCTCCGCACCCCGCCCTCGCTGCCACCGCGCAAACCCTCGAAAGGTCGCCCATGAGTCGCCGCATTATTGGGCCATTTAATCGCGTTGAAGGGGATCTGACGCTCAATCTCGAACTCGAACAAGGACGCATCCAGCGGGCAGAAGTGAATTCGCCGATGTTTCGCGGTTTTGAACGGATTTTGGTCGGCCGCCATGCACTGGACGCGCTGGCGATTGTGCCGCGTATTTGCGGGATTTGCTCGGTGTCGCAATCCATCGCCGCCGCGCACGCTTTGGCGCAACTGTACGGGGTGCGCCCACCAGCCAACGGCCAGCACGTCATGAATTTGACCCATGCGGCAGAAAATGTCGCCGATCATCTCAGCCATTTTTATCTGTTTTTTATGCCGGACTTTGCGCGGGACAGCTATGCCACACACGCTTGGCACGCGGCCGCCGCACAACGCTTTACCGCGCAGCGCGGCCAAGCACACGCCCCGATGTTGCAAGCGCGGGCGACGCTAATGCGCTGGATGGGCACCTTGGCCGGACATTGGCCGCATACGCTATCGCTACAAGCAGGCGGGGTGACGCGCACCATCAGCGCCGCCGAACGGATTCGCTTGCAACAGTGGCTGGGGCTGTTTCGGCAATTTTTGGAACAACACACGTTTGGCTGCGATCTGGAAATCGTGGCCGCGCTGGACTCGGACGCCGCATTACAGGCGTGGGCGCAACGCTATCCAGCCAGTGATTTTGCGCATTTTTTACGCATCGCCGAGGCGCTCTCGCTGGCCGACTACGGGCAAGCATGGCAACGCTTTGTCGCCGCGCCCGCCTATCCGCAGCCCGAAGGCGGCAGCTGGAGTCCGGCGGGGGTTTGGGCGGGCGGGGAGATACACGCACTAGACGAAAATCAGATCCGCGAAGACCTCAGCGCCAGCTGGTATAGCGCAGCATCGGCACAGCATCCTTTTATGGGCGAGACCCAGATTGCCGCCGACAAAGCCGAAGCCTATAGCTGGTGCAAAGCGCCGCGCCTGAATGGTCTGCCCGCCGAAACCGGTGCCTTGGCGCGGGCGCTGATGCAAGGTCAGCCCTTGTTGACGGACTTGGTGAAACGCGATGGCGGCTCGGTGCGCAGCCGTGTGGTGGCGCGCGTCACCGAAATGGCGCGGCTGGTGCTGGCGATGGCAGATTGGCTGGCGGCTTTGTCGGTATCGGCCCCGTATTTCACGCCACTGCCCGCCGAGCCGGTGCAGTCGTCGGGGCGCGGTTTATGTGAGGCCGCGCGCGGGATGTTGGGGCATTGGGTGGTGCTCGATGGGGCGATCATTGAGCGCTATCAAATCATCGCCCCGACGACGTGGAATTTCTCGCCGCGCGATGCACTGGGGCAGGCGGGGCCGCTCGAAAAAGCCTTGGAACAGGTCGCGGCAGAGGACAAACATGCGCTGATGGTGCAACACATTGTGAGGAGCTTCGACCCATGTCAGGTGTGCACGGTGCACTAGAAAACGACCCCGAAGCGCAGGGACACGCCCTTGCAGAAAGCGCATGGATTGAGGTGATTCAGCGCATGGATGAGGTGTACGGCGAACTGTTGCACTCGCAAGAAACGCTCGAAGCCAAACACCGCGAACTCGCCGAGGCCCACCACCTGACCGAAGGAGTGCTGGCGGCGATGAGTGATGTGCTGGTAGTGTGCGACCCCCACGGCCAGATTCGTCAGGTCAACCGCGCCATTTTGCGCCTCAGCGCCTACACCGAGGCCGAGCTGATTCAGCAACGTTTACCGATTTTGGCCGGAGATGACGCGGGATGCGAGCGGTTTAACACACTACTGCAAGCGCCGGTGCAAGAACACCACGATTGGGAGATTCCGCTGCAGCGCAAAACAGGCGAGCCGATTCCGGTGACGTGGAATATCAGCCCGCTGCACGATGGCGATGGGCGCTACGCGGGGTTTGTCGCGGTGGGGCGACCGGTGGGCGAATTGAAGCGCGCTTATGCCGAATTGCAAAGCGCGCATCTCGCCTTGCAGTCGGCGCAGCGACAATTGGTACAAGCGGAAAAACTCGCGTCGCTGGGCAAGCTAGTCGCGGGGGTAGCGCATGAATTGAATAATCCGATTAGCTTTATTCTCGGCAATGCCCATGCGATGGCGCGCTATAGTACCCGCCTGCGCGAGTATCTCGCAGCGATTCATCGCCTGCCGCTGCCGCCCGCGATCCATGAATTACGCGCCGCGCTGAAAATGGATCGACTGCTCGACGATTTGCCGTCGCTGACGGCCGGACTGATGGAAGGGGCGGAGCGCAGCAGCGAGATTGTCGATGCACTGAAACGGTTTTCAGCGGTTGAAGACAGTATTCGGCAGCGGGTGGATTTGGCCGAAATCGCGCAACGGGCATTGCATTGGGTGAGCCAAGCGACGTCGCAGCGGGTTGCGCAACGCTGCATCGGTTTGGATGCGCCGGTCTGGGTCGAAGGCTCGGCGAACCAGCTGCAGCAGGTGTTGGTGAATCTGATTCAGAATGGTTTTGATGCGGTCGAAGGGCGGCCGGAGGGGGCGATTCAGATCGAGCTGCATCACGCCACGCCCGAACAGGGCATTGAATTAAGCGTGTGCGACAATGGCACCGGCATTCCTGAGGCGGCGTTGCTGAAAGTTTTTGATCCGTTTTTTACGACCAAAGCCGTCGGCAAAGGCACGGGGCTGGGCTTGTCGATTAGTCATGGCATTGTCGAGCGCCACCGTGGCACCCTGAGCGCCGCGAATCGGCCAGAAGGCGGCGCTTGTTTTACGGTGCATTTGCCGTGGCCCACAGCGGCGGACTGATTAGCGAGTTTCCATTTTGAATGAAAAGCGCAAACCCAAACCCTGCTAAATCCCCTTTTTAAAAATTAACCTTTTGTTTTTAAGCTGTTTTTTTGTGGCACTGTTTTTGCAGTTCACTTTTTTATCTTGCCATTTGGCCTTCAATGAGGAGATCTCGATGAAATTAACTTTGCGCGCATTGACCGGTGCATCGCTTGCGGTTTTAGCCAGTGCGGCCCACGCCCACACCGGACAAGGCCATGAATTCACACTGATGGCGGGGGCAAGCCATCCGCTGTTTGGTTTAGATCATTTGCTGGCAATGTTGGCGGTGGGTCTATGGGCGGCACAACAAGGCGGGCGGGCGCGGTTTTGGGTACCGGCGGCTTTTGTGTTTTCGATGATGGCGGGCAGCGTGCTCGGCTATGCGGGCATCGCCATGCCTGCGGTAGAAACCGGCATTGCGCTGTCGGTGCTGGTGTTTGGCTTGTTGACCGCACGGTGCGCGCGCTTGCCGTTGGCGGTCGGGATGGTGGTGACAGCGGCTTTTGCCTTGCTGCACGGTCACGCCCACGGTATGGAAGCGCCTGCGAATAGCGCGTTCTGGTTGTACGGTCTGGGCTTTGTTGCTTCGACCGCGCTGCTGCATGGCTTGGGTTATGTAGTCGGCAGCCAACTCAACGCACGGGCGCAGATGTGGCTGCGAATTGGCGGCGGCGTGATTGCCAGCGCCGGTTTGTGGATGTTGGC
>CAZWRK010000079.1:0-19063 GCA_964635875.1 uncultured Aquaspirillum sp.
GTTGGTAGAGCAGCGGACTTTTAATCCGTTTGTCGCAGCTTCGAATCCCGCACGACCCACCGGATTTAAGCAAAAAGCCCAGTCGAAAGATTGGGCTTTTGGTTATGCGCGACGTTCGCCGCCGCGCGCTTGTTATCCGCCAATTTCGGCCAATGCCGCCTCCGCAAACGCGACATCTTGCGCTTCACTGCCGCCAGAAATGCCGATTGCCCCGATAAGCTCTCCCGCCGCTTCAATCGGCAAGCCGCCACCAAAGCCCACAAAACGCGGACGCTGCATCAGGCCGTGACGCAGCATCTCCGAGCGTGACTCGAGGATCGCTTGCCAACTTCCTGTGGGGCGTTTAAAGCTCAACGCCGTCCACGCCTTATCTTGCGCAATTTCAATCGAATGCAGCGGCGCGAGTGGATGACGCTTAAACGCCAACAAATGCCCGCTGCGATCGACCACCGCGACGCAGATCGACACGCCCGCCGCCTCTGCGCACCGCAGCGCGGCATTCACCAATCGATCCGCCGCATCTAACGTGATCGAAGTCAACGTGTGTGTATTCATCGAGGATTCTCCTGTGCATGAATCGTATCTAAAGAGGTGCCGAGTCGTGCGCGCCACGACAGCAATAGCCCTGCAAAAACCGCCAGCACAGCACCTTCAATCAGCAGCGTGGTGCGTGCGCTCAAATAGCTCGCCAACAGCCCAGCGATCAAGCCGCCCAAGGCGTCAAAACCAAAACGCGACGACGCGAAAAACGACACAATCCGCCCGCGCAAATGCTCTGGCGAACTCGATTGCAGCAACATATTAATGCTGACGTTATTCACCGAAATGCCAAAGCCCAACAAGGCCATCGCCAGCAAGGCCAACGGCAAATAAGTGTTCGACACAAACAGCAACAGCGCTGCCGCACTCACGCACACACCGAGCATCACCAACCGCACCAACCCCGCGATACCGCTATTCGCCAGCAGCACCGAAGACAACGCCGACCCACAGCCCGCCGCGCCCCACAGCCAGCCCAAGGTTTGCGCATCGCCTGCAAACACATCCCGCGCAAACACCGGCAACAACACCGCATACGATGAGGCGGTCAGGTTGACGACCATCAGCGTCATAATCAGGGTGCGAATCGGCCACGTGCGCCACACATAGGCCACGCCCTCTTGAAATACCTGCCCGACCGAGCCACTCGCCCGCGCTGGCCCGACAATCTGCGTGCGCCACACGCCAATAAACAAACCCAAAAACGACAGGCCATTCAGGGCAAAACACACCGCCTCGGACATCACCGCCAGCAATAAACCGGCAATTGGTGGCCCAATAAAACGCCCAATATTAAACAACATCGAATTCAGCGCGACCGCATTCGGCAAATGCTCACGCTGCCCAACAAATTGACCAATTAACGACTGGCGCAGTGGTGTATCGAAGCTATTAATCAAGCCGTGCGCCAAGGTCAGCGCCACAATCAGCGTGGGCGTAATGTGGCCGCTCGCGGTTAACCCTGCCATCAAAAAGGCGACCGCCGCAAACATCAATTGCGTGCGCAGCAGCCACTTTTTCTTATCTTGCTTATCGACCCACGCCCCCGCAAACGGCCCTACCACCAACTGTGGCACCTGTGCACAAAAAGCCGTGACGCCCAGCAGCGCTGCCGAGCCGGTCAGATCGTAAATCAGCCATGACAGCGCCACTTGCTGCACCCATGACCCCAGCACCGAGACGCCTTGACCAAAGAAATACAGACGAAAATTGCGGTGCGAAAGCGCCCGAATCGAATGGGGGAAATTCATGTTTTACGCTCCAGCCGCAGGATGGTGGCGGGTGCGATCACGCATCAATAAACCCTGTCCCAGCAAGCCCAATAAAGACACCACCATGATGGCCCACACCATTGGCATCGCGCTGCCGTCATGGGCATAGCTCACGGCCGCGCTCGCCAACATGCCCAAGCCAAACTGACTCGCGCCAAACAAGGCCGCGGCCGCGCCTGCGTTGTCGGGATAGCGACCCATCAACATCCCTACACAATTTGCGCCGAGCAGACCGGTCATACTCACCACCAATAACAAGCCCGTGATGACCCACACCAAGCCTTGTGGCTGAATTGCGCCGACCCATAATATCGCCGCCCCACCGACCGCCAACACCGTGCCGATCAAACTCATCGTTGCGGGGCCGTGGTGACGAACGGCGCGACTATTCACCCAATTCGCGGCAAAAATCCCCAACGCATTCAGAGCGAAAATGCCGCTATAGGCCTGCGGCGAAAAATGCTCCAGCTCAATAAAATAAAACGGGCTGGCGGTGATATAAGCAAACATCGCTGCAAATGACATGCCCCCCGCCAATAGCAAGCCGACCGCGCCCCTGTCCCGCACAATCGCGCCATAAATCGCAAATGCGCGCCCCATCGACAAGGTGCCGCGTTTCTCCGGCGGCAGGCTTTCCGCTAAATAGCGCCACACTACCGCCCAGCTCAAAATCCCCCAGCCGAGCACGGCGGCAAAGGTTGCGCGCCATCCCGCCCATTCCAGCAACTGGCTTCCCAAAACCGGCGCGAGCAACGGCGCAATCGCGGTAATCATCGCCATCAATGACAGATTGCGAATGGCCTCGGTCGGGGCGTAGGTATCGCGCACTACCGCCCGCGCCAACACCGATGCCGCACCGCCACCCAGCGCCTGTACCACCCGCGCCCCAATCAGTTGCTCGACACTTTGCGCCACCATGCAGGCCAAGCTTGCGAGCACAAACAAGCCGATACCCCATAGCAACACCGGCCGCCGCCCGTAGCGATCCGACAGCGGGCCATACAGCAACATGCCCACCGAAAAACCGGCCAAAAAGACGCTAATCGACAATTGAACCTGCGCCGCCGAGGCGTGCAAGCCGCGCCCAATCGCGGGCAAGGCGGGCAAATATAAATCAATCGCGAGTGGGCCAAAGGCGACCAGCGACCCCAGCAAAATCAATAACTGCGTCGAGTTGAGCGCCCGACGCTGTCCCGCATCGGGTAAGGCAGAGGAAGCAGACATACACCGTCTTTCATCATTAAAAAAAGGACAGTACCGGTCGGCACCATCCTTTTGTTTCACCGATACCGGCCGCCTGATGGCGTGGCCGGTGGGGTGTGGATTACAAACCCGCCAGCGCCAAATACTTGGTTTCCATGTATTCATCTAGGCCATGGCTCGAACCTTCGCGCCCGACGCCCGACAGTTTGACGCCGCCAAAAGGCGCGACTTCGGTTGAAATCATACCGGTATTCACGCCAACCATGCCGTATTCCAAGCGCTTGGAGACGCGCCACACGCGGCCATGATCTTTCGAGAAGAAGTACGCCGCCAAGCCGAACTCGGTGTCGTTTGCCATTTGAACGGCTTCGGCTTCGGTGCTAAAGCGGAACAACGGTGCGACCGGCCCAAAAATCTCTTCTTTGGCGACCGCCATCGCGGGGGTGACATCGGCCAAGATGGTTGGCTCAAACCATGTGCCGCCCAAAGCATGACGCTTGCCGCCGGTCACAACGCGCGCGCCTTTTTCGACGGCGTCTTCCACCAACTCTTCGACCTTGCTCACCGCCGCTTCGTCGATCAACGGGCCTTGCGTCACACCGGCTTCGGTGCCATCACCGACTTTCAGGGCGGCGACGGCGGCAGCGAGTTTTTCGGCGAATTGGTCGTAAATGCCGTCTTGCACTAAGAAACGGTTCGAACACACACAAGTTTGACCGGCATTGCGATACTTCGAGGCCATCGCGCCTGCGACTGCGGCATCAAGATCCGCATCGTCAAAGACAATAAACGGCGCATTGCCGCCCAGTTCCAACGACATTTTTTTGACCGTGCCTGCGCATTGCTGCATCAGCAATTGGCCGATCGGGGTCGAGCCGGTAAAGGTCATTTTGCGCACGATCGGGCTGGCGGTCATCACGCCGCCGATGGCCGATGCCCGACCCGTAATCACGCTGAACACGCCCTTTGGCACGCCAGCGCGTTCGGCCAATTCGGCCAGCGCCAACGCGGAAAGCGGGGTTTGCTCGGCGGGTTTCAACACAATCGTGCAGCCTGCCGCTAAGGCGGGCGCGACCTTACGGGTGATCATCGCTGACGGGAAATTCCACGGCGTAATCGCCGCGCACACCCCAACCGGCTCTTTGGTCACGACAATTTGCCGATCTTTAAACGGCGACGGAATCACCTCGCCGTAAGCGCGCTTGGCTTCTTCGGCGAACCATTCGATATACGCGGCTGCATAGGCAATTTCGCCTTTGGCTTCGGCCAGCGGCTTGCCTTGCTCGGCGGTCATCAAGGCCGCGAGGTCGTCTTGATTGGCGAGCAAGAGATCAAACCAGCGCCGCAAAATCCGGCTGCGTTCGGCGGCGGTGGTTTCGCGCCATGTCGCGAGTGCGGCATCGGCGGCGGCAATCGCGCGTTCGGTTTCGGCTGCGCCGCAACGCGGAACATGGGTAATGGTTTCGCCGGTTGCGGGGTTGGTCACGGCAACGGTTTCGCCGTTATCCGCGCCGACCCATGCGCCGTCGATATAGCAGGCCTGACGTAACAGGCTTGAGTCGTGTAATGCCAGCATGTTGATTTTCCTTTGATTTTTCTCAGTACGCCGCGCCGCTGGTTTTGGACTCGGCGTGCTTAAATTTGTCGGCCAAAGCGACCGCAGAATTCCGTAATAACAAGGCATCGACCCCGACTAGCAAGAAGCGCGCGCCCATTTGGCGATAGGCTTCGGCGGCGACCGGATCGGCCGAGAACACACCGGCGGCTTTGCCTGCCGCAGCAATTTGGCGCAGCGCGGCTTCGACGGTGGCTTTGACTTCGGGGTGATTGGGTTGACCGAGATAGCCCATCGACGCGGCTAAATCTGACGGGCCAATAAACACTGCATCGACGCCTTCGACCTTCAGCACTTCGGCTAATCCGGCCAAACCGGTGGTCGATTCAATTTGGACGATCAGGCACATTTCTTGATCGGCGTGCGCGAAATAATCGGCGACGCCATTCCAGCGCGCGGCGCGTGCCATCGCTGTGCCCACGCCACGAATGCCGTGCGGCGGATAGCGCATCGCCCGCACCAGCTTTTCGGCATCGGCGGCGGTTTCGACCATCGGCACCATCAGTGTTTGCGCGCCGCCATCTAAGAGCTGTTTGATGCGTGCCACATCATGATCGACCGTGCGCACCACTGGCCGCACCGGATACGGCGCGAGCGCCTGCAATTGGCCGATGATCGACTGCAGATCATTCGGGCCGTGTTCGCCGTCAATCAGCAACCAGTCGAAGCCGGTCCCGCCGACAATCTCGGCGCTATAGCTGTTGGCCAAGCCCAGAAACAGCCCGATTTGGGTTTCGCCTGCGGCTAACGCGCGTTTAAATGTGTTTAAAGGCATGTCCATGGGTGCGCTCCTGAATTAGACAAAGCGGGCGCTGATATTGCCGAGCGGGCCGTAATCAACATGGATGGTATCGCCCGGCACCACTTTGACCGGACGGGTGAACGAACCGGCCAGAATAATTTGACCGGCTTCGAGTGCGACGCCGTGCGGGGCGAATTTTTTCGACAGCCACGAAATGCCGTTGGCCGGATGGTTCAACACCCCTGCCGCGACGCCGGTTTCTTCGATCACGCCGTTTTTGTACAGCAAGGCCGACACCCAGCGCAGATCAATATCCAGCGGTTTAATCGGGCGACCGCCCAAAATAATGCCGACGTTGGCAGCGTTATCGGAAATGGTGTCCATGACCTTGCGCGGGCGCTTGGTTTCGGGGTCGATGCGATGGCAGCGCGCGTCGATAATTTCGACGGCAGGCACCACATAATCGGTCGCGTTCAAAACATCAAAAATCGTGACGTTCGGGCCTTCGAGGGTGTCTTTGAGAATAAAGGCCAGCTCGACTTCGACCATCGGGTCGATAAAGCGTTCACACGGAATATCGGCGGCATCTTTGTAGACCATTTCATCTAGCAAAGTGCCAAAGTCTGGCTCGTTGATTTGCGACGACATTTGCATCGCGCGCGAGGTCAGGCCGATTTTGTGGCCGACGATTTTTTGACCTTCGGCCAGCTTCATTTGCACCCATGCTTTTTGAATCGCATAGGCGTCTTCGATGGTGATCTCGGGGTGATCCAATGAAATTTGGCGCACCGGTGTGCGGGCTTTTTCAGCGTCGTGCAAGCGGCGAGCAGCGGCTTCGATAAGAGATGCGTCAAGCATGTTAATTCCTCGTAGACGTCACGCTTTTTTGTAGCGCGCGTGGATATTGTTTTGTTTCCATGTACCGGCTTCGCTGAATTCAACGATTTCCAGAGACAGCGCCAAGCTGCGCTGCGCATAAATCGCGGCAAAATGTTCGGTCATCATCTGAAACAGTTCGTCGCCGGTTTTTTTCTTGGCTTCTTCGGAGCGTCCTGCGCCGATTTTTAAGGTGGCGTGGACAAAGGCGTCATCGACCGTGCCATCGGCCACGCAGTAATCGCGGAGGCAGATGGCGCGAGAGCGAATCCCGCCCGTCGGGTACACGCCGTTTTGGCTGATCAAAACCTGATTAGACTTTTTCAGCAGCGCGGGAATATCGGCGTCGCTGGCGAGGTTGTCGGTGTATTCGTAGGTCAGATGTGGCATGGTCAAATCCTGATGTCAGAGCGCAATGGGCGTGCGTTAGGAAACCGGCATATCCGCGCCGATGCCGGTGGCCGACAGCGGAATACCGGAGGTCGGGAAATTCACCACCACTTGGCCGGTGCCGGAGCTTTCAAAGTACGGGCACACGATTTCGGCTTTGCCTTGGTATTGATCCCAGCCAAGCGCGCCAAACAGCATCGCGGTGTCGTGCATCTTGCCTTCGCCGGTGCAGTACTGCGCGTATTCCGGCAGCATTCGCAAGAACGTCGCCCACTCGCCCGCTTCCCAAAGTTGCAGGGCGCGCAGATCGACTTGTTTATTGAATTCACGGCTGATGGTGTTAAAGCCTTGCTCGACCAGCCGGTTTTCCCAGATTTGATGCGAGAGCGAACCGCTGGCAATCAGCGCGACTTTGCGATTGCTGCGTGCAACGGCTTTGGCGACCGCTTCGCCGACAATGCGCGACTCTTCGAGGCTGCCGAAGGTGCTCCAACCGGCAATCGAAATTACCTTGATTGCGCCTTCGGGGTTCATGTAGCGCATCGGTAGAATCGTGCCGTATTCCAAATCGAGAGAGGCGACTTCATGGGCGCGGGTTTTCACCCCCATCGCGGTCGCTTCAAGGGCGATTTCACGGCCTAATTCAGAATCACCGGGGAATTCATACGGCAGATCTTGAATAAAGTGCGGAAACTCGTGGCTGGTGTAATGCCCTTTATGCACCGGATTGTTGTTGATGTGATACCCCGCATTCACCAACCAATGCGTATCAAAAACAATAAAGGTATCGACGCCCAATTCGACCGCGCGGCGACCGATTTCGCGTTCGGCATCAATCGCGGCTTGACGGCAACCGTGTGCCGGACCGGGTTGCTCGGAAATAAGCATCGACGGCACATGCGTGGCTTTCACAGCCAGAACAATTTCACCCATGAAGCGGACTCCCTAAAAAGAGGGTTGCGCCTCCCAACGCGGGAGGCCGCGCAGGTTTAGATCGGGAAAATCACATTGATTTGGCCGGTGCCAGACGACCCAAAATACGGCGTCACGACTTCGGCTTTGCCTTGGTATTGATCCCAGCCCAGCACGCCCAGCAACATCGCGGTGTCGTGCATATTGCCCTCGCCGTGACATTTCACCGCGTACTCGGGGAGCATGCCGCAGAAGGTCGCCCAGTCGCCTTTTTCCCACAGATCGACGACGTGATGATCGACGGTTTCCAAGAACGGATCCCAGACTTTGTGCAAGAACTGATCGGAGACACCGTTTTGCGCAAAGCGATGCGAGAGCGAACCGCTCGCTAAAACCGCGACTTTGCCGTCGCTGGCTTCAATAGCGCGCCGAACCGCGCGGCCCAGTTCCACCGAGTCTTGCAGATTGTGGACGGTACACAGCGCCGACACCGAGACGACTTTGAACGCTTGGTCTTCGTTCATGTAGCGCATCGGCACCAAGGTGCCGTACTCCAAAGCGAGGCTGGTCGCGTCGTGGGCGCGGGTCAGCACGCCGGCGGCGGTGGCTTCTTCGGCAATTGCGTGGCCCAAGGCGGGGTTGCCTTGGTAAGAGAACGGCATGTTTTTAATGAAATGCGGCAGTTCGTTGGAGGTGTAAATGCCTTCCCACGACGGCGCGCAATTGATGTGATAACCCGAATTCACCAACCAATGGGTATCGAACACAATCACGGTTTCGACGCCGAGTTCCCGCATCCGACGGGCGATTTCTTTGTGACCATCAATCGCGGCTTGGCGGCAGCCTTTATGCGGGCCGTCCATTTCGGACAGGTACATCGATGGCACGTGGGTGATTTTAGCGGCAAGAACAAGCTGACCCATTTTTATACTCCCCAACGCGGAATCATGTGGCTGCCGTAAGACACGGCGACGTTTTTCGCTTCGCAGAACACTTCGTAGCTGTAGTGGTTTCCTTCGCGGCCGGTGTCGGAGGATTTGACACCACCAAACGGCTGGCGCAAATCGCGGACGTTTTGGCTGTTCACAAAACACATCCCCGATTCAATCGCTTTGGCCATGCGCATTACGCGGCTGGTGTTTTCGGTCCACAGATACGACGACAGGCCATATTGGGTGTCGTTGGCGATGCGGATCGCGTCTTCTTCGGTTTTGAACGGAATCAAGCACGGCACCGGCCCAAAGATCTCGTCTTGGGCAATGCGCATTTTGTTATCGACATCGGCGAAGACCGTCGGTTGAACCCAGTTGCCGCCTTTGAGGTGGTCGGGCAGGTCGGGGGTGCCGCCGCCGCAAACCAAGGTCGCGCCTTCTTCTTGGCCCAAGGCGATGTAGCCGGTGACTTTTTTCCAGTGATCTTTGGAAATCATCGGGCCAATAATGGTGTTCGGGTCGAGCGGGTCGCCCACCACCAAACGCGACGCGCGTGCCGCAAAGTCAGCGACGAATTTTTCGTAAATCGTGCTTTGAACAATGATGCGCGAACCGGCGGTACAGCGTTGGCCGTTGTTCGAGAAGATCATAAAGATCGCCGCGTCGAGGGCGCGTTCGTAGTCGGCATCATCAAAAATGATGAATGGCGATTTGCCGCCGAGTTCCATCGAGAACTTTTTCAGGCCGGCGGTTTTGACGATGCGATTACCGGTCGCGGTCGAGCCGGTGAAAGAAATCGCCCGCACATCCGGATGCGAAATCAGCGGTTCGCCTGCGCTTTGACCAAAGCCGTGAACGATGTTGAACACGCCCGGCGGCACACCGGCTTCTAAAATCAATTCGCCCAAACGCGATACGGTCAGCGGTGACAGTTCGGACATCTTCATCACGGCGGTGTTGCCCAACGCCAAGCACGGCGCGGTTTTCCACGTCGCGGTCATGAACGGCACATTCCACGGGGAGATCAGCGCACACACGCCAACCGGCTGCCACAGGGTGTAGTTCAAATGGCCGGTGTCGGAATCGTAGGTTTCACCGTGTTGGTGCTGCGCGAGTTCGGCAAAGTAATGGAAGTTGTCGGCGGCGCGCGGAATCAGCGCTTTTTTGGTTTGACCAATGACCTGACCGCAGTCTTTGGTTTCCATTTCGGCTAATTCGGGCACGTGTTTAGTGATCAAATCGCCGACATTGCGCATCAGGCGTGCGCGTTCTTTGACCGGTGTCGCGGCCCATGCCGGAAAAGCGGCTTTGGCGGCCGCGACGGCGGCGTTGACTTCGGCTTCCCCGCCGCTGGCGACGGTGGCGAGCACTTCGCCGGTCGCGGGGCTGATGGTTTCGAAGGTTTCTTGGCTGGCGACTTTTTGGCCATTAATCAGATGTTGAATCATGAATTCTTCCTTTGCGAGGTGCGCGCTCAGACGGGGGCGACAATGAAGTTGGTCAATGCGCCAAGGCCTTCGATTTCGGTGACGACTTCATCACCGGCTTTGACATCGGCCAGACCTTCGGGGGTGCCGGTCAAGATGATGTCGCCCGGCGAGAGGGTCATGAACGACGACAAATAGGCGATCAAGGTCGGGATATCAAACACCATGTCGGCGGTGCTGCCGCGCTGGGTTTCAACGCCATTGACGCGGGTGATGAGGGTTAAATTCATCGGGTCGGCGATGTCATCGCGCGCGACGAGCCACGGGCCGAGCGGGGTGCAGTTGTCGCGGTTTTTGACGCGCAAATTCGGGCGATAGTAGTTTTCGAGGTAGTCACGAATCGCGTAATCGTTGGCGATGGTGTAGCCCGCCACGTAGTCGTAGGCGTCTTCTTTGGCGATGGCGTAGCCTTCTTTGCCGATCACCACGGCCAATTCACATTCGTAGTGCATGTAGGTCGCGTCGGCAGGGCGAACGGTTTGCGCACGATGGCCGACGACGGTGTTCGGGCCTTTTAGAAACACCAGCGGGGTTTCGGGGGCTTTAAACGCCAATTCTTTGGCGTGGTCGGCGTAGTTCAAACCGAGCGCAAAGACGGTGCGAGGCGCAACCGGTGGCAGCCACACTACTTCGGTTTCGTCGAGCAGGTGACCATCGGCGAGGCGTACTTGGCCGTTGTCGGCCGGTGTGACTTGGTGATGGGTGCCGTTGTAGGCGATGCGTCCATATTTCATGCTTGGGTCTCCCGTGCGGCTAGAGAAAATTCCACTTCACCTAAGGCCCCGCCTTCGACGCGGACTTGTGCGCCCACGGCGGCTTGGGCGGCTTGCCATGTCACACCCAATAGCAACATATCGCCTGCGCGTAGGGTCATGAATGAGGACACTTCGCTGAGTAAGGTCGGCACATCGCGCACCAAGTCGGCAAAGCCACGGCTTTGCACTTGAACGCCATCGACCCATGTATTGAGGGTGCAGGCGTTAAGGTCGCCGAGTTCGGTCGCAGAGATCAGACGGGTCCCGACGGGGCAAGCGCCGTCAAAGCATTTTTCGCGAATCGCTGGGCGGTAGTAGCTGCTATGCGGCAGGCTCAAATCGGCCACGATCCGATAGCCTGCAATGGCGTCGGCGGCGTGCTCGGTGCTGAGTTTGGCGACATCGCGCGCCAAGACAATGCCCAGCGTGGCCCCGATTTCGACGCGCTGTTCACCGGCGGGCAAGGTCACGCAGGCACCGCTGGCGGCAACCGTGTTGGCCGGTTTGATGTACATCACGACGGATTTTGGGGCGGCTTTGTAGGGCGCATCTTCGAGGGCGCTGCCCATGCGTGCCAGCGAATCCCGATCATTCAGGATCACCCCATATACCGTCCCGCTGACTGCGGGTGTTGTCATATTCACTAGACTCTCCTTGTTTCCGAATACGGGCTATGCGCTGCTCTCGCTGGCGTGCAGTCCGCTAGGCTGTGCTGAATTGCGATTAATACTAACATTGTAGTAATTTAATTGCTAACATATTAGCAAGTCAATCGTTCTTCGCCGTGAAGGACAAAAAAACACGAATTTTTTATGCTTTTTTGCCGCATGTGGCGTGAGATGAATGGGGCTTGCGGTGTGTGTCGTGTCCGGCTTTATTGCTTCGCAACAAATACTACGATATTAGTATCGTTCTTGTTCGACACTCGCGGTAAAATTGGCCACCTCTCACCCAACGTACTTGTTTCGCAAAGGCTTTGTTTTATGGACCGCCGGATTTCTTATCGCAATCTTCCGCAATTGTTTTTGAAAGCGCGCGAAGATTTACTCTGCCATTTTCGCCCGATCATTAACCACTTCGGTCTGACCGAGCAGCAATGGCGCATTTTGCGTACGCTGAGCGAGCGGGAACAACTTGAGCCGCGCGAAATCTGTGAAATTTGCCATATTCTCAGCCCGAGTTTGGCCGGTGTGCTAGCGCGGATGGATGATCTTGGGGTCGTGATTCGGACGCGAATGGCCGAAGATCAGCGCCGTGTGTTGGTGCGTTTAAGCCCAAAAGGTGAAGCGATCGTGGCGCAGCTTGCGCCCTTGATTCAGGAACAATACGTGTTGCTCGAAACCGCGCTCGGCAAAGACCTCATCCAAGAAGTGTATGAAGTCGTCGATAAGCTGTTGGCTGCACAACAACGTACCGTGATTCCCCGTGTGACCTTGCCGGTGCTTGATGCCAGCTTAGAACGCGACGCGCCATCGGGGATGTGATGTTTTCTGCCCGCCGATGTGTAAAAAGCCGATGATGTGCCGTTATGGCCTGAAATCGGCTTTTTTAATTTGGGATGAAGGGTCAGAAAATGCTCGGAATGGATGCAGGTTTTGCGGCGTATGCGCAAGGTGATTACGTCACAGCGGCGCAGATTTTTGAGGCACTGGCACGCGATGGGCACGCGGTGGCGCAATTCAATATTGGATTGATGTTTATCAAAGGCCACGGTGTCAGCCCCGACTTGTCCACCGCTGCCAAGTGGTATCAATTAGCCGCTGAACAGGGACATCTTCGCGCGCAATTCAGTTTGGGTTTGATGTACGAAAACGGCGAAGGCGTCGCGCGGGATGATTCGGCAGCGCTAGCGTGGTATCAGCGCGCAGCGGAGCAGGGCGACGCCGATGCGCAGCTCAATCTTGGTGTGCTGTACGACAACGGCCAAGGGGTCGCCGCGAATGCGCAGACGGCGGCGATGTGGTACGAACGTGCCGCGAAACAAGGTCAAGCCGATGCGCAATTTAATCTGGGGTTGATGTACGCCAATGGCGAAGGCGTGCCGCAAAACGATCGCACCGCCGCGATGCTCTATCAGCTTGCCGCTGAACAAGGTCACGCCAAAGCGCAGTTAAATTTGGGGCTTATTCACGATCTGGCCGAAAACTACGCCGCTGCGGCGCAGTGGTACCGTTTGGCCGCCGATCAAGGTCATTCAAAAGCGCTGTTTAATCTAGGTTTGTTGTACGAAAACGGCCAAGGCGTCGCGCCAGATGCGGCCGCCGCCGCGCAGTGCTATCAAGCCGCTGCCGAGCAAGACAATGCTGATGCGCAACTTAATCTGGGCATGATGTACCAAAATGGTCAGGGCGTGCCGCTCGATCCGGCAATGGCCGTGAAGTGGTACCAGCGCGCCGCCGACCACGGCCATCTTTATGCGCAATTCAATTTGGCGTTGATGTATGCCAAAGGTCAGGGCGTAGCACAAAGCGATGCAACCGCGGCGAAGTGGTTTTTGGCGGCCGCCGAGCAGGGGGATCCGCGCGCGCAATACAATCTCGGCGTGTTGTTAAGCCAAGGACGGGGTGTGCAGCAGGATCATATCGCTGCGATGAATTGGTATCGACTCTCCGCCGCGCAGGGCGATCCACGGGCGCAGGCCAATCTTGATGTATTAGAAAAAGAGCACTCCGAATAGAGTGGATGGCTGGTCGTCTCTGCTTTTTGTGCCCGCATAAAAAAAGCCCCCAACTTGCCGCAGCAAGCGGGGGGCTTTCAAGGGAGTTGAACCTGATTTAACCGAGCCAGTGCACCAAGCCCAAACACAGACCTGGAACAAAGACCAGCACCACAATTCGAATGAAATCCGATGCAAGGAATGGCATCACGCCCAGCGCAGTGTCTTTCATCGGCACATCTTTGGCGAGCTTGTTAATCACATACAAGTTCATGCCAACCGGCGGATGCACTAAGCCAATCTCGACCACCATCAGCGCTAGAATCCCGAACCAAATCGACTTGTCTTCAACCGGCATGCCGAAGAAATCCAAGCCCATCACCACCGGATAAAAAATCGGAATCGTCAGCAAGATCATCGCCAGCGAATCCATCACGCAGCCCAAGATGATGTAAATAATCAGGATGCACGACAGCACCAGCAGTGGGGCAAGACCGCTCTGCTGAACCCACGTCGCCAGCTCGGTCGGCATTTGCGACAGCGCCAAGCTTGAGTTCAGCAAGTCCGCGCCAATCAGCACCATGAAAATCATGCCAGTTGCGTGGGCGGTGCCGTAAATACTCGCCAACATGCCTTTGGTGCGCATTCCACCGGTGAGGCAGGCCAAGATTCCGCAGGCGGCGGCGCCAATCGATGCCGCTTCGGTGGGGTTTGCCCAACCGCCATAAATCCCAACAATCACCACCAGAAACACCATCACAACCGGAATAATGTTGATTTGGGCTTTGATCATGTCGGCGAACGGGGTTTTTTCACCCGCAGGGCCTGCAGTCGGGTCGCGTCGTACAATGATGGCAATCACCAACAAATAACCGAGCGCGGCAATAATCCCCGGCACGACGGCGGCCACAAACAATTTACCGATCGATTCTTGGGTCAACACCGCGTAAATCACCAGCGGAACCGACGGCGGAATCATAATCCCCAAGGTGCCTGATGCTGCGAGTGTGGCGGTAGAGAGTTTGCCGGAATAGCCGTGGGCTTTCAGTTCGGGCAAGGCCACTTGGCCCATGGTGGCGGCGGTGGCGAGCGATGAACCGCAAATCGCACCAAACGCGGCACAAGCTGCGGTGGCGGCCATCGCCAACCCGCCGCGCCAGTGACCGACGAGGGTACTGGCGGCTTTAAACAGCGCCTTGGAGAGGCCGCCGTGGGTGGCAAACTGCCCCATCAAAATAAACAGCGGAATCACCGCAAGGTCGTAATTCGAAACACGGGCATACACCAGATTATTCAAGGTGTAGAGCAGGCTGGCGGTTTCACCCCCATTCAACACCAAGTAAATCCCCGAGCCGGTGATAAACATCGCCATGGCAATGTGCACGCGTACTGCGAGCATCGCCAATAGACAGCCAAAGCCCATCAGGCCAATTGTTGTGCCGCTCATGCTGACTTGCTCCCCGGCGTAGATTGAGTCGGATGAAAGAGGGTATAGGCGCGATAGAGCGCACAAACCGTCATCAGGGCAAGGCTAGGGACCAGCAGCGCGATCGGAATCCACACCGGCAGCGACACCAGCGCGGTCACTTCTTCGGATTCGTGCGAGGCCATCGCCGACAGTGCGGTGCGCCATGTCAGGATGGCGGCGGCCACCGCGAGTAAAATTTCCGCGAGGCCGTCGATTGGGCGTTTCAGTGAGTCACGCATGTTCTCGGTGAAAAAGTCCACTTTGATATGTTCGCCTAACAGCGTGCAGTAGGGTAAAAACGCCGCGGCTGCGACGGCCGTCCCCGCCTGCATGAGCTCAATATCGCCATTGACTGAACCAAAACCCAGTTTGCGACCAATGATCGAAATCAGGGACATGACAATCAGGCCGATAAACGTCAGGCCTCCTAGCACTGCCATGCCTTTTCCGGCCATGATCAAGTAATGCTCAACTGGATTGCGTTCTTCCAGTTCATGAGGGATCCCCATCGGATCATGCATAACTCACCTCTCTACGTTAATTGCACTTGCAGTTATTTCTGACCTGCAAGTTCGCGCGCACCGGCGGCCAGTTTCTTGCCGTCCAGTCCTTTCTCGCTGACTTGCTTAATCCATTCGTTTTCAACCACTGCGGTGGCTTGTTTCATCGCGGCGAGTTCTTGCGGGCTTAACGTGGTGATCTTGTTGCCAAGCTCACCAATTTTCTTGCGAGACTTGGCCGCTTCGTCGTCAAACATCGCACCGAATTTAGCCACTAAAGCTTCACCGCTGTTTTTGTCGATGATCGCTTTCAGGTCGGCAGGCAAGCCGTCGTATTTCTGCTTGTTCATCAGCACCATCAAGATGGTCGCAGTCGGATACGCACCGCCTGCGGCCGGTTGAGCGTGGAATTTGGTGACTTCAGAAAGCTTGGTCGGGAAGACCAGTTCCCATGCGCCGAGCGAGCCATCGACGACACCTTTAGCAATCGCTTCGGTGACTTGTGCCGGTGGCATTTGCACCGGCGCACCGCCCAAGGCCGCGAGGGTTTTGGCGCCCAAACGGGTCGAGGTCCGTAGCTTCATCCCTGCAAAGCCGCTGAGGCCGGTGATTTCTTTTTTCGCGGTGTGAATGGCTTGGCCGCCATCGGTGTGAATGGCTAAGACTTTGTAGCCCGAGAATTCTTTTTGTGCGTAACGCTGGTAGTACGTCCACAGCGCTTTGCTACTGCTGGTGGCGTCGGCAACCATGAATGGCAATTCAAAGGCTTCGATCGCAGGGAAGCGGCCGGTGGAGTAGCCCGGTGCTGTCCATACGATGTCAGCTACGCCGTTTTTGACTTGGTCAACCAGTTGGTTCGGGGTGCCGCCCAATTGCATTGCAGGGAAGAACTGGCAGCCGATCCGGTTTGCGGATTCTTTCTTGATTGTTTCGCACCAAGGTTGCAACACGCGTTGTTGGGTTGGGGCGGCAGATGGCAAGAAATGGGCAATTTTGAAGGTGACTTCTTGTGCAGCCGCAGGCAGGGACAAAGCCATCGCAGCGACGGCAGCAACATGACGATAGTTCATTCGACATCTCCTCTTTGAAGAATCAAGATAAAAATTATTTTTGTTAATATGTTAGTGATCCAATTAAATCACTACTACGTTAGTGAGTCAACGCCCACGACCAGAATAATTGAAGGCTTTTTTGGGGCGCGAAACGTTGCACCATTTTGTAGGCTAATTTCGCGCTTCTTCGGCAAATATGCAGAATATAGACGCGAAAAAACACATTCCCTTAAGTTTGATTTCAGGGAATGTGTTTAGAGGGGTGCAGTGGTGTTAGACGCGTTTAAACAGCGGGCTGCGGACTTGTTGTGCGTCGGCAGCCGAGAAGAATTTCTCGGTGTAGATATCGCGCTCGAACAGGCGGCCTTGCATCAAGGCGGTGATGCACGCTTCGATCATGATCGGCGGCCCGCACAAATACGCTTTGCGGCCACGGAAATCGTTGTCGAAATGCGCTTTGGCGGCATCGTGCACAAAGCCACGGAAACCTTGCCAATCGCTGTCGGCCGGTTCGTCGGACAAGGCCGGCACATAGGTAAAGTTCGCGTGTTTCGCGGCGAGGTCGAGGAACTCTTGGTGGTAATACAGTTCGGCCTGATTGCGTGCGCCGTAAACCAGCGTAATCGGTAATTCGGAGCCTGCATCCAGCAGCTCATGAATCATCGAGCGCGGGCTGGATAAGCCCGAACCACCGGCCATAAACAACGATGGCAGGTTGGCGGAATGATGGTTGTAGAAGCGACCATACGGGCCGGTTAGGCTGATTTTATCGCCGACTTTGAGTTCTTTATGAATCCAGCTGGTGCCCGCGCCGCCGGGGACGATTCGAATATTCAATTCAATTTCATTGCCGGTCGAAGGCGGGTTGGCGAGTGAAAATGCGCGCACGCCGATTTCTTTGGGCAGCTGCAGGTTCACATATTGACCGGCTTGGAATTCGAGCACTTCATCATTGTCGAGTCGAATCCAGATCCCTTTGATGGTCGGGGTCAGGTCTTCGATGCGGCTGACAACGCCGTGATAGTCACGTACCGGTAGACCTTTCGAATCTTCATCGACTTCGATTTCGGCTTCGATTACCGTATCGGCTTCGAGGGTTGCGCAACAGGCGAGGCACATGCCTTCTTCGCGCTCGTAGTCCATCAATGCAAAGTTAGAGGCGCTGCCATGATCGACTTCACCGTCGGTCACGGTGATTTTACAGGTCGCGCAATAGCCTTGGCCGCAAGCATGGGGCAGGTAAACACCGGCGCGCAGTGCTGCATCCAGAATGGTTTGGCCGTCTTCAACTTCGATGGTTCGGCCAAGCGGCTCGATGGTGAGTTCGTAGCTCATGATAGGGTCTCCAAAGCGTCCGGCGGACGCAAAAGGATCAAGCCTGTGTGTCGTGCGGCTTGATCCTTGGGTGGGGCAATGTGGCGTTTAGTAACCGGTTCCGGCGATGCCGTCTAAGCCCGGTGTGGTGAAGCGGATCAGGTCTTTATGGCCGATGCCGTTTTCTTGCAGGCTCTTGGTGACATCGGGGGTGAAGACGGTTTGACCGTTCTGCCAAATCGCTTGGCTCCAGTCGATTTGCGCGAAATCGGGGTGGTAGCTGTAGCAATCGGTGATGTACTTGTCGATGATGACCGAGAACGGGGTATCCGGTGTCAGCGCCAGTACAAAAGGACGCGAGAACATGCGATGTTTTTCCCAGTTCACATACAAAAGCTGTTTGCCTTTGTAGTTTTCGACGGCGTCGCTGGACGCAAAAGCGTAGTCAGCAAGGGCTTTAACAGTCATTTTTCTCTTCCTTCTCAGTTCTTGGTGGCTTGATCACGCCAAGCCGCAAAGTTCTTCTGGTCTTCCGAGCCGTTGAAATCGCCGGTCGCACGTTTGTCCAAGCGCCAGTAATCCGCAATATGCTCACCGGGGTTGAAGTCGGGTGCATTGGTATCGACGCCTTCGGGGGCGCAATTGCCTTGCAGCGCTTGGTGCGAAGAAATATAGGTTTGAATATATTTCTCAGGCTCATTGGTAAAGATGTCTTTGCAATGATCCGAGCAGAAATGATATTTCTCGCCTTTGTACACCGTTTCGCGGAAGCAGATGCTCATCGGATCGCCCGGCTCGTTGTACTTGATCGTATTCACGCAGCACTGACAGTTCATCGGCTGGGTTTTGTTATTGAAGCGATTGCCCGCTTTTTCTTGCTTGTCTAAATGCTCCAGCACCGGACGATAGTATTTGTCGAAGGTGTTCGGATATTTTTCAGACAGCCAATCCAATTCGTCCGGCTCCGGAATCCATGTATGGAATGGAGTCGATTCGGGCTTCATGTAGAAACCAATCCATGATTGGTGGGTTACATGCTCTTTTTCTTCGATGGTTTGGTTAAAGCACTTCGGAATGGTGATGCCGTAGCGCGCCAAATCGCCAAACAGCGCTGCGCCGTTTTGCTCGAAGTAAATTTCCCATGCTTCTTTGAAGCTCATAATCCGCTTCGGCAACATGTAATCCATCATCATGCCGACTGAGGCCAATTTACGGGTGCCGCGCCATGTCCATTTGTCGATCCAGCCTTGCACAATCGGCAAGTTGTCGGGATCTTGCTCAAGCATGAACTTGATGCATTCCAGACCGAGGGTCATGTGACGTGCTTCGTCAGACTGGGCCGAGAAGCCG
>CAZWRK010000080.1:0-18889 GCA_964635875.1 uncultured Aquaspirillum sp.
CCAAAAGCAGGCCAATCCTCAGTAGGGTCAACACTGGCGGCCATTGCCCACGCAATAGATAGGCATAAACCAACGCGGCAAGGGTTTCAAAAACGATCAATTGCCCGACCATCGCGCTGGTTAAGCGCTGACTCGCCTCATTCCAACACAGCGTGCCAATCCACGATGAAAGCAGGCCAATCGTAATCATCAGCCCAATAAAGACGGCAGGACGCGGGCCAAATGGCATCGAAAACGCCTCATGCGGCACATGGCTGCCCCATCCCCAATACAGGGCATAGCCAATCACCGCCAAGGGAAGCGTCATTAAACCTTGCGCCGTCGCCCATGCACGGGGCTTTCGCCCTTGATGCGCACGCAACCAGCGCGCATTCTGGATCGGATACCACGTCCAGCACGCCAACGCCCCCAAGGCAAACAGTGCACCATACGCATAGCGAGATTGCTGGTCTGCGCTGGCATGTTGTGCAATCTCCTGCAATTCGGCCTGATTCACACACCCAATCCCCAGCAAAATCACCGCTAGCGCAGGCAGTAATTTTTTCCACGGCAATTGCCCATCGCGTTGATGATTCATCTGATTCGCACAGATCGAGATCACCACCGGCAACGTGCCAATAATCATGGTCGGCAAAGGCGCGCCCGCGCGTTGAATCGCACTCGCCAAAAACAGGTAATACATAATATTGCCGACCATCGACAGCTTCAGCGCATCCAGCCAATCCGCTCGACTAAAACGCGACAACTCGGCCCGATCGAACCACCCCAACGGCAATGCGATCAAGCCAAACGCCAAATAACGCCCAAACGATTGCAGGGCGGCCGGATACTCCGGCAATAACAGCGGGGCAATAAACACCAATCCCCACATCATGCCCGCAGCCAAGGCAAACGCGATTCCAGAAACCATGAATAAAGACATTCCAAAAGAACAATCAGAGCGCCACGGTAATCAAATACCGGCGGGGATGTCTTGAATAAAATTGCGGGATTAACGGCGGGGGCTTCGACGGGGTGCAATCGGAATACCTAATTGCCGCTGATAGCGGGCAGGCGTCACCCCGTAACGACTCAAAAATGTGCGGGTTAAGTGTGATTGATCGCTCAGGCCCAATTGGGCCGCCACCTCAATCGGTGCCACCCCCACGGCCAACAACCGCTTCGCTGCACGAAGACGAAGCGCCATCAGCATTTGATGCGGTGTGACATGGTATTGCGCCTGAAATTGCCGCAAAAAGTGAAACGGACTGAGATCGACCACGCTGGCGAGCTGCTCTAATGTCACTTTTTCAGACAAATGCGCATTCAGATAATCCAATACGGGGCTTAAACGATGTGCCGCCCCACGCGGGCGCACCGACACCGACGCATGCCGCCGAACAGCATTCACTAACTGATACAGCAAACCATCAAACGCCAAAGGTTCATCGCGGTACTGCCACAGCGCTTTCAACATGCACGATAAACGTTGCGCACCTTGCCGATCAGAATCAACCACCGTCTGTGCAAACCACCATTCACGCTCGCCCGTCAGTGCCAGCAAGGTTTCGGGGTCGAGGTAGATATTTTGATAGCGCCAGCCAAGCTCGGTTTCGGCGCGCCCCGTATGGAGTACATCAGGATTCATCAACACCAGCGAATGGGGCGGCGCTAAAAACTCACTGCCCTGACAACGAAAGCGCTCCACACCGCTTTCAATCGTACCAATCCCATAAGCAGCATGCGCATGCGCATCAAAGGTGTGCCGCACAATATGCGCGCGATACAGTTCTACATCGGAACGATGCGACGCCACCCGAAATTCGGCACGGTCAACAGGATCTTCAAAATGTTCGGGAACGCCGTTCATCGCATTCACAGGCTCTTTGCAGGAATCAAAAAGGACAAAGCCCCAAGCGCAATGCTCGGGGCTTTTCGGGGCTTAGCTTAGCATTGAATTAGCACACAGCCTGAATCCGCTTCAAGACTTCTTCCTGTCCCATCAGCGCCAGCACCGCATCAATCGACGGCGTTTGTGCGGTTCCACACACCGCCACCCGCAGCGGCATACCGAGCAAGCCCATTTTGATGTCTTCGTCAGCGCAGAAAGGCTTGAACAAACCATGAATTTCTTCAGCATTCCATGCGCTCAACGCCGCCAGACGCTCACCAAAGCGCGCCATCCGTGCCCGGGCCGCTTCGTCAAAGTGCTTGGCTAACTCTTCCTCAGAAGGCGTGCGGCGAACATAGAAATAATCCGCTTGCGCCGCCAATTCGTTCAAATCACGCACCCGCTCTTTGACCAAACCGACAACAGCGGGCAAATCGGGGCCTTGCAGGGTGTCGATACCGGCGGCCGTTAAGGTCGGGCGAATCAAATCGGCAAGGCGGGCATTGTCGGCAACCTTCATATGTTGCTGATTGACCCAGAGGAATTTTTCGCGGTCAAAACGGCTCGGGCTCGGGCTGACAGCCTCCAAGCTAAACCATTCAACAAACTGTTCGAGATTGAAAAATTCATCGTCGCCGTGTCCCCAACCTAGACGCGCCAGATAATTCAGCAAAGCCTCTGGCAAAATCCCTTGCGCGGCGTAATCGACGACACTTACCGCGTCGCGGCGCTTGGACATTTTTTGGCCGTCGGCATTCAAGATCATCGGCAAATGCGCGTATTCCGGCAACGGTGCACCCAAAGCCAACAAGATGTTGATTTGGCGCGGGGTGTTGTTGACGTGGTCATCGCCGCGAATCACTTGGGTGATTTGCATGTCCCAATCGTCCACCACCACGCAGAAGTTATAGGTCGGGCTGCCGTCTTGACGGGCTATGATCAAATCGTCGAGTTCTTCGTTGGCGATTTCGATGCGGCCTTTGACCAAGTCATTCCACACCACCGAGCCGGTGGTTGGGGTTTTGAAGCGCACAACGGGCGTGACGCCTTCGGGCGGCGTTGGCAAAACCTTGCCTTCTTCGGGCCGCCAGCGACGGTCATAACGCGGCTTTTCGCCGTTCGCTTCTTGTTCGGCGCGCAGGGCTTCGAGTTCTTCTTTGCTGCAATAGCAGTGGTAGGCGTGCCCCGAAGCCAGCAGGGTTTGGATCACTTCCTTATAACGATCGAAGCGGTGCGTTTGATAAAACGGGCCTTCGTCATGTTCCAAGCCCACCCACTTCATGCCGTCCAAAATCGCCTGTACCGATTCGGGGGTCGAACGCTCGAGGTCGGTATCTTCAATGCGCAAGACAAATTGACCACCGTGTTTACGGGCATACGCCCACGAAAACAAGGCCGTACGAACACCACCAATATGAAGAAAACCGGTCGGGCTAGGAGCAAAACGCGTGCGGATCATAATCGAATCATTCTAAAAAAACAGAGTGCTGCATTGTACGCGGCAGCGAGCGACGGGGGAATTCTGTCCACGCCACCACCGCCGAAAAATTAAGGGATTGGCCGTGCAAATAGGCGATATTGCTCGCGATCATCCCCCGGCCGTCGCCCAGTCCAAACCAAATCGGCGCCTTCTACTTGGGGCGGTAAAAGCGGGCCTTCGACCAGAATCCACGGGCAATCGGCCCCACGCCCCAACTCCAACCGCTGCACACGAATACCGGTGAAGTAATGCAAGCTACCGCGCTGATGCTCGCCGAGCTGCCACGAAGCCACACAAGCAGATGAACCGTGCATCGCTTGCACCATCGCAGCAAACGGCTGGCGATAGCTTTTCTGATAATCCCAAAAAGGCAGCCATAAGCCGAGCAACACCGACTGCAACACGGCTAATCCCAAAGCCCACGCCACAACCACATGCCGATATTGGCGATAACACACGACCGCCCCCAGCAACCAGATACCCGCCACGAGCCAACCTTGCCATTGCCATGCAGGGACAAAACCGGGGGCGTGGCGCTGTGCGAGTTGAACAATATCGCTTTGTCCAAGCAGGTACGCCAACCACACGCCGATCAAGCCACATGTCAGCCCCCCAAACACCACTACCAGCACCGTACGCAACATCGGCTCAACGCGGGACGACCAGCGACACTGCGCGCCCAAAATCGACAGCGGAATTAAGGTTGGTACCGCATATAAAGACATCGCTTGTTTAGCTTGCCCGAGGACCATCATCATCACGCCCAACATCATCAGGGCAGGCAACAAAGCACGAGATAAAGTGCGGCCTTGTTGAAATAGGGTCACAAGCGCTAGCACGCCCGCGGGAAAGGTCAACCACGGCAAGGTTTTGAGGTAAAAACCCGGCTCACTCGTTGGGCCAAGGTTATTACGCCCCAAAAATCGCCCAACATTGTTTTCCCAGAACCAAACATCAAACAAATGCGGAGCGTGTTGCCACAATTGATAAGGCCAGAACGTCAAAAACGGGGATGCCACCAAGAGCGCAGTGACCAAACAACGTAGATAGCCCCAGCTCCGCCATGGTTTAAACAGCAATAAAGACAGTGAAGAAAACCCGATGACCCCCGGCGTAATTAAGCCTTTGGACATAAAGCCCACCCCACAGCCCAGCCCTAACACCACACCCGCAATCCCCCACTGCCCCCGCGCCGACAGCGTCAATCCCCACAGCGACAGCGCAATGCCCGCAAATAAAGCATTGTCAGTCAGCAAATGGTGCGTATTACTGAAAAACCCGAGCGTCCCTGCTAACAACATCGGGGCCAAAAGCGCCTGCGCCGGACGCGCGGCGATCAAGCGCGCACTCTGCCAAACCGCCATCAACGTCAGCGCCGACCACAGCACCGAAGCCAAGCGAGCACCTTCATGCCATGCCAACCACGGCGAGAAAAGACGCGCGCACCACGCTGCCGATAAAAAATACAGCGGCGGTTTTTCCATAAATGGCTCGCCCGCCAGCATCGGAATCACCCAATGTTGGCCAAGCAAATACTCGTACACAATGCCAAAGCTAAATGCTTCGTCAGGCTTCCACGGGTCATGCCCTAGCACGCCAGCCAATAACATCAGCACAGCAGCCAGTCCGACCCATGCCGCAGACGGTGATTGATCAGAAGAGTGCATGGGTGTCATCTTTTTACGCTCAAGACGCGCTAAAACGCATCGACAAATCAATCGCTTGCACATGCTTGGTCAAGCCACCGATCGAAATCCGATCCACGCCGGTCGCGGCAATCGCGGCAATCGTCTCTAAATCGACATTGCCGGACGCTTCGAGCTGGGCGCGGCCTGCAGTCAACGCGACGGCTTCTCGCAAAGTCGCTAAATCCATATTGTCGAGCAGAATCAAGGTTGCCCCTGCGCTCAAGGCCTGCTGAAGCTCGTCGAGTGTTTCGACTTCGACTTGAATCGACACCCCTTGCGCAAGGGCTTGAGCCGCAGAAAGGGCGGCTGCAATACTACCAGCCGCCATAATGTGGTTTTCTTTGATCAGGATACCGTCGTATAAGCCGACTCGCTGATTCGCCCCACCGCCCACCCGTACCGCGTACTTTTGCGCCAGCCGTAAACCGGGCAGTGTTTTGCGGGTGTCCATGGCTTTTGCGGGATAATCTGCAATCGCATCGGCATAGCGACGTGTCACTGTGGCCGTGGCCGACAGCGTTTGTAAGAAATTCAGTGCGGTGCGTTCGGCGGTGAGCAGCGCACGGGCAGGGCCACGAAGCTCGCAGAGCAAAGTATCTGCGCTCACCCGAGCGCCTTCTTCCACCGCCCACTCGACCGAAATCGCCGCGTCTAATTGCCGCAGGGTCTCATCAAACCAAGGTCGACCGCATAAAATGGCAGGCTCTCGTGCAATCACGCGCGCCTGCGCCCATTCGTCAGAAGGCACTAATAAGGCGGTTAAATCGCCGGTGCCAATATCTTCGCTGAGTGCTTGAGCCACTTGGGCAGCCAATACATGCGGGGCAGGGGGCTGAAACGGCATGATCAAACTTCTTTCGAGAATCGAACAAAGGCGGCATTTTAGAGGGAGTCACGCAATAGGGCGAGCCTTGCCGGTCGCCGATGGCGCTCTGCTATCATAAAAATGATGTCTATTTGAGGTGAGAAGCGATGAACTTTCCACACACGTTATTTGACAGCGAAACCTTGGTCATTACCGGTGCCATCAGTGGTTTGTGCTTAGTCGAAGCGATTCGTCGTACGCCGTGGCGCAAATTAGATCCCCTCGCGATCAATGCGTGGATGGGAACCTGCGTGGTTTTGATGGGCTTATGGTCTTTGCGCGGGACGTTTAAACCGGGGCTGGATTTCCACTTGTTGGGTAGCGTTGCGTTTACCTTGCTCGCGGGACCGTGGTTGGCTCTAATCGGCATGGCGATTGTGTTAATTGGGTTGGCCTTAGCGGGTTTTAATGAATGGCAATCTTTCGGCGTCCATTTTTTGGTGCTGGCGGGTTTGCCGGTCATGATTACGGCATGGAGCTTGCACTGGGCGCAACATCGGCTGCCGACCCATTATTTTGTTTATATTTTTGTGAATGCGTTTATGACGGCAGGCGCGGCTTTTTTTGTGACGGGTTTTGCCACGGTCAGCACGCTCGCTATGACTGGCCTGTATCCACTGGATGAATTATTCGGCGACGCGTTGGCGTTTTATTTTTTGTTGTCATGGTCAGAAGCGTTTACCACCGGTTTGATGATGGCGGTATTCGTTGTGTACAAGCCGCACTGGGTCGCCACCTTTGATGACCGGCGCTATCTCTATCAAGACGGCCAATCACGCTAATCCACGCAATTCGCTTGTGATTTGTCAGGTCTGTGCCAGACTGGCGGCCTTTGACCGATAAAACAGGTGTTGCGATGCTCCCGATTCTGTATCAGGACGACCATATTATTGCGGTTCATAAGCCTTCAGGCTTGCTGGTGCATCGCTCCGTGCTGGATTGGCACGAAACCCGCTTTGCGATGCAAATCGTGCGCGATCAAATTGGCCAGAAAGTGTATCCGGTACATCGTTTAGATAAAGGCACATCCGGCGTACTCCTATTTGCGCTGTCGCCAGAAGCGGCGCGCCATTTAGGACAGCAATTTGAATCGCACACCCTGTATAAACGCTATCAAGCGTTAGTGCGGGGTTTTCCGGAACCATCGGCCCGCATCGACTATGCCCTCAAGCGCCGCCCCGATGAAATTGAACGTGCACCGCATCGCGCCGATCTGCCGCCACAAACTGCAGTCACCGATTACAAGCGTCTACAGTGCTACGAGCTACCGTTTTGTGTGGATCGCTATCCGACTAGCCGCTACGCCCTTGTTCAGCTTGAGCCGCACACCGGTCGCCGCCACCAGCTGCGCCGCCATCTCAAGCATATTGCGCACCCGATTATTGGCGATGCCAGCTACGGAAAAGGGCAACACAATCGCTTGTTCACAGAACACTTCGGGAGCCAACGTCTATTATTAGCCTGTACCGTTTTAGAGATTCGACACCCCGAAAACGACCAGATTTTGACGCTGTCAGCCCCTTTAGCAGAAGAGTTTACAAAGCTATTACATGACCTAAAAGTGTATGAAGTAAAATGAAAAACTCAATTTAGATAAAACACGAGGACACGTCGCGATGCACCACAGGCTTTACCGCAAACTACAGACAGGGTTGTGCATTCTGGGGGCAATGCTTGCTCTACAGGGACACGCCTTCGCTGCGGATGCGTTAAAGATCTACAGCGAAGAGTGGCCGCCGATGTCTTTTTCTAAAAATGGGCGGGCGGAAGGCATGGCTGTCGAGGTTGTTCAAGCCTTACAAGGTCTGCTCGGGAACAAACAGCCGATCCAAATTCAGCCGTGGGCACGGGTCTACAATGCGCTTCTAAACGAGCCGAACACTTTGTTATTTTCGGTGGGCGGGAGTGCCGAACGCATTAAACATATGACCTTAATTGGCCCGATTGCGACCTCACACACTGAAGTGTTTGCCCGCCGAGACAAAGCCAGCCAATTCATTGGGTTAGGTGAAAAAATCAAAAGCTATACGGTCGCCAGCTATAAGGGCAGCATCTTTGCCGATGCAGCTTGGCGCGCGGGTTTTGAATCCGTTGATCTCTCAGCTAACCCGCAGATTGCAGCACAAAAGCTCATGGTCGGACGTGTCGATTTATGGGTCGACGGCAGCTTGGCGGTTGGCCCGATCTTGGAAAAAGCCGGACTAAAGCGAGAAGATATCGCCAGTGTTTTGGTTTTAGAGTCGCTCGACCTTTATCTTGCTTTTTCACAAGGCACGCCAGACAGCACGATTGATCGCTGGGAAGAGGCACTCCGAACGCTTAAACAGTCCGGAACTTTTGCCAAAATCTATCGAAAATGGTTTCCGAATGCAGAAATTCCCATGACGATACAACGACTCGGACGCTCGCCCTCTCCGCGCTTACGCCTCGAGCCGCCACTGCTGCGCAGTACAACGCCTTAGCGCAGCCCTCGCCCACCGTCTCTCCAAATTCCACCCGCTCTCGACCCATTAATGAAAAAAATTTTTACACTGCTTGCACTGCTCTTCATCCCCACACTGGCCATCGCTGACACCTTGCATATCGCCACGGGCCTTGCGAAACCGCCGTATGTAGAAGAAGACAGCCAAAGTGGCATGGAAGTTGAAATTGTCAGAGCAGTCCTACAAAAAGCAGGGTATCAAACACGCTTTGAGCCTTACCCACCTGCCCGAGGATTAGCTTTACTGGAAGCAGGAAAAATAGATGCCATGCTCTCGCTGGATAGTTCAAAACAGGTCAAAGCCTACATATCCGAGCCTGTAATTTACTATCACAATAAGGTCATCACACTCGCCTCTAAGCAGCTCAACATCAAAACATTGGCTGATTTACAGCCACTACGCGTTGCGGCCTTCCAAAACGCCTCTTTATTTCTGGGGCAAGACTATGCAAACGCTGTTCAAAATATCGCTCAATACAAAGAGTACGCCAGCCAAGACACGCTGCCGCGCCTGCTCTACTACCAACGCGTTGATGCGGTGATTGGAGATGAGTTTATTTTCCGGGCGCAAGCGAATCTACAAAACATCATTCCAGCACATGGCTACCAGCTCAAAATTTTCGACCTCTTTCCGATTTCTCCGCGCAGCGTGGGGTTTTTGAAAGATGCCGATCGAAAAGTTTTTAATACCGCGCTGAAAACCCTGCAAAACAATGGCGAGATTGAAAAAATATTGCAGCGCTACCGCAAACGCTACAACATGTCTCTAGCGTTTCCCGCCATACCCAACGCCCCTTCTACTGACATAAAGAACCCAAAATGAGCCCTGATCTGAGCCAAATTAGCCGTCATGTCGCCTTTATCATTGAAATTGATAAGCTAAAAGGGGTGTTGCGGAAAAATAAGCCGGTCACCTTAGAACGGCCTGAAAATAGCGCTGAGCATAGTTGGCAAATTGCCATGCTGGCACTCACCATGCAGCGCTATGCCGATGAGGTCGTTGATATTGACCATGTTGTGCGCCTGCTGCTCGTACACGACATTGGTGAAATTGATGTGGGTGATACGATTTTGTATGCCGAAGGCCCCTTAGCCGCAGACAAGGCTGCAGAACAAGCCGCTGTTGAGCGCATTGCGGATTTGCTCCCCCAAGATACCGCGGCCGAAATTGTCCGGCTCTGGATTGAATTTGAGCAAAATTGCACCGCAGAAGCCCGCTTTGCCAACGCAATGGATAGGCTCATGCCCGTGTTGTTGAACCTACATCGCAACGGCCAAAGCTGGCGAGAAAATGGGGTGAGAAAAGAGCAAGTATTACAGCGGGCCGTCAGCAAGATTCGCTTAGGCAGTCAAGCCTTGGCAGATTGGGCGACAGCACAGATCGAAGAAGGTGCGCAACAAGGCTTCTTTGCCGAACAAGATCTGCCGGTTCTACAAGTGGCCGTGCTCGTGTGTGTATTAGAAGGCAAATTGCTTTTAGTCCGCGTCCGCAATCATGCACTCTGGTATTTGCCCGGCGGAAAAATCGAACCAGGTGAAAGCTCGACAGCTGCACTCTCCCGAGAAATTCGCGAAGAACTCGGGCTTCATATTCCAGAGCACAATTTTGTCAAACTCGGCGAAGTCACCGGCCCTGCATACGGCCAAGCGGGCGAAGTGTGCCTACACTGCTTCTCAGCCGTACTCCCTGCCAAACCCAAACCTGCCGCCGAAATTTCTGCGCTTTCTTGGCTGCATATCGAAGATGCCCGTGAGCAAATGGCGCCGGCCGTACAAAAAATGCTCGATGTCATGCCTGAATGGCTCGCCGCGCAATAAATATCGCCCCCCAAACAAAAATCGCCGCCCTCCATCTGGAGGCGGCGATTTGCTTAGCCGAGTCTCGAAAAATTTATTTCTTCGGCCAGATCAAGACCGTGTGGCGCATCTGCCCAGACTTAATCGTCACCGCCTGCTGCTGCGTCACGCCATTCAATGTCGCCTGAACTTGATAATGCCCTGACGGCAGTTTCACCAGCATAAATGGACCATCTGATTTCGTGTTCAATAAAACCGTGTTCTTCGGCCCCAAAATCGTGACATCAACATCACTTAAGTACACGCCACCGGTTTTTGTAGCCTGAACAAATTCTAATGACCACGGGTAACGCTTGGCCTCAGCCTTAATGGCTTCGATTTCATCACTCCCTACCCCACCGCTGAGATAGGACAACTGACCCGCCGTGTGTACTGGCGGTAAGGCGTTTTCGGCGAAAACGGTCGTGCTTGCGAAAGCGGCACTGACCGCAACAATAGAAGCCAGCCATGTTTGACGAAGTTGACGCATAGACGAAACCCTTTCCTAATGATGGACGGACGACAATGCAAAACTGCATTCATCTCGAGGAAAACAAGCTACCTGATGAATACTTGCTGCCAGACCTCACAAAATCAAGACTTGAATGACACGATCTATTGAATCAGGCTATTTTTTTAAGGATACCGCACCATGCTGATGATTATTTCTCCCGCAAAAACACTAGACCTCACCCACCCTTACCCCCCAAACCTCCAACACCAAGCGCCCGCTTTACTCGAACATGCCGCACAGCTCGTCGATATTTTGAAAAATAAGAGTCCTGTTGAACTCGCGCAACTCATGTCGATCAGCGACAAACTAGCGGTTTTAAATGCGGGGCGTTTTTCGAGCTGGGCACAACCGTTTAATGCGGAAAATGCACGCCCAGCTTTGTTCACGTTTATGGGAGATGTCTACGAAGGCATCGATGCCGCTCACCTTGCACCAGAAGCCCTCGCGCGCGCCGATCGCCAGTTGCGGATCTTGTCGGGGCTGTACGGTGTGCTTGCCCCCATGGATTGGATGCAGCCTTACCGCCTTGAAATGGGAACCCGCCTCAGCAATCATCGCGGCCCAAATTTATACACGTTCTGGGGTGATCTGATCACCGAACAACTCAATCTTGCACTTGAACAATACGCCCATCCATGCCTGATTAACCTTGCCTCAGAAGAATATTTTAAAGCCGTCAACCCTAAAAAACTGCGGAGCCAAATCATCACGCCCGTTTTTCAAGAATCAAAAGGAGAAGGCTATAAAGTCATCAGTTTTCATGCCAAGCGCGCGCGCGGGCTCATGGTGCGTTATGCGTTAGAAAATGGTTTGAAACATGCCGAAGATTTAAAATCATTTGATCTTGAAGGCTATTGTTTTACGCCAGAGGCCTCTCAAGAAACAGTTTGGATATTTAGACGCGCATAAAATCGAATTCAATAAAAAAATCGCTGCGAACACATTTGTGCGCAGCGATGTGAGAAAACAGAGAGAAAACTTTATTTAACCTGCTACACACTCTCGCAGATGGCGACGTTCGATAAACAAACTATTGCCTGCAATTTTCTTAGCTTGTTTTTTTGCCTCCGCCGCGACCGAAGACAAATCGCGATGTGAATGGTAGCCACCCAATGCCACTTCGACCGCGCCAATTGAAATCGAAGTTAAAGGGAAAAAGGTTCTTTCTCCGGTCCGACTATTCATCCAATATCCACCCGCCTCAATATGAGCAGGCTCAAAAAACTGCTGAACAGCGGTTTCAAATTCTGCCAATAATGCCTGACACCGCTCAATCCAGTTTTCACAGCGGAACAACACAATAAAGTCATCGCCACCAATATGACCAACGAAATCTTTTACAGAATCAGCATGAGAAATTAACAAACGACCTGCCAATTGAATTAATTCATCCCCGCGAGAAAATCCATACAAATCATTAAATGGCTTGAAAAAATCTAAATCGCAATAGGCCACCACAAAATTTTCGCCCTCAGCCAACAGCTGATCAATCGCATCATTAATCGGGACATTACCCGGTAAGCCCGTCAACGGGTTCGCGTGGCGTGCGGCCTGAAGCTGAATATCTGAAACCGCTTTCATCAGATCGTACCCTGTCCCCATTCCGAGATAGCGACCGTTTTCAATAATAATAAAACCATCCACCAGATAACGACGTTCTGCTGCAACCACCAGCGATGACAACGCCTGAATATCTAAATGGCAGTCCACCATGAGCGGTTCAGTATCCATAATCAACGCACATGGCTTTTTGCCATATAACTCGCGATTAAATGGGCGCGCTAGCTTTTCTAATAAGTCATGACGGCGCAGCAAGCCAACCGCACGCCCTTCTTCAACCACGGGAATCGCAAATAAATCAGGATCATCGGCAAACATTTGATACGCCAACTCTGTCGCCGCATCTGGCGCCAATGTCGAGACTGGCATCAATAAATCACCCGCCGTTTCTGAGCATTTCTCGATGCTGTGATCTAAATGTGAACGGTCGCCTGCAAGCTGGTTGCCTATCGTATTTAAAACATCTTGGCACGCAGGCGTCAGCGCCGTCATCGGCATGGCCGACGGTTTCCCAAAAAAGAACCCCTGCGCGTATTCAACACCTAAGCTTTGCAAAACCTGCAGTTCTTCACACGTTTCTACGCCTTCGGCAATCAACACCGTGCCCATTTTTTGGGCCAGATCAATCACAGATTGTGCAAAATGTTTTTGTGATTCGGGTTCATGGATATTGCGAACAAAATGCTTATCTAACTTCACAAATTCAGGACGCGTGATCGACCATAAATGAAAATTTGAAGAGCCTGTCCCAAAATCATCTAAAGCAAAACGAAAACCGTAACGCCGATACAGTGTCATTGCGCTCGACAGCTTGGCCATATCCCGAATGGTTTGACCTTCGGTGATTTCAATCACGATTTGCTCGCACGAAATCTGCAAATCCTCGAGCTGACGCGCCAGCATGCCAGGATGAAAACCCGCATCAACCAAGGCTTCCGGCCCTAAATTGATGAATAACAAACCCGATAAATGCAGCCCCGAAAAACGTTCAAGCGTGACCTCTTGGCAACTGCGCTCTAACGCCAAAGACAGGTGATAACGCTCGGCTTCGGCAAATAGACGATCGGGAGAATACAGCGGACTTGAAGCAGGGCCACGAATCAGACCCTCATAAGCAATAATTTCGGCTCGCGCCAAGCTCACAATCGGCTGAAACACCGAAGTCAAGCGTAAGCCTTCAATGATGGCAATCAACTCGGCAGGTAAAGACGCTGCATCATGCGGAACTTGCGGTTTAGAAATAAAAGGTAATTCCTTGACGATCATTATGTGCTCGCTCTGACAAGGATTTAAAAGATCGCCTCAATGTAGCTTTAGCATGTTACCAATCGATGACTTTTCATGATTCATGAAGCACACGCAGGCCGGATTGTTGTTTTTATGGGAAGCCAAGCTGCAGGCGCGCAAACCAGAAAGAGAAAGTCATTCTCACAGCCGTGAAAATCAAAAAATAATCGCACCCAACGATATGCACGTAGAAAAGCAAATCATTTGCCCATATCCATCGCCTAAAATCCAGTCATTCAATCTCTGTATTCGCACTAGCACAGACTTATTTATATCTTGCGATTACAGATAATAATCTATAAAGTTTATAGTGATTAGTCGTTCAGTTTTTATCCGGTGTTTTCACGCCAACCTTCAGAATGAAGGAATGAAACGGAGCTGCTAGACTAAATTGCAACAATTTTGACAGGATTAAAATCATGGACCAAAACCAAACAAATGCCGTGCAAGCAGTCGTTTCCAGCTTGGAAAATTTTGATATTGACCAACTTGAATCCGTTCGTGCCAGCTTAATCAAACTGATTGAAGCCCGCCAACAAGAATTTCAAGCCGAAGCACGCCGCGAAATCATGAAATTAATGCAAAAAGCCGGCCTCTCTCTCAGCGACATTAATGGCGGCGCTGCAAATGGCGAGAAAAAAGTCAAAAACCAAGTGGCCAGTAAATACGCCCACCCGCAAAACCCTGAAAACAAATGGACTGGCCGTGGCCGTCAGCCGCTGTGGGTTGTCGATTGGCTTGCAAATGGTGGCTCGCTCGACGATTTGCTGATTAAGTAATTCTGAAGCCCCCCAATAAAAAAATCCCAGTGATGCACTGGGATTTTTTTATTTAGAACGTAAGCAAAATCGCTAAAATCGCCATCGGGTCTTTTAAACCGCGAATCCGCGCAAATAAATCGGCCGCCACTGCATCTCGTTTTGCCATTAATCCAAGCCACTGTTTTAATCGCGCCGGTGCGAATGTCTCGGGGGTCACCGTCAAAGCCTCTTGATAAAACGCAACCCAACGCGCCCGCGCCGCTTCCGGTGTTTCTTCAAAACACCCGCCGGCTAATGCCGCGCGAATCTCCGCCGCCAATGTCGGCCGCGCCACCAAGCCCCGCCCCAACATCATATCTGCACATTGGCTTTCTTCTCGGCAACGAAAATAATCCTCGACGCTCCAAATTTCGCCATTCGCCATCACCGGTACCGCCACCGCCTCCTGAATCCGCGCAATCCATGACCAATGCGCAGGCGGTCGATAACCCTCGACCTTAGTCCGTGCATGTACCACTAAAGAAGACGCCCCGCTTTCTGCCAACGCCTGCGCACACGCCAAAGTCAACTGCGTATCCTCGTAGCCCAAGCGCATTTTTGCCGTCAACGGTACCGACGCTGGCAAGGCGCGTCGCACCGTTGCGACGATCTCCGCCAACACTTCTGGCTCTTTCAACAGCACCGCCCCTCCGCGATGGCGATTCACTGTCGGCGCAGGACAGCCAAAATTCAGGTCAACCACCGGCGCACCCAACTCAGCAGCACGGGCCGCGTTTTCCGCCAAGCACTGCGCATCACTGCCGAGCAATTGCACCCGTACCGGCACCCCCGAAGCTGTCTTCGCGCCATGCGCCAGCTCTGGCGCTAACCGTAAAAACATCCGCACCGGCAACAACGTCGACGTCACCCGAATAAACTCGGTCACACACCAATCAATCCCGCCAACGGCGGTGAGTGTTTTGCGCATTAAAGGATCAACCAAGCCCTCCATCGGGGCCAATGCAATTTGAGGAGAGGCAGACATAACTCAGAATTCAAAGAAAACACCGATTGTACCGCCACGCCCGCCCCCAACCCGCCAAAAAAATCTCACGCTTCTTGGTACAATATCGCCATGAATACCCCTGCCTTCGTCCATCTCCGCCTCCATTCCGAATTTTCCATTACCGATGGCATCACCCGCATGGGCGACGCCGTAAAACGGGCGGCCAGCGAGTCCATGCCCGCATTGGGAATTTCCGACCTGATGAATCTGTTCGGAATGCTGAAATTTTATAAAGCCTGCCAAGGAAAAGGGATCAAGCCAATTATTGGCGTTGATGTCTGGCTGGAAAATGAAAAAGATCGCGATAAGCCGTTTCGGCTGCTACTGATCGCCAAAAATCGCGAAGGCTACCACCGCCTGTGTGAACTGCTCACCGATGCCTATCGCACCAATCAACACCAAGGCCGCGCCGAACTGAAGCGCGCATGGCTCGAACACGCCGGTAGCGCACATCTGATCGCGCTCTCGGGAGCCGCCTATGGCGATATTGGTCAAGCGCTGCTGGCTCGCAATCCCGATGCCGCCAAAGCCTGCGCGCAAGCGTGGGCCGATCTATTCCCCGACCGCTTTTATCTCGAAGTCCAGCGCAGCGGCCATCCTTACGCCGACGCCTTGGTCGAGCAAACCATCACCCTCGCCAACGCCCTTGATCTGCCGGTCGTTGCGACCCATCCGATTCAGTTTCTCGACCGCGACGACTTTAAAGCCCACGAAGCACGCGTTTGCATTTCCGAAGGCATGGTATTAGGCGACCCGCGCCGCCCGCGCATTTATACCGAAGAGCAATACTTTAAATCGGTCGAAGAGATGCAAACGCTGTTTGCCGATCTGCCCGAGGCGCTCGAAAACTCGGTCGAAATTGCCAAACGCTGCAATGTCGAGATTCAACTCGGCAAAAACTTTCTGCCGCAGTTCCCAACCCCCGACGGCATGACCCTCGACGATTTTCTGATCGCGCGTGCCAAAGAAGGCCTCGAAGAGCGGTTAACCACCCTGTATCCCGATCCGGTCGAGCGCGAAGCCCAACGTGAACGCTACGAATCGCGCCTGAAATTTGAAACCGATACCATTATTCAGATGGGTTTCCCCGGTTATTTCTTGATCGTGGCCGACTTTATTAACTGGGCCAAAAACAACGGCGTACCGGTCGGGCCGGGGCGGGGTTCGGGGGCGGGTTCTTTAGTCGCCTATTCGATCGGGATTACCGATATCGACCCCCTCGCCTATGCGCTTCTGTTTGAGCGTTTCCTGAATCCGGAGCGGGTGTCGATGCCCGACTTTGATATCGACTTTTGTCAGGACAACCGCTGGCGAGTCATTGAATACGTGCGCGAGCGCTATGGTGCCGACGCCGTGAGCCAAATCATCACCTTCGGCACGATGGCCTCAAAAGCGGTGGTGCGCGATGTCGGTCGGGTGTTGGACATGCCGTACAGCTTCTGTGACGGCCTCTCCAAACTCATCCCCGCTGCGCCGGGCAAGCAATTCTCGCTGGATGAAGCAGTGGCGATGGAGCCAATTCTTAAAGAGCGCCTCGAAAAAGAAGAAGAAGTCGCCGAGCTGTGGATTTTGGCGAAAAAGCTCGAAGGCCTGACCCGTAACGTCGGTATGCACGCCGGTGGGGTGTTGATTGCACCGGGCAAAATCACCGATTTCTGCCCGATCTACCAAGCCCCCGCCGAAGACGCCAGCCCCGTCAGCCAGTTTGATAAAGACGATGTTGAACAAGCGGGCTTGGTGAAATTCGACTTTTTGGGGCTGCGCAACCTCACCATTATTGATTTGGCGGTGCGCTACATTCGGCAATTGGACCCGAGCTTTGATGTCGATCTCAACACCTTTGCGTTTAACGATCCTGCCGCCTATCAGGTTCTAAAAGACGCGAACACCACGGCGATTTTCCAGCTGGAATCCGAAGGGATGAAAAAGCTGCTGGAAAAACTCCAGCCCGACCGCTTCGAAGACATTATTGCGGTGTTGGCGCTGTACCGTCCGGGGCCGCTCGGCTCGGGCATGGTCGATGACTTTATTCTGCGCAAAAAAGGCCAACAGGAAATTGACTATTTCCACCCCGACCTGAAAGCCAGTCTTGAGCCGACCTATGGCGTGATCGTGTATCAAGAGCAGGTGATGCAGATTTCGCAGATTATCGGCGGCTACACCCTCGGTGGCGCGGATATGTTGCGGCGCGCGATGGGGAAGAAAAAGCCCGAAGAAATGGCCTTGCATCGCGGCAAAATCGCCGAAGGGGCCGCCGCTAAAGGCTACGACCCTAAACTGGCCGAACAGCTGTTCGACTTGATGGCCAAGTTTGCGGAATACGGTTTTAACAAATCGCATACCGCAGCCTATGCAGTGGTGTCGTATCAAACCGCTTGGCTGAAAGCGCACTATCCGTCGGCGTTTATGGCGGCGACGATGTCGAGCGAATTGGATAACACCGATCAGCTACGGGTGTTTTACGATGATTGCCTGAAAAACAAGCTGATTTTCTTGCCGCCGGATATTAACGAAAGTTTCTATCGCTTTGTGCCGACCGATCGCCGCCATATTCGCTACGCCCTCGGCGCGATTAAGGGCACCGGCGAAGCGGCCGTTGAATTCATCATTGCCGAGCGCGAAAAAAATGGCCCGTTCACCGGTCTATTCGATTTCTGCCAACGCACTGACAAGCGTGTTGTGAATCGCCGCACCATCGAAGCCCTGATTCGCGCCGGAGCATTCGACCAACTCGACCTCAATCGCGCCCGCCTGATGGCGAACGTCGAATTGGCGATGGGCGCGGCCGAGCAAAAAGCCGCCAATATCAATCAAGGCGGCCTGTTTGATTTGATGGACGAGTCGGAAGCGCCCGCCATCGACATGCTCGAAGCGCCGATGTGGGACGAAATCACCCGCCTGACCGAAGAAAAATTGTCGATCGGCTTTTTCCTATCGGGGCACCCGTTCCACGCCTACGAAAAAACCGTCCGCCAGTTTGTCAGCACCCCGCTGAATCGGATTAGCCCGAAAAAAGAGCTGCAATGGCTGGCCGGAACGGTGACGGCGATTCGCACCAAAGTCGGGGCGCGCGGCAAAATGGCGTTTGTACAGCTTGACGATGGCACCGCCAAACTCGAAGTGTCTTTGTTTAGCGAAGTGCTCGAAAACAATCAAACGCCGCTGGTCGAAGACAAGGTTTTGATTGTCGAAGCCAAAGTCAGCCAAGACGATTTTTCGGGCGGGATGCGGATTATTGTCGAAAAGCTGATGGACTTGGATCAGGCGCGGGGCGATTTTGCGCGCGCGCTACGCCTCACCCTGCGCCCCGAGCACGCAAACTGGTTGCCGCAACTCGGCCACTTGCTCGAAAACACCCGCGGCCAATGTCCGGTCGAAGTCCTCTACCGCCACCCCGAAGGATCGGGCATCTGGCGGCTGGGCGAAGACTGGCGGGTATGCCCAAGCGACGCCTTGCTGAAACAACTCAGCAGCCAATTGGGCGCGGAAGGCGTGGAGATG
>CAZWRK010000081.1:0-18785 GCA_964635875.1 uncultured Aquaspirillum sp.
GGCGGCAGGCGCGGGCGCTCAATATTTTGGCGATGTATGGCGATTTGGCATCGACAATGGGCGTCGCGGTGAATCGCTTACGCCTGTTCCTGTTTTTGTGGGCGGCGGCGTTGACCGCGAGTGCCGTGACCAATGCGGGGAGTATTGGCTTTCTGGGTTTGATCGTACCGCACGCCTGCCGCTTTGCTTTAGGGCCGGATCACCGCTTGCTGTTACCGGTTGCGGCTTTGAGCGGTGGCATGATTTTAGTGTTGGCTGATACCCTCGCCCGCACCATCGTCGCCCCGCAGCAATTGCCGGTCGGCGTGATTACCGCGCTGATTGGCGTGCCGGTCTTTCTGTTGCAATTGCAGCAACTGCGCCGCCGAGGTCACACATGATCGAAACCTTTGGTCTACACGTCGCCAGCCCTGCGCAATGCTTAATTCGTGATCTCAATTGGCACGTACAAGCTGGCGAATGTTGGCTGGTGCTTGGGCGTAATGGGGCGGGCAAAAGCACCCTGCTGCAGACTTTATTGGGTTTGCAGTCGCCGCAATCTGGACAAATCCATCTAAACGGTATTCCACTCACCCAACATTCGCTCGAACAGCGCGCCCGCTTGTGCGCCTACCTTGCGCAAGGGCGTCATGATGCCTTTTCGTATCGGGTTTTGGATGCGGTTTTGGCGGCGCGTCATCCCTACCAATTAGGGTACTGGGAATCCGAAGCCGATCACACACAGGCGCAACACGCGCTGCAGCAATTAGATATTGTGCATTTGGCTCAGCGCGATATTCGCACGCTGTCGGGCGGTGAACGGCAACGGGTCGCGATTGCCGCTTTGATGGTGCAAGACACACCATTTTTATTTTTGGACGAGCCGAATACCGGCTTAGACTTGGCGCACCAAGTCGCCTTAAGCGCCCTGCTCAAACAGCAATATCAAACGCAGGGCAAGGCGATTGTGGTGGTCAGCCATGATCTCAATTTGGGTATTCAGTTGGCGAGTCACGTCTTGCTGTTATTGCCAGAGGGCGCATGGCATGCCTGCCCTGTGGCAGAAGTACCGCTGGCGTTACTGGGGGATTGCCTTGGGCATCCGCTTGAACGAGTGCGCCACGGCCAGCAGACTTTTTTTATTCCTTCTATGAGGTCGTTGTGATGACAACAGACGCCAATCCTGATTCCGCTTCTCCCGATTTAAACGAACGCCATCGCCTGCGTATGGCGCGTAAAAAAGCCGTCGTTGATGAAAAAATTGCTCAAGCCCAGCGTCAAGCGGGCGTGTTGATCGTCAATACCGGCAACGGCAAGGGCAAAAGCTCAAGCGCTTTTGGCATGGTGATGCGCGCCCTCGGCCACGACATGAAAGTCGGCGTGGTGCAATTTATTAAGGGCACTTTTTCGACCGGCGAAGAAAAAATGCTGCGCCGTTTCCCCGACGAAGTGTGTTTTCATGCGATGGGCGAAGGCTATACATGGGACACCCAAAACCGTGAGCGCGATGTCGAGCAGGCGATGATTGCTTGGAGCAAAGCCCGTGCCTTTTTGCAGGATCCGGCGATTGGTTTGGTGGTGTTAGACGAGCTGAATATCGCTTTGAAATACCGCTATTTAGACGTTGAACAGGTGATTGCCGATCTTCGTGCGCGTCCGCCCATGCAGCATGTGGTGGTGACTGGGCGGGCGGCTTTGCCTGAAATCATTGCGGCGGCGGATACCGTGACCGAAATGAATATGGTCAAGCACGCTTTTCAAGAGGGCATCGCCGCGCAACGCGGTGTGGAATGGTAAGGCCGCATGATTTTTGAATGGCCGTTATGGCAAATTGCGCTGCTGGTCATGGCCGGTTTGGGCTTGGATGCGTTGCTTGGTGAGCCTCGGCGCTGGCATCCGCTGGTTGGTTTTGGGCGCGTGGCTCAAGCCGTCGAGGCGCGCCTCAACCGTGGCCGTGCGCGTCACGGGCGCGGCATCGTGGCGTGGTGCGCGGTGGTGTTGCCGTGGGTGATCGGGGGTGCGTATGGCTTGGATTGGCTCGCGCAACACGCGCCCGCGGTTGCGTGGTTAGGCCATGCGCTGTTGCTGTATTGGGCGATTGGTCTGCGGAGTTTGCGTGAGCATACCGCTGCGATTGCGACGGCGTTGGCGGCGGGCGATTTAGCGATGGCACGGCAATGGACGCGCTATATCGTCAGCCGCGATACCGAACAGGCAACACCATCCGATCTCGCCAAGGCGGGGATTGAGTCTCTGCTGGAAAATGGCAATGATGCAGCCTTTGCGGCGCTGTTTTGCTTTGTCATCGGCGGCGGGCCTGCGGTGGTGTTATTTCGCTTGGCCAATACCTTGGATGCAATGTGGGGCTACCGCAATGCGCGTTTTTCAGCGTTTGGCATGTGGGCGGCGCGGGTGGATGATGTTTTAAATTACATTCCCGCGCGGTTGACGGCCCTATCGTATGCGCTGTTGGGTCAGACTCGTTTGGCGCTGCACTGCTGGCGAACACAGGCACCGGCATGGCCCAGCCCGAACGCAGGGCCGGTGATGTCAGCCGGTGCGGGGGCGCTGGGGTTGGCTTTAGGCGGGCGGGCCTGTTACGACGGGATTTGGGAGCAACGTCCGCCTTTAGGTTTGGGATGCGAAGCGCAGGGTGAAGATATTGATCGGGCATGGCGTTTGGTGCGTTCGACCGCGCTGGCGTGGTGTGTATTGCTAGGAAGCGCTGGGGCGTTTATGGCATGGAATGGGAGCCGTCTATGAATCATCTTTCTGTTGTTCACGGCGGCAATCTGCGTGAAGCGCAAGCCATGTACGGCGGCGCGCTGGCCGAGTGGATGGATTTATCGACCGGTATTTTGCCGTTTGCCTATCCGGTACCCCCCTTGCCTGAGGCCATTTGGCATCGTCTGCCCGAGCTAGATCCGGCGCTGATTCACGCGGCGCGTCACTATTATGGTGCGCCCTCGGTCTTACCGGTCGCAGGCACACAAGCTGCGATTCAGGCGCTGCCGTGGTTGCGGGTGCCGTGTCGTGTCGCGGTGTTGGCCCCGTCTTACGCCGAGCACGCCTTGCAGTGGCGTAAAGCGGGTCATTACGTCACCGAGTATGCCTATGCCGACTTGGAGGCACAAATTGCCTCGCATCAAGTGGTCGTGGTCTGTAATCCAAATAATCCGACCGGCCAGATTATTCCCATTCACCGCTTGTTAGCGTGGTCAGAATCCTTGGCGGCCCGCGGGGGATGGTTGATTGTCGATGAGGCTTTTGTCGACAGTCGCCCCGAATTAAGCGTAGCGGCATGGACACATCGACAAGGTTTGATTGTGTTGCGCTCCTTAGGCAAATTCTTTGGATTAGCCGGCGTGCGCTTAGGGTTTGTCGCTGCGCGGCATGATTTTTTGGCGATACTGGCCAAACAAGCCGGCCCGTGGAGTGTCAGTGTCGCTGCACAAATAATCGGAATCGAAGCGCTCAATGATCGCGGCTGGCAAATGCAAACCCGTGAATATCTTCAGCAGGCAGGCGAGCGTTTACAGCAATTGTTATCGGCGCAAGGCTGGGAGACGCAGGGCTGTGATTTATTCCGCTACTTGCCGCACCCCGACGCCATCACCCTCCAACAACAATTGGCGCAGCACAAAATTTGGGTTCGGTCATGGCCGGGCGCGGCCACAGCACTCCGTTTTGGTCTGCCCGCAACCGAGGCCGATTGGCTGCGTTTAGAACGGGCGCTGACCAGCGTCAGAAATGCATGATGTGAAACGTATTTTTGGATGGCTCTTGGCGGGATTGCTGACGCATTCGGCATCTGCTGCCCCCATTTCTGTTGTCGATGACCACGGCCAAACCGTGCAATTGGCGCAACCGGCTCAACGGGTGATCAGCTTGGCCCCTCATGTCACCGAGCTGATTTTTGCCGCGGGCGGCGGGGGAAAACTAGTCGGAACAGTGACCGCCAGCGATTTTCCGGCCGAAGCTAAACGCCTGCCAAAGATCGGCGATAGTCGCCAGCTCGATTTGGAACGGATTATTGCGCTCAAGCCCGATTTGCTGGTGGTGTGGCTGCATGGCAATGCCGAGCGGCAGCTCGAACCTTTGCGCCGCTTGGGGATTCCCCTGTTTTATAGCGAGCCGAAAACCTTGGCGGCGATTCCTGATTCATTAACCCGTTTAGGGCTGTTGCTGGGCAGCGCGCCGCGCGCGCAACAGGCCGCGCAAGCCTATCGCCAGCGATGGCAGCAGTTGGCGCAACGTTATCAGCAGCGCCCACCGCTGCGGGTGTTTTATCAGGTGTGGAATAAGCCGCTGTATACCTTGAACGGTCAGCATATTGTCAGCGACGTGATTCGTTTATGCGGCGGCGTGAATATCTTTTCTGGGTTGCCGGTGACCGCGCCCACCGTCACTCAAGAGGCGGTGCTGGCGGAAAATCCGCAGGTGATTATTGCCGGTGATATGGCCGGACGCGCCTCAGCGGGGTTGGCGATGTGGCGGGCGTTTCCGAGCCTTGAAGCGGTGCGTCGTGGTCATTTATTCACCGTGGATGCCGATATTCTGCATCGCCCCGGCCCGCGCATTTTAGATGGCGCGGCGGCGCTGTGCGCACAACTAGACCGCGCTCGCGCTCCTTAATTTTTTACATCAGATTCGGTTTTTCATGACCTACCCTTCTCATACGCTGATGGTGCAAGGCTGCACCTCGGATGCCGGAAAAAGCACTGTGGTAGCGGCGCTGTGTCGATTACTGGCGCGCGATGGCGTGAAAGTTGTGCCGTTCAAACCGCAAAATATGGCGCTCAATAGCGCGGTGACGGCCGACGGCGGTGAAATTGGCCGCGCCCAAGCCTTGCAAGCGCAGGCCGCAGGCGTGGCCCCACATACCGATATGAATCCGATTTTGCTCAAGCCGTCGAGTGATGTGGGTGCGCAAGTGATTGTGCATGGTCAGGTGCGCGCCAATATGCACGCCCGCGACTATCACCACTACAAAACCGAAGCGATGCAGGCGGTGTTGGCGTCGTATCAGCGTTTGCGGGCGGGCTACGAAATGATCGTGGTCGAGGGCGCAGGCAGTCCAGCCGAAATCAATTTGCGCGACCGCGACATTGCTAACATGGGCTTTGCCGAGGCGGTTGATTGTCCGGTGATCTTGGTAGCGGATATTGATCGCGGTGGCGTGTTTGCCCACATCGTCGGCACCTTGGCGTGTCTGTCGGAAAGCGAACGCGCGCGGATTATTGGCTTTGTGATTAACCGCTTTCGCGGCGATATTCGCCTGCTGGAGTCGGGTTTGGAGTGGCTCGAAGCGCAGACCGGCAAGCCGGTGTTGGCGGTGTTGCCGTATCTGCAGGGCCTGTTTTTGGATGGCGAAGACGCGATTCAAACCCAGCAGCAGCAAGGCCGGTTTAAAGTCGTGGTGCCGGTGATTCCACGCATCAGCAATCACACCGATTTTGATGCTTTACGGGCGCATCCCGAGGTGGATTTGCAATTTATTGCGCCGCATCAGCCCTTGCCTGCTGCAGACTTGTTAATTTTGCCGGGCAGCAAAAATACCTGTGCCGACCTCGCCGCATTGCGTGAACAAGGCCGTGAAGCCGAGATTCAGCGCCATTTGCGTTATGGCGGCAAGGTGATCGGTATTTGTGGCGGTTTTCAAATGCTGGGGCGTACGATTCGCGATCCGCACGGCGTCGAAGGCGTGGCGGGTCGGTCGATGCAAGGTTTGGGCTATCTCGAAATTGACACGGTTTTGGGGCAGCATAAGCAGTTGCAGCAAGTGCAAGGGCGAGCGGTGTTTGCCGAGGCGGCGGTGACGGGTTACGAAATTCACATGGGCACCTCGACGGGCGCGGGCTTGTCTTCTCCGGCGTTTAGGGTGGCGGAGGGGCGCGCGGAGGGCGCGATCTCGGCAGATGGTCAGATTCTCGGCACCTATTTACACGGTGTGTTTGATGCGCCTTCGGCTGGTCAGGCCTTGCTGCAGTGGGCGGGCTTGCGTACGGCCAAGGCGTTTGATTGGAATGCGCTGCGCGAGGCGAGTTTAGATCGTCTTGCCGATGCCAGCTTGCCCTTACATCAGGCTTTACAGCGCCTGTCGATCGAAGCATCAAAATCATAGGTGAAGCATGACATTGCGGCGAAGCGAGTGTTTTTGTGCCACATTTTTAGGGAATCGTTACTACCCTTTAGAAGGGCGAATTGATCAACTCGATATTGAAGATATCGCCCACGGTTTGGCCTACCAATGTCGGTTTAATGGCCAAACGTCCGATTTTTATTCGGTTGCCCAGCATTCGATTTTAGTGGCGCAGTTATTACCTGATCATTTGCAATTAGCGGGTTTATTGCACGATGCAGGCGAGGCTTTTTTGGGTGATTTGGTTTCGCCGATCAAAGCACTATTGCCGGATTTTTCGCGTTTAGAACAGGCGGTTTCCGCGCAAATCGCCACGCATTTTGCGGTCAATTTTGATGCGCCCGCGATTAAAGCCGCCGACTTGCGTTTATTGGCGACCGAAAAACGCGATTTAATGCCGAATTCGGTGGAAGCGTGGTCGTCACTACACGGAATTGAACCCTTGTCCGAGCGCATTATTCCGTGGGGGCCGGCAACGGCAAAAAATGAATTTTTGCGCACCTACCAACGTTTAGTCCCTCTTTAAATTGGCGGGCGACCCCAGTGTTGCCACCGATTTTTTCTCTATTTTTTCTATAAAGCGATGAAATGACAGATCTTTCTGTTGAAACAACTGATACGCCTTCTTTGAGCGCGTATCTTGAACAACATCATGCCAAGTTAGTCACCAGCGATGGCAGCTACGCCCTTTCGGTGCAAGGCGAAATCGTGATCAATAAGCGGGTGATTCCGTATCACTTGATCCCTGATGATGGTTTTCTGGGCAAAAGCACCAAATGGCGGCGCTTAGATAATTTGGCGCGTTTGGCCTTAGTGCAAACCCGCTGGAACGATACCGCGCGGGCGCGACTCGAAGCACAGTTGAGTCAATGTGCAGAAAAAGTGCTGAACTTAGCGCGCGAGCATGACCTTGACCCGAATGGCGCGCTGAATGCTTTTCAAGCCAAGTATGAATTGGCGCGGCTGCGCTGTACCTTGGCGTTGGAGCGGATTCATGCTCAGGTTAGCGAACGCGGCGATCATTTAGATGCCGAAAAAACCCGCGCGGCGGTGAATTTATCGCTCTATCCCGAGTCATTTGTGTTGGCACAGAGCATGAAGCGGCATTTTATTGCCGTGCTCGGGCCGACCAATTCCGGCAAAACCCACGCCGCGATGGAGCATCTTGCGCAGGCCAAAACCGGCGCGTATTTAGCGCCGCTGCGGTTATTGGCTTTGGAAAATTACCAGCGCCTGAAAAATGCGGGGATTGCGGTCAGCCTAATTACCGGCGAGCAACGCAAGCTGCACCCCGAAGCAACGCACGTTGCCAGCACGGTCGAAATGCTCAGCCCGAATCGGGTGATTGATGTCGCGGTGATTGATGAAATTCAGTTGCTTGATGATCCCGATCGCGGCGCAGCATGGACGGCGGCCGTGTGTGGCGTTCCGGCGGAAACGATTTATTTGCTCGGCGCGCTCGAAGCACGACCGGCGATTGAGTCGCTGGTGAAGCGCGTCGGCGGCACCTTGGAAGTGCGTGAATTGCAGCGTAAATCCGCTTTAGAAATGGATAAACAGCCGCTCGGTGATCTGAAGAACCTCAAAACCGGCGACGTCTTGATTGCTTTTTCGCGGCGCGAAGTCTTGAACTGGCGCGATCAAGTCATCGAGCAAGGTTTTTCGGTGTCGGCAATTTACGGGAATTTATCACCCGAAGTGCGGCAGGCGCAGGCCGAGCGCTTTATTGAGGGTGAGACACAAATCGTCGTTGGCACTGATGCGATTGGCATGGGGCTAAACACCCCTGCGCGGCGGGTGATTTTTACCACCGCGAATAAGTGGGACGGCTACAACGAAGGCGTGATTGCGGCGGCGCTGGCGAAACAAATTGCCGGTCGAGCGGGGCGGTTCGGTCAACACGAAACCGGCTATGTCGCGGGCTTAGACGCAAAAACCCATCGCACGATTGCGGCCTTGCTCAAGCAACAGCTCGAACCCTTGCCGAGCACGGGGTTTTATGTCGCGCCAAACTTGCAGTATTTACAGCAAATTTCTGCTGCGACCGGTCAAAGCCAGTTGCGCCCCTTATTGGCGTTGTTTGCCAAGCATATTAACGTTCATGACGAATTTTTCTTGCCCGCCAATTTGAGCGATCAAATGGAAAAAGCGGCGTGGTTGGATGGATTGGCGTTGTCGCTGGAGGATCGGTTTACCTTCAGTTTGTGTCCGGTTTCAACGAAAATTCCGATGCTGGAACGGGCGTTGCATGATTGGGCGGAGTGTCGCTCGAAGCGTCGCGCTGCACCACTGTTACGGATGGAAGGCCGCGGCGGGCGTAATGAGCTGCAGTTCTTAGAAGATACCTGCAAGCTCTATGCGGCCTATGCGTGGCTTGGGTATCGAATGGAAGAAACCTTCCCGCATGGCGAAATTGCGCAGTCTTTGATGCAATCAACTTCCGAACAAATTGATACCTTGCTGCAAGCGCAAAACACTCGTCACCGCAAAAAAAATCCGCGCGAGCATTCTCGCCCGCGTCAGTCGCGCTCGTTTAAGCGCACCTAAAAAATTAGCGCGCCGCCGTGGGGTAGTGAATCAAATTATGAAACACGGCGGCATGCTCATTGAGATTGCGGTAGCCGTGTTCACGGTCGGCCGCAAATCGAACTGCCTCGCCCTGCGCGAGTGCCTGCCACACCCCATCAACATACACCTCCATCTGTCCACTGATCACGATGACATGCTCGGTCACGCCGCTCGCATGTGGCTCAGAGTGGCGAACATAATGCGGCAACAGCGTTAATTCAAACACTTCAAACCCAAAGTGCGGATCGTAGGGAAAAATCGGTGCGACCAACATCGCATCGCTGGCCGGTTGGCTGCGAAGGGTATCGACTTGCCGAAAAAGGGTGTCTTGAGGGCGGCTAGCGGGCGCTTCTAAAAAATGCGAGAGCGAGCACTGAAAGCCCTGCGCAATTTTCCATAACGAGGCGACGGTTGGACTGGATTCACCACGTTCAATCTGGCCGAGCATGGCTTTACTAAGGCCAGTTTCTTGGGCGGTGCGGTCGAGGCTCCATTGTTTTTCAGCACGCAATTGGCGCAGCGTAGTCGCTAAATGGCGGTGAATGTCAGGTGTGGGCGTCATGATTTTGGCTAAGTTACGGCGATGTTGTGCGTTATAGCATACAACTGCTACACTGCGCGGATCGTGCGTTATAGCGCACAACACAAATCTTTCAAGAGGGCATGATGTCGCATCCTATTTCTCGTTATTTTTCCGTGTCATCGTGTTCAGCAGGGCTGATTGCGGTACTGGTGGGCTATACCAGCTCGGCGGCGATTGTGTTTCAGGCCGCGACCGCAGCAGGGGGATCGGCGGCGGATATTGCGTCGTGGCTGTGGGCCTTGGGTTTGGGCATGGGGCTGACGTGCATTGGCTTGTCTTTGTATTTTCGTAGCCCGATTTTGACCGCATGGTCAACGCCGGGGGCGGCGCTGTTGGTGACCAGTTTATCGGGCGTGCCGATGTCGGAGGCGGTCGCGATTTTTTTATTTTCCTCGGCCTTGGTGGTCATCGCGGGGGTGAGCGGCTGGTTTGAACGCTTTATGCATTACGTGCCGAAAAGCCTTGCGGCGGCGATGTTGGCGGGGATTTTACTGCGTTTCGGCTTATCGCTGTTTACACGCTTGCCGATCGATGGCGCGCTGATTGGCGGCATGATGGGCTTTTTTATTTTGGCGCGGCGCTTTCGGCCACGCTATGCGGTGCCGTTGACTTTGTTGTGCGGGGTAATCATTGCCTACGCGCAAAACACCATTCATTTCGAGCAAGTGACCTTCGCGGTGGCGTATCCAATTTGGACGGCTCCAACGTGGAATTTAACCACCTTGCTCGGGGTGGGCTTGCCATTGTTTATCGTCACGATGGCTTCGCAAAATGTCCCCGGTGTGGCGGTGTTGCGTGCAAACGGCTACGAAACGCCCGCCTCCCCCATCATCACAAAAACCGGCGTGGCGGGGTTGATTTTGGCCCCTTTTGGCGGATTTTCGTTTAATTTAGCCGCCATTACCGCCGCCATTTGCATGAGTCGCGATGCCGACCCCGACCCTGCGCAGCGCTATTTGGCTTCGGTGTGGGCGGGGATTTTTTATCTGTTGACGGGCATTTTTGGTGCGACCGTCGCCAGCGTCTTTAGCGCTTTCCCCGAAGCGCTGGTGATGGGCATTGCGGGGCTGGCCTTGTTGGGCACGATTAGCGCGGGCTTGGTGAGTGCGCTGCAACAGCCAAGCGATCAAGAAGCGGCTTTGATCACCTTTTTAGCCACCGCGTCGGGCATGACGCTGTGGGGCTTGGGCAGCGCATTTTGGGGTCTAGTGTTGGGCGGAATAGCCTACGCGGTGCTGCATCGGCGCTAGACGCGGCCGATAGCGCGGTGCCGTCACCGGATTGAATTCGACGGTGATGTGCGCTAGTTGCGGGTGAGCCGCGCGGAGTTGGGTTTTCACGGTTTCAGCTTGATGCGCTTGATCGCTGCTCAGGCTGATAATCGCTGCATATTGAGTTTTACCCACCCGCCAAACATGCAGATCGGTCAAGGTTGCGTTCGGAAGATGGTCCGCCACAGTGGTGCGAATCTCTGCGACGGGCGGCTGATTCATTTCGGCATCGAGTAACACCGCTGCCGATTGTTTAACTAAACCCCATGCCCATACGCCCACCAAAATCGCCCCTGCGATCCCCATGATGGGATCTAGCCAACTGGCGGCGTAATATTTTCCACCCAACAGCGCCACAATCGCCAACACAGAAGTTGCGGCATCGGTGAGCACGTGGATATACGCAGCCTTGAGATTCAGATCGTGGTGGTGGTGACCATGCCCATCATGATCGTGGTGATGGCCACCATCGCCGAGTAGCCACACGCTGGCGAGATTAACCAATAGCCCTAAAACCGCGACAAAAATCGCCTGATTATATTGAATGGTTTCGGGGTTGATCAGACGCAATGTGGATTCAAAAAACATCAAGACTGCGACCATACTGAGCAAGATTGCGCTGGTGTATGCCGCTAAAACTTCAATTTTCCACGTTCCGAAAGAGAAACGCTGATCTTGATGAAGGCGGCGCGCGCTGCGATACGCCAAGAGCGACAAGCCCAGTGCAAGGGCATGAGAGCTCATATGCCAGCCATCAGCTAACAAGGCCATCGAATTAAACCACCAACCAGCAGCGATTTCTCCGACCATCGTGACGGCGGTAACGATGACAACAAGTAGGGTGTTTTTTTCGGCGCTGCGATTGCCTTGATCAAAAATATGATCATGCGTCCAGTCGGAATGGGGGCGTGGTGCGGACATTTTTGTCCCTTTTTTAATCAGCGTGATTTATACTATACCCCACTATAGATAGAAAGGGAAAGCGATGAGCCACACACTAGAAAATGCGAGCAAATTGATTACGCGCGTGCGGCGAATTAAAGGTCAGGCTGAAGCCTTAGAGCGCGCTTTACAGGGCGAAGCCGAATGTATGGCGATTTTGCAGCAAATTGCCGCCATTCGCGGCGCGGCCAATGGTTTGATGACTGAGGTGCTCGAAGGACATTTGCGCCATCACTTATCGAATGCGGAACTGAGTCAGGCCGAGCGAGATCAAGATTTGGAGGCGGTGTTGCAAGTATTGCGTTCGTATCTCAAATAAAATGTATTGCGCAATACAAATCGAATCCGCCCGAATCCAAAGAAACGGGCGGTTTTGGCTTAGTCGATCAAGCGCATTTTGTAGGTTTTAGCTTTGATCTTGCCCTTAGAGAGCTGGTTAAATGCCTGCTTGGCGATTTGGCGATCCAGTGCGACAAAGGTCGAAAACTCAAAAACAGTGATCTTGCCCACTTGCGAACCGGCAATGCCACCTTCGCCGGTCAACGCGCCCAAAATATCACCGGGGCGGAGTTTTTCGCGCTTTCCGCCGGCAATTTCTAAAGTCACCATTTGCGGGCGCAGCGGGCCACCGGTGGCGGGTTTCAAGTCGCCGATTTCCGCCCAAATCAGCGGCGATTGTTGATACACCTCAATAGTCGTAACACGACGACCGTCGTTCGGACTCACCAGCGTGACCGCCTGTCCTTGTTGATCGCCGCGACCGGTACGGCCGATCCGGTGAATATGCACTTCGGGATCATGTGCAACATCGACATTGATCACCAAATCAAGGTCTTTAATGTCCAATCCCCGCGCGGCGACATCGGTCGCTACCAAAACGGTTGTGCTTTTATTGGCGAAACGGGCGAGCACTTGATCACGGTCGCGCTGCTCTAATTCGCCATACAATGCCAGCGCGGAAAAACCCGCCTTTTCCAGTTCAGCAAGCAGGTCTTTACAGCGTTGCTTGGTATTACAAAACGCCAAAGCCGAACTCGGGCGCAAGCTTTTTAGGATCTGCACCACATGGCTGAGGCGCTGTTCTTGCGAAGTCTCGTAAAAACATTGCTCGATTTTGCTGTCTTGGTGCAACGATTCCACCTTCAACAACACCGGATTGCGCATAAATTGCTGCGAAAGCCGTTGGATATTGTCGGGGTAAGTCGCGGAAAACATCATGGTTTGCCGTTGCGCGCGCGGGCAGGCGCGGACAATCCCAACAATTTCTTCGATAAAACCCATATCGACCATGCGATCGGCTTCGTCGAGCACCAGCGTTTTCACGCCAGATAAATCTAACGATCCCCGTGCCAAATGATCTTGGAGTCGTCCCGGCGTACCGACAACAATATGCGCACCGTGTTCTAACGAAGCCCGTTGCGGGGCCATCGGCGTGCCGCCGCACAGGGTAATCACTTTAATGTTGTCGATTGCGCGGGCGATGCGGCGAATTTCTTGTGCGACTTGATCGGCGAGTTCGCGGGTTGGGCACAGCACCAGCGCTTGAACGCCAAACCAGCGCGGATTCAGGCTGTTAATTAATCCCAAGGCAAACGCAGCAGTTTTTCCGCTACCAGTTTTGGCTTGAGCGATGACATCTTTTTTGTCCAGAATCGCCGGTAAGCTGGCGGCTTGGATCGGCGTCATATGGTGGTAGCCGAGGCTTTCTAAATTTGACAGGAGCGCAGGAGAAAGCGCGAGTGATGCAAAATTTTCTTTATTCACAATAACTTGGCGTAATAGATCAGTAAGGCGCGGAGTGTATCAGCAAGGGGCGATAGCGCCAACTTTTGTCCGATCTCAGCGGGCTATTTCGGCATGAGATCGGACCATTGTCGCGAGTGAGCATGGCGTTGATCGGCTTCGCTATGCAGATAGCGGCGGGTGGTTTCGAGCTGGGCATGGCGTAAGTTTTGACTCACGACCAGCAAAGGCACACCCGCATCGAGCTGATGCGAAGCGGCACTATGCCGAAACCAATGCGCGCTGGCGGCTTGGTATTGTTGGGCTAGATCCGGTTTTTGAGCGCCAATCGCGGCGGTGGCGGCATTTTGCAAAAGTGATTTGATGACTTTATGCAGCCCTGCTGGACTCAACGCACGCGGCGCGGTGCTCGTCCACAACGAAGCGACGAGCGGCGTCGATTCATCGACGGCGGGGATGGCGGGCAACCCAAGATGCCGCCGGTAGCGTTGCAGGGCGGCTAGTAGAGCGTCAGAGACCGGCACATCGGCAAGCGATCCACCTTTACCGCACACACGCAACCACCAGTTGCCACGCAGCAGATAAAAATCGCCCATTTTGCCTTGGCAGATTTCGCGCAAGCGCAGTGCGGACTGATAAAGCAAGGTCAAAATCCAGCGCGCGCGTTCAGTTTGCGCAGCTTCGCGCGCGGAGGATGTCGCGTGCGGAAGCGATGCAAATAGAAATGCGATGGCGTCTTGGCTTAAAAAACGATCAGGGGGCGTGACGGTGGTTGGTTTGCGGCGACGCTGTAGCGCAAACGGATTGCGTTGCAGGTAACCGGCTGCGATTAAATACCGAAAGAGCGCGCTAAGCGTGGTGTGTGCAAGTTGTCGCGAACTGGCAGATAGCCCTTGTTGGCGAGTAAATGGTCGCCATTCGGGATGCGCGCGCGGGCGAGTCGGGCCGCACCAGCTGGGATCAGGCGCGCGCATAAATTCGTCATAGGCGTGAACGTCTTCACGCTTGAGTGCGGATAAAGTTTTACCACGCCAATGACTCGCCCACAGCAAAAATCGTTCGGCTTCTTTGCGGTAGTTGGCCAAGGTGTGCGGGCTATGGCGAAACTCGTTAAGCCAGATCATGACCGCGCTTACATCATCTTGCGCATCAATAAGCGCGCTGCCTTGCGCTCGATTCCAGCCGTGAACCGCGGCAGGGGGGGCGGTTTCGGAAAGGTCTGGCAAAGAAGGGAAGATCATCGGCATGCGGTCTCGTGAAACATTTTAATCAGGCGCCCGACGATTTTTTCGATGGTAGTCGATTGAATTGTCGACATTTTTTTGATTTGACTTCGTGAAACATCAGGGTATGTGTAGAGAGTTTTCTCTTTTCGCTTCTAAAAGTCAACATTATAAAAATAATGCTGATTATTAATTTATTTTTGTGTTGATCATTATGTATTATGTGCGGATAAACATATATTTAAAGAGCGCCTCCAATCATGAATGACACATTGCCGCCTCCCGAACGCGATCCCAAAATTCAAGCAGTACTTGAGCGCGAAGCACACAATGATGCTTACCAAGCGGCGCTAGCGTTAAGTGATGTTTTGTTTACGCGGCATGGCATTCGCCCGACTGCCAGCAATGTTCGGCAGCTATTACAGCGCGGCTCGAATGGCACAATTCAAAATGCAGTCAATGTGTTTTGGCAGCGCCTGCAATTGCGAACGCGCACCGCGTTACCCTCTATTCCCGTGCCCGAAGAGGTCGCCGAGAGTTTCGGCCAGATTTGGCGGGCGGCCTTGGTCGCGGCGGAAGGGCAATGGAACAGCGACCGTGAAGCATGGCGGCAGCAATTAGCCGACGCCGAGACCGCAAAACAACACGCAGAGCAAGCCGCCCAAGCAGCGGCAGATCAAGAACAGCAATTACGCGACCGGCTGCAGCACGTTTTGCAATTACAGCAATCCTGCGACGAAGCGCGGCTACGGGCAGAACGCGAGGCCGATGAGTGGCGGGCGCAAGTGGAGCAGCTTCGCGAAGAAATGCGGCGCGTTCAACAGCAAGCCGATGCTTTGGTACACGAAGCGCAGGACAACGCCAAAATATCTTTAGAGCGCATGGGGTTAGAGTACGAAGGGCTGCGCCATTTGTTATTGCAAGAAACGGCGCGAGAACGTGAACAAATGACCGCACAGCAACAACAAGCGCAGAGAATGTTTGATCAAGAGCGCGAAGCTTTTGCCAAGCAACTTCGGCAATCCGAAACCATACAGAACGAATTGCGTGCAGCCTTGCTCGACGCTCAACAAAACATGGCCAGTTTGCGTGCAGAAATTGCTGTTTTGCAGCAGCAGGCCGCCTCGGATAAGCAGGAGCACGCACGACTCAATCAATCGGTTGAGCGGTTGATGACGGTGCTTGAGCGCCTCAGTGGTTCGCCACAGGAAAGCAGCCCGACGCTTTCACCCACACTTTTAGAGGGCATGCGCGTCATGATGAATAAAACCTATGCTTCGATTTCAGCGGAAAACACAGCGGTGGTATTGTCAGATTGGAAGCTCGAATCCATCGCCTGCTTTCAAGATGAATATGGGCTAGAGGCCGATGCGCAGGGCTATTTTGAGCATGTGCTATCGCACTGGGATCGGATTGGTTTTCCAGTTAAAGCGCGTTAGGAGCAAAGATGGCGACACTTGAACGCGCGATTGCTTTGGCGGCAAGCGCACATGCAGGCCAAGTCGATAAAGCAGGAAAACCGTACATTTTGCATCCCTTGCGGGTGATGTTGGCGGTGGATTCTGAGCAGGCGCAAATCGTGGCGGTACTGCATGATGTGGTGGAAGATACGGCAGTCACGCTGGAAGATTTACGCGCAGAGGGCTTTAAGCCTGAAATCGTTGAGGCGATTCAGGCATTGACCAAAACCGCAGGAGAAAGCCGTTTCGCGGCGGCGCATCGTGCAGCAGCCAATCCGATCGCTCGTCTCGTGAAATTGGCAGATGTGGCGGATAATATGGACCTAAAGCGCATAACGCATCCAACAGAAGCCGACATGGCGCGTCTTGAGCAATATCGTCAAGTGCAGGCTATTTTAACGAATTCAAATATTCATTCAGAGAGAGAGTCTTGATGAGAAACAGTGTGTGGGTAGGAATGATGTGTGCCGTCATCGCGGCACCGGTGTATGCACAATGCGCGAAAGGCAGCCAAGCCTTGTTTTCGTGCATGACCAAAAAAGGCAAGCAAATCGAAGTCTGCGACGCGGGCGCCACGATTAGCTATCGTTTTGGCCCGCCTACCGCTCCAGAAATGGTGATTCAGGTGCCTCGCCAACAAGCCCGCACCTTTCAATGGGCAGGAATGGGGCGTTATATGTCGTATAGCGTTGATATTCCAAATGGTCAGACCGTGTATAGCGTGTTTACCAGCCTTGATCGGGTCAGCGAGAAACATGCGTTTGAAGCAGGGGTAAACGTTTTGCAAAAAGGTGAATTGCTCGCCACGGTGAAATGCGCAGGCACGCCAACAGAAAATCGACTAGAAGGCGTGGATTTACCCGCGAGCGACTAGAAAACCCCGTACAATCCGCAGCCTTTCTGCGTTTCGAGCCCCTCATGACATCCCCTGCGCTAAAAACGAATTTACACCCGCGTAACGCTCACCGAGAGCGTTACGATTTTCCAGCCTTGATCGCGGCCATGCCAGCGCTGGGCGCTTTTGTGAGCCGCAACGCGCATGGTCATGACAGCATTGATTTTGCCGATCCTGCTGCGGTCAAAATGCTCAATAAAGCGCTGTTAGCGCATCATTATGGGGTCGCTTATTGGGATGTGCCGGAGGGCTATTTGTGCCCGCCGATTCCGGGGCGTGCAGATCATATTCATTATTTGGCAGATTTGCTGGCGGAAAGCTTTCAAACCCCTAAACCGAGTCGTATTCAGGTCTTAGATATTGGCGTGGGCGCGAATTGTATTTATCCGCTTTTGGGCCGGACGCTCTATGGCTGGCGTTTCGTGGGGTCGGACATTGAGGAATTTGCACTGAAATCGGCGCAGGCGCTGGTGGATTCCAATCCTAAGCTCGGGCAAAGCATCCGCTTCCGCCATCAACCCTATGCCCGCCAAGTATTTCATGGCGTGATTCGGCGTAAAGATCGGTTTGATCTGACGCTATGTAATCCGCCATTTCACGCTTCGGCACAGGAAGCACAAATGGGGTCGCGCCGCAAAGTCACCAATCTAACCGGTAAATCCCCCGAGAAGCCGGTGCTGAATTTCGGTGGAACGCATCGAGAGCTGTGGTGCGACGGCGGCGAGCAGCAGTTTTTGCACACCATGGCGCAAGAAAGCGCAGATTTTGCAACGCAATGCTGCTGGTTTAGCTCGCTGGTATCAAAAGAAGGGCACGTCAAAAATCTGTATCGGCAGTTGCGGCAACTTGGAGCGAAGCAAATTCGCACGTTGTCGATGTCACAAGGCCAGAAAACCAGCCGAATTGTGGCGTGGTCGTTTTTGGATGAGGCGGAATGCGTGGCATGGCACCACGCCCCCGCTGAATAACCCGACTACGATTGCAGTCGGGCTGAGTGCATCAAATTAGACGCGTTCGAAGATGACCGCGATGCCTTGGCCGCCGCCAATGCACATCGTCACCAGTGCGTAACGACCATTGACGCGATGCAGTTCATGCAAGGCTTTGGTCGCGATGACTGCACCGGATGCACCAATCGGATGACCCAAGGCAATCGCGCCGCCATTGACGTTGGTTTTGGAAAGGTCCAAATCGAGGCCACGCGCAACCGCGATCGCTTGCGCTGCGAAGGCTTCGTTTGATTCGATGACATCGATTTGATCAAGGCTCAGACCGGCACGCTTCAAAGCAATTTGCGTAGCAGGGATCGGGCCTTCACCCATCAATTCATTGGGCACACCGGCAACCGCATACGACACTAAGCGCGCCATGGCTTTATGACCATCACGCTCGGCACTGGCCGCATTGCCCAAGACCAAGAATGCTGCACCGTCGTTTAGGCCCGACGCATTACCGGCGGTGACGCTGCCGTCTTTTTTGAACGCAGGACGCATCCCAGCCAGCGCGTCGAAATTGGTGGCGCGCGGATGCTCGTCGGTATCAAAAATGACTTCGCCTTTGCGGGTTTTCAGCGAAATCGGGGTGATTTGCTCAACAAATCGACCTTCGGCAATCGCATTCAGCGCACGGGTTTGAGATTCCAGAGCAAAGGCATCTTGCGCTTCACGGCTGATGTCCCATTTGCTGGCCAGATTTTCTGCCGTGATGCCCATGTGGCCGACGCCAAACGGATCGGTCAAAATGGAAACCATCATATCCAATGCCGCGCTATCACCCATACGCGCGCCGCTGCGCAATGCAGGCAGCAAATAGCCACTGCGCGACATCACTTCAACACCGCCACCAATCCCATACTCACAATCGCCCAGCATAATCGCTTGCGCAGTGCTAACAACAGCTTGCAGGCCAGAAGAGCACAAACGATTCACAGCCATTGCTACCGAACTCATCGGTAAACCGGCTTGAATAGAAGCCACACG
>CAZWRK010000082.1:0-18535 GCA_964635875.1 uncultured Aquaspirillum sp.
GATTGCGCTGATTTTGAAACGCGAAGACCGCGCTTTGCACGTTTTGTTGTTTGGTTCGAGCGGCGAAATCCGTGAATTTGCGCTGGACGGCAAAGCGGACATTGGCGGTTTGTTGCGGTTTTTGGGCATGGGTTTTGGCGGCGGCACCGATTTTGAAACGCCATTGCGCCGCTCGCTTGAGCTGATCGAGCGGCACGAAAATTTCAAAAAAGCCGATGTGCTGATGATTTCCGACGGCGATTGCAGCTTGTCTGAAGACTTTTTGAAAACACTCGCCACCCAGAAAATCCGCCTGAATTGCACGGTGTATTCGGTGCTCTGTGCGGGGGCGCGGGTCGAGGATCGTTTTAGTGATGAAGTGGTGGTGCTGTAGCCGCAGCAAGGTTGAGAAAAAGCCCGCGATGTGCGGGCTTCTTTGTTTTGGGCGGGTGTCACGCCGGTGGCGGCCATTTAATCGAGCGTCGCGATGAAATAAGCTTCGGTGAGCTGTTGTAATTCTTGTTCAAGCTGACGGGCGGGCATGTTGGCGTAGTTGGCGAGCAGGCTCGGCGCCATTTCAAGGAAGGTGTCGATGACTTTGGGGTCAAAATGGCTGCCACGGCTTTCTTTTAGAATCGAAACGGCTTTTTCGAGCGGGAACGGTTCTTTGTAAGGGCGGCGCGAGGTGAGCGCATCGAAGACGTCGACCACGGCAAAAACCCGTGCGCTGAGGGGAATCGCTTCACCTTTGAGACCCTTGGGATAGCCGGACCCATCGTATTTTTCGTGGTGGCCGCCGACCACCGCGCAGGCGGATTGGAGCCAGTCGGATTTTTTGAGAATGTCTAAGCCCAGTTGGACATGGGTTTTCATGATGGTGAATTCGGCGTCATCAAGTTTGCCGTTTTTGAGCAAGATGCTATCGGTGATGCCAATTTTGCCGACATCGTGCAAAAACGCGCCAGAAATCAGGCTGCGAATGGTGTCGTCATCCAGACGCAGACGGCGGGCGAGGGCAATCGCGTACAGGGTGACGCGGTAGTTGTGTTCGTTGGTGTCGGAGTCGCGTTTGGCAATCGCGCCGCCCATGACTTCGAGGAGTTCCAAATTGCCGCGCATGAGGGCGCGTGACAGCTTGACTTGGTTGCTGTGGAGCGAGAGCAGTAACGGGTAAAACAGCGCCGCGACGACGGTCGCAATCAGAACGGAGAGGCCGACAAGATGTAAGACGGTGTCGGTGAGTTTGTTGAGTTCTTCGGCGGAAACATGGTAGACCCCTTCGAAATAGCCGCGAATCTGCGGGCCTTGGTAGAGCGGGGCCATGATCTGTACATAAAGATGTTCGTCCACCCAAACTTTTCGGTAGCTGACGCCTTGGTCAGAAGGCTGGACGTGTTGCTTGGTTTTCAGTTCTTGTTCGACGCGTTGTGCGCCGGGCGCGACGGCTTCGGCGACTTTGTTTTTTTGTGGGTCGTAAAATTCAACGACTAAAAAATTACCCTGTAAGTGGGTATCGGCAAGGGCTTTGAGTTCCGCTTGGGCGCTGTTGTCTGAAAGGGGGGCGGACAGCGCATCAAGATGGGTGATTGAGAGGCCACGGGTTTTTTGGATGGCGAGATCAGCGACAATTTCATCCATCCGTTCTGTTTCGAAGTAGTACACGCTGAGGGCGGTCAGTGGGGCCACAATCAACCAGCCGAGCAGAACGCGCTTTAAAATCCGCCAGTGGATGCCGTTTACAGTAGGGGTGGGAGTCTTCATCATGCCATCCTGAAATTTTGGTTCATTTTGCGAGTGTATTTTACGGGGTTGTCACGAATCTTATGAGATTTAATTTATCAACTTGTAAAATATGTTATTGCCGTTATTGTGCTGTTTTTTTGAGGCACTAACACAGAGGGTGTTCTGATGTACATCATTTGGATTGGTTGGTTATACGTGGTGCTGATGCTGGCGGTGGGGCAGGCGTCGCCAGTACGATCGGGGATGACCTTGGTTTTTCTGGGGGTGTTGCCGACGCTGTTTTTGTTGTTTGTGGTGCGCCGTCGCCAAAAAATGAAGGCCGAAGGGCTGATTGAGGTCAAAAGTAAAAAAAATCGCCAAAATTCTTGAGTCCGCTAAAAGGGTGGTGTTATCATTTCGCGCCGCTCTAAGTCAGCAAATTGCTTGCGTGACGATGGGCGGTAAATTTTTCACACTCGTGCCAAAGGGTGCCGATTGTTCGGTCAATGTGTACGAGTGGCGGACTAACCCTTATCAAGGATTAATTTCATGACGATTCAAGTCACTATGCGTCAAATGCTGGAAGCCGGCGTTCACTTCGGTCACCAAACCCGTTTCTGGAACCCGAAAATGTCTCAGTACATTTTTGGCAGCCGCAACAAAATCCACATCATCAACTTGGAAAAAACCCTGCCGCTGTTCACCGAAGCACAAAACTATGTGCGTCGTCTGGCTGCGAACAAAGGCACCATTTTGTTTGTGGGTACCAAGCGTCAAGCGCGTGACATCGTTCGTGAAGAAGCTAGCCGTGCTGGCGTGCCTTTCGTCGACCAACGCTGGCTCGGTGGTATGTTGACTAACTACAAAACAGTTAAGCAATCCATCCGTCGTTTGGAAGAGAAACAAGCTTTGTTGGCCAACGCTGATGCGGGCTACAACAAAAAAGAAATGCTCGACCTGCAACGCGAAGTTGAAAAACTCGACAAGAGCTTGGGCGGCATTCGCGAGATGAAAGGTCTGCCGGACGCGATCTTCATCATCGACACTGGCTACCAAAAAGGTACCGTGACCGAAGCTAAAAAACTGGGCATTCCGGTCATTGGCGTGGTCGATACCAACAACAACCCTGAAGGCATCGACTACGTGATCCCGGGTAACGACGATTCTGCTCGCGCAATTCGTTTGTACGCTCGTGGTATTGCTGATGCAGTTCTGGAAGGCCGTGCACAATCGATCCAAGAGATGGTTGCTGCTGCCGCTGCTAGCGAAGAATCTGCTGCTGCCGCTGAATAATTTTTAGCGCACAGCGAAAAAGGGGCGCAAGCCCCTTTTTCTTAATCTATTTCCCGCATTATGTTTCTGGTGGGTCCCCCACTTGAAAACTCATCTTATTTCAGGAGTCAAACATGGCTAATATTTCCGCGAAAATGGTTGCCGACCTCCGCGCAGCGACCGGCTTGGGCATGATGGAGTGCAAAAAAGCGCTGGTTGAGACCGAAGGCGATATGCAAAAAGCTGAAGAGCTGCTGCGCATTAAATCTGGTGCAAAAGCTGGTAAATTGGCTGGCCGTATTGCTGCTGAAGGCGTTGTGGTGACTTTGGTCGAAGGCAATGTTGGCGTGTTGGTTGAAGTAAACTGCGAAACAGACTTCGTTGCAAAAGACGACAGCTTCTTGGGCTTCACCAGTGCCGTAGCCAAAGCGATTGTTGAAGCAAATCCTGCTGACGTGGATGGCCTGATGGCCGCTAACGACGGCGCGCTGGAAGTGCTGCGTAAAGAAATCATCGCAAAACTGGGCGAAAACATCTCTGTTCGTCGTTTTGTTCGCTACGCGACCGAAGGCAAACTGGCTTCTTACCTGCATGGCAGCAAAATCGGCGTGTTGGTTGACTTCGCTGCAGAAGACGAGCAACTGGGCCGCGACATTGCGATGCACATTGCGGCTTCTAAGCCAATTTGCGTGTCTAAAGACCAAGTTTCCAGCGATGTTCTGGATACTGAGCGTAAGATCTACACCGCACAAGCTGCTGAATCCGGCAAACCTGCTGACATCGTGGCCAAAATGGTTGAAGGTCGCGTGAACAAGTTCTTGGCAGAAGTGACTCTGCTGGGTCAACCGTTCGTGAAAAATCCTGATCAAACCGTTGAAAAACTCTTGCAAGAGAAAAAAGCTTCGGTTGCTGCATTCACCATGTTTATCGTGGGCGAAGGCATCGAGAAGAAACAAGAAGACTACGCTGCTGAAGTTGCTGCTGCCGCTGCTGCTGCACAACAAGGCTAATTTCAGGCTGTGTTGTCATGGAAAGGCACCCCACGGGGTGCCTTTTTTCGAGCCTATTCATCGGCTATGGTGGTTTGACACAAGCGACTTTTTGCGGCCGCTTGTGTGAAGCACACCAAATTCTTTATCTCAGACAAAATAAGGCAGATTAAACAATGAGCGACCATCAACTTCCGACTTATAAACGTATCCTCGTCAAACTTTCTGGCGAAGCCCTGATGGGTAACGATAGCTATGGCATTAACCGCGATGTGATCGACCAAATCGTTTTGCAAATTCAAGAAGTTGTGAATCTTGGAATTCAAGTCGCGATTGTGATTGGTGGCGGGAATATCTTCCGTGGCGTTGCGCCGACTGCGGCCGGAATGGACCGCGCTACGGCGGACTACATGGGCATGCTGGCGACCGTCATGAACGCCTTGGCGCTGAAAGACGCAATGAGCCGGATTGGCATGAGCGCCCGCGTGCAGTCTGCGCTGACCATGCAACAAATTGCAGAGCCTTACATTCGTAGCAAAGCCTTGCAATACCTTGAAGATGGCAAAGTGGTGATTTTTGCTGCAGGCACCGGCAACCCTTTCTTCACCACCGATACTGCTGCTGCATTGCGGGGCATGGAAATGAACGTCGATGTGATGCTTAAAGCAACCAAGGTCGATGGCGTCTACACCGATGATCCGAAGAAAAACCCTGATGCTATTCGCTATCAATCTTTGACACTAGATGAGGCGATCATCAAAAACCTGAAGGTGATGGACGCCACTGCTTTGGCGCTGTGCCGCGACCAAAAACTGAATATCAAAGTCTTCAGCATCTTTAAGCAAGGCGCGCTCAAGCGCGTCGTACTTGGCGAGGACGAAGGCACACTGGTACACTGCTGATCAATTTTGCACGTGCGGCGGGGTCGTGGCGCAAGCTACGGTTCCGCCTTGCCATTTTCAGGACCATTCATCACAACGGATAGCCATTATGATCAACGATGTGAAAAAATCTGCCGAACACAAAATGCAACGCTCGCTGGAAACCTTCAAGAGCGATCTTCAAAAAGTCCGTACAGGTCGTGCACACACCGGTATTCTCGATCACGTCACGGTCGATTACTACGGTAGCCCGACGGCCATTAATCAAGTCGCCAACGTCACCCTGATTGATGCGCGCACCATTGGTGTGCAGCCGTGGGAGAAAAAACTCGCCGGTGCCATCGAAAAAGCCATCCGCGATTCTGACTTGGGTTTGAACCCTTCTTCTTCGGGCGAAATGATCCGCGTCCCAATGCCTGCATTGACCGAAGAGCGCCGTAAAGATTTGACCAAAGTGGTTAAGGCAGAGGCCGAAGGCGCTCGCGTGTCGATTCGCAATGTACGTCGCGATAGCAACAATGACCTCAAAGCACTGCTGAAAGATAAAAATATTACTGAAGACGAAGAACGTCGTGCGCAAGACGACATTCAGAAGTTAACAGACAAATATATCGCCGAAGTTGACCGCGCATTGGCCGACAAAGAAAAAGAACTGATGGCAATCTGAGGATAGGGCTTTGCAAAGCAGCACCCAAGCTATACCCGAATCTGCCGCCGTTCCACGCCACATTGCCATCATTATGGATGGCAATGGGCGCTGGGCTAAACGACGCTTTCTACCCCGTGTGGCTGGTCATAAACGCGGGGTCGATGCCGTTCGAGACACTGTCAGCTACTGCAAGGCATTAGGCGTGGAGTATCTGACGCTCTTTGCTTTCTCTAGCGAAAACTGGCGGCGTCCTCAAGAAGAAGTTTCGTTTTTGATGGGCTTGTTTCTGCAAGTCTTAGAACGCGAAGTTGCGCGGATGGCCGATAACAATATCCGCCTGCAAATCATTGGTGCGCGGGAGCATTTTCCGGCCTCTTTGCAGGAGCGTATTGCGGCTGCTGAAGCGAACACCGCGCACAACACGGGCCTCACCCTGACCGTTGCGGCAGATTATGGTGGGCGCTGGGATATCTTGAACGCGTTTAATCGCCTCATGGCCAGTGGTCATTCTCCCGCGATGCCCGTGACTGAAGCCGATCTGCGGCCACATCTGGCGCTAGGCGATGCGCCCGAACCGGATTTGTTTATCCGTACCGGCGGCGAGCAGCGGATCAGTAATTTCTTGCTGTGGCAACTCGCTTATACCGAGCTGTTTTTCACAGAAACGCTGTGGCCCGACTTCAAAAAAGAGACCTTAGACGCGGCCATTGCTTCATTTCAGGCGCGTGAGCGGCGCTTTGGTCGAACCAGCGAACAATTGATGCCCTCCCAGCGTCGTACAGACTGAACTGCATGCTAAAAACCCGTATTCTCACTGCCCTTGTGCTATTGCCGCTGATGATCGGCGCTTTATTTCAACTGCCTGAACATGGCTGGACACCGTTTATTTGGCTAGTCAGTGCTTTGGGGTTGTGGGAGTGGGGGCGGTTTTTTCGCTTTTCAGTGCGTGCTCATGTGGCTTACCTTGGCGTGATGAGCGCCGTCGCTGCGGCCATTTGGCACTTCAACTGGACCCCACCGCTGTGGGTTCATGCGCTGATTTTACTGTTCTGGTGCGGTGTCGCACCCCTATGGCTCAAACAGCGCTGGCCGCTTGGGCGGCCATGGGTGGGCGCGTTGCTCGGCGTGATGTTGATTTTGCCGTTTTGGATGGCGATGCGAGAATGGCGCCCAACTCCTGCTGCTGCGCCAAGCTTGCTCTCTCTGATGGCGCTGGTGTGGCTGGCGGATAGCGCGGCCTACTTTGCGGGTAAAACCTTTGGCCGCCACAAGCTCGCGCCCTCGATCAGCCCCGGCAAAACATGGGAAGGTGTGGCGGGCGCATTGGTCGCCGTCACGGCCTATGCTTTCTTACTGCCCATCAATACCCTGTGGCAGCTTCACTTGCCGATGTGGGGTGTGCTCGGCGTCGTGTGGTCGCTGACCGCCGTGAGTATCGTCGGCGATCTTTTGGAGTCTTGGTTTAAACGCCAAGCGGGTGTGAAAGACTCCAGCCAATTGCTCCCCGGTCATGGCGGCATCTTAGACCGGATCGATAGTTTAATCGCGGTGTTGGCCGTTGCTGCCGCGCTCAAAGCATTGACCTAATGCGCCTTGCTTGCTCACGTTGACCCAAACGGATTTTATTCCCTCTATGACTGCGCAACGCCTTACCATTTTGGGTGCTACGGGCACCATCGGGATCAACACCCTCGATATTATCGCCCGTCATCCCGACCGCTACACCGTCTATGCCCTCACCGGCGCTCACCAAATCGACCGCCTATTTGAGCAATGTCGTCAGTTTCGCCCTTGCCATGCCGTGGTCACAGAAGCCGCTGCAGCACAGCAGCTCGAGGCACGGCTCCGCGCGGCCCACATCCCGACGGAAGTCAGCTATGGCGCAGAAGCACTGGCTGCTGTCGCGTCGGCCCCTGATGTCGATGCGGTGATGGCCGCGATTGTCGGCGCGGCAGGGTTGCCTCCGACCTTGGCCGCCGTTCATGCCGGAAAAAAAGTCCTGCTCGCCAACAAAGAATCGTTGGTGATGGCCGGTCGTTTCTTTATGGATGCCGTGCACGCCAGCGGTGCGCGTTTGTTGCCGATCGACAGCGAGCACAATGCGATTTTTCAATCGCTACCGGCTGACTTTTCGCAGGGGTTGGCGCATGCCGGTGTCGATTCCATTATTTTGACGGCATCGGGCGGCCCGTTCCGGCAACTGGCTGCCGAGCAGCTCGCAAATGTGACCCCAGAAGACGCAATTCGTCATCCGAATTGGGTGATGGGTCGGAAAATTTCCGTCGATTCTGCTTCGCTGATGAACAAAGGTTTAGAAGTCATCGAAGCGCGCTGGTTCTTTGATATTGCCCCTGAGCACATCGAGGTGATTGTTCACCCGCAAAGCGTGATCCATTCGATGGTGCGCTACAAAGATGGCTCGGTCTTGGCCCAGCTTGGCACCCCCGATATGCGGACCCCGATTGCCCATGCGCTGGCATGGCCGGAGCGGATCGCCGCCGGTGTTGCGCCGCTTGATTTATTGTCCGTTTCGGGTCTGACCTTTGAAAAGCCCGATACCGTGCGCTTTCCGTGTCTGAATTTGGCTTTTCAGGCTTTGCAAGCGGGTGGTGATGCGCCCGCGGTCTTGAATGCCGCCAACGAAATCGCCGTCGAGGCTTTTTTAAATCGGCAGATTCGCTTTACCGATATTCCCCGCCTGATCGAGCACGCGCTGACACAGTATGCCGGTGCCTGTAGTGCGTCGATTGAAAGCTTGTTTGCGATTGATGCCGAGGTCCGTCGGACCACAACCAGTGCTTTATCTAGATTGCCGTCATGTTGACCACGCTTATTGCTTTTTTAGTCGCGACCGGCTTTTTGGTCACATTCCACGAGCTTGGCCATTACTGGGCGGCACGCTGGGCGGGAGTGCGGGTGTTGCGGTTTTCGGTCGGCTTTGGGCGGGCGCTGTGGTCTCGCACCGATCGCCACGGCACCGAATGGTGTATCGCCCCGATCCCTTTGGGCGGCTACGTCAAAATGCTGGATGCGCGTGAAGCACCGGTGCCACCGGCTTGGCGGGGGCAAGATTTTGGCAGCCAACCTGCGCTACATAAAATCATCATTGTCGTTGCGGGGCCGATTGCCAATTTAGTGCTGGCGGTCTTGCTCTATACGGTGCTGTTTATGGGCGGCGTTGATTATTTGCGCCCGGCGATTGGCACTGTTCTCCCTAACACCCCCGCTGCGATGGCAGGTTTGCGTGATGGCGATGTGGTCAGCGCGGTCAATGATCAGCAAACCGATAGCTGGGCGACATTACACATGCAGCTCATGGACGCTTTGTCCGATCCCGACAGCGATATTCAGATTGTGACCGAGGACGGTCAGCGCCATATTCCGGCTGCAGCACATCGCGATATTGAGGCCAACCCGCAGGCTGTTGCTGCCTTGGGTATGATGCCGCAGCGCTTGTTGCTACAGGTGGCCGCCGTGATGCCAGACAGCCCCGCAGAAAAAGCCGGATTGCGAGAAGGCGATGTTTTGGTCGCGATTGATGATCAGCCGCTGCATCGCTGGAGCGATCTGGTCAGTCGGGTGCGTCCGGCGATTGGACAGTCTTTGGCACTGACCGTTTCGCGCCAAGGCCAGTCGTTACAGGTGAATGTCACGCCGGTGGCGCGTGACCATCATGGACAGCGAGAAGGCTCGCTTGGGGTCGCGCCGAGTGTTGATCGTGAATGGCTGGTCAGTCTGAAGGGCACTCGTGAAGAGGGCTTGTTTGGTGCGCTTGCATTGGGTGTTCAAAAAACATGGAACGATGCGAGTTTGTCGCTGCGCATGATGTATCGCATGGTGTTAGGTTCTGTTTCCGTTGATCAAATTAGCGGACCGCTGAGTATTGCGGGCTTTGCGGGCGAAACTGCAAAGCGCGGCCTCTCGGCGTATTTGGGATTTTTGGCCTTACTCAGTGTGAGTTTAGGGGTCTTGAATCTCCTGCCTATCCCCGTGCTAGATGGGGGACACTTGCTGTATCATGTCGCCGAATGGATTAAAGGTTCGCCAGTATCAGAGCGGATGCAAATGTTCGGGCAACGTCTCGGCCTTGCGCTGCTGTTAAGTTTGATGCTGCTGGCGATTTTCAACGACTTCAACCGTCTTTTTGCGGGATGACCGCTTGCCTATGAAACCGACTTATATTGCCGCTGCTGTTCTGGGTATGGCTCTCGCTCCCGCTTGGGCCGCTGAACCCTTTGTTGTGAAGGATATCCGTGTCGAAGGGATCCAGCGCACCGAGCCCGGGACCGTTTTTAACTATCTTCCAATTCATGTCGGCGAAACCTTCACCGACGAAAAAGCCCAAGAAGCGATTAAAGCGCTGTTTGCGACCGGCTTTTTTAGCGATGTTCGGATCGAGTCCGAAGGCAACGTCATTATCGTGGCCTTGAGCGAACGCCCCGTGATCGCCGAGCTGAATATCAATGGCGCAAAAGAGTTTGAAAACGAGCAACTCAAAAAAGCGCTGAAAGAAAACGGCCTCGCTGAATCGCGCATTTTCGACCGCGCCCTGATGGATCTCGCCGAGCAAGAGCTGAAACGTCAGTACTACAGCCGTGGTAAATACGCAGTTGAAATCACCACCCGCATTGTGCAGCTTGAGCGCAATCGGGTCGCGATTCACTTCGACATCAACGAAGGCGAAGCTGCGCGTATCAAATCGATTCGTATCGTCGGCGCAACCGCCTTCAGCGAAAAAGATCTGCTCAAAGAATTTAGCCTGAGCAACGGCGGTTGGTTCTCTTGGTTCACTAAAGACAACCAATATTCCAAGCCGAAGCTCTCGGGTGACCTCGAAAAACTTCGTGCGTTCTACCAAAACCAAGGTTACTTCGACTTCAACGTTGACTCGACCCAAGTGTCGATTGGTGCAGACAAGCGCGATATGTTTGTCACCGTCAACATCACAGAAGGCCCGAAATACCGCGTTTCCGATGTGAAACTGGCGGGTGATTTGGTGGTGGGCGAAGACGAACTGAAAAAGCTTTTAGATGTGAAAGCCGGTGAGGTTTTTGTCCGCGATCATATTAATAGCAGCGTGACCGCCTTAACCGACCGTCTCGGCCAAGAAGGCTATGCCTTTGCCAACGTCAACGTGGCACCCGAAGTTAACAAAGAGAAAAACGAAATCGCGTTTACTTTCTTTGTCGATCCGGGCCGTCGTTCGTATGTTCGCCGCATCAACATTACCGGTAATACCCGTACCCGCGATGAAGTGGTCCGCCGCGAAATGCGTCAGATGGAAAGCGGCTGGTACGACGCCAACAAAATTAAACGCTCTAAAGAGCGCGTGAATTTGCTGGGCTACTTCACCGATGTCAACGTCGAAACCCCTGCTGTTCCCGATAGCAACGACCAAGTGGATGTGAACTTCTCGGTCAAAGAAAAACCGACCGGTAACGTCACCCTTGGCGCGGGCTTCTCCCAAGGGGAAGGCTTGATCCTGTCGGCAGGGATTTCGCAAAGCAACTTCTTTGGTTCGGGCAAAGCCGTCAGCGCCTCGTTCAATACCTCCAAGCTCAATCGCTTGTTGAACTTGTCGTTTACCGACCCATACTTCACGCCCAATGGTGTGTCGATTGGCTACGACATTTATACCCGTCGCTACAGCCCGAACAATATCGACCGCTACAACTATCAAACCGATACCTCCGGTGCAGCGATTCGCTTCGGTATTCCGATTACCGAATACGACACGATCAATCTGAGCTTTGGTGCCGAGCAAGTCAAAGTCAAAGTCTTTGACGATAGCCCTGCACGTTACAAGCGCTATGTGAACGACTTCGGTGAATCGACCCTGACATGGCTGGCGCGTGCTGGCTGGGGTCGCGATACCCGTGATAGCGCCCTGTGGCCGACCACTGGTAAGGTCATGAAGGTCAGTACCGAAATTGGTCTGCCTGGCGGTGACTTGCAATATGGCCGTTTGACGACCGGTCTGCAGTGGTTCTTCCCGCTGTCAAAAGACTACACGTTAGCGGTTTCGGGTGAATATGCCGCAGTACAAACCTATGGCAATACCACCAGCGTACCGTTCTTCCAAAGTCTGTATATGGGCGGTATTGGTTCGGTGCGCGGCTTTGAAACCGGTAGCATTGGCCCGCGTGACGAAAACGGCGATGCCATCGGCGGCACGCGTCGCTTGGTGTCCAGCGCTGAATTGCTGTTCCCCTTCCCCGGGATGAAAGACGATAAAACCATTCGTGCGAGTGTGTTTGTCGATGCCGGTAGCCTGTGGGGCGGCAACATCAACAGCTCAATGACCAGCGAACTGCGCTACTCGTCGGGTGCGGCGTTGACGTGGTTGTCACCGTTGGGGCCGATGAAGTTCAGCTTGTCTAAGCCTTTGAATGCTAAAGACTCTGACAAAGAACAACGCTTCCAATTTACGCTCGGTACGGTGTTCTAAAACGGCGGGCTATTTCATGAAAATACGTTCTCTTTTCGGATGGGGTCTTTGCGTGGTCGGGTTGGCCAGTTCGGCATGGGCAGGCGATTTACGTTTTGGGTATGTCAATACCGAGCGTATTTACGTCGAAGCGCCTCCGGCACTGTCGGCCCAAAAACGCTTGGAAAAAGAATTTGCCCAGCGTGAAAGCGCCCTAAAAGAGATGGCGGGCAAAATCAAACAACTCGAAGACAAGCTCGGGCGCTTGGACGCCACCGACCCCGAGCGTCGCAACCGCGAGCGTGAACTTGCTCAGCTGGGCCGTGATCTACAGGCGCGGCAGCGCGAGTTGCGTGAAGATTTTGCCTTGCGTCGTAATGAAGAATTTGCCGCCGTTCAAGACCGTGCCAATCGTGTGATTCGGAGCTTGGCGGCGCGCGAAGGCTTTGATGTGATTTTGCAAGACGCGGTGTACGTCAATCCGCGCTTGGACATCACCGAGATGGTGATTAAAGAGCTGGCTAAATAAATCTTTAGTCGCTGACAACCGCTTAGGTCGGCTTATGCCGACCTTGTTTATTTCAGGAACGGAGGATGTATGAGCTACCAACTCTCCGAATTAGTCGCCGCACTGGGCGGCAGCTATCGTGGCCCTGACTGCCGCATTACGCGACTCGCGCCGCTTGAACAGGCGGCCGAAGGCGATTTGGCTTTTCTGGCCAATCCCCGCTACCGCAGCCAAGTCGAAACCTCTCAGGCCAGCGCGATCATTGTCACTGCCGCTGTGGCGGAAACGCTGACGAGCGACCGCGCCCTCATCATTGCGCCCGATCCCTATGTGTACTTTGCGCGCGTTGCGCGTTTGCTCAATCCGCGCCCTGTAGCTCGCGCCGGTATTCATCCTTCGGCGGTGGTGTCTCCTGAAGCTCAGGTAGCGGCCAGCGCTGAGATTCGCGAATGGGTCAGCATTGGTGCAGGTGCGGTGATTGGCGAGCGTGTCATTGTGCACGCGGGTTGCGTGATTGGTGAAGGCAGCCAGATTGGCGACGACTGTATTTTATATCCGCGCGTCACCGTCTATCAGGGCGTGACGCTGGGTCAACGTTGCACCATTCAAGCCGGTGCGGTGATTGGCTCCGACGGTTTTGGGATGGCATGGACCGGCGCAGAAACCGGCTGGTTAACGATCCCGCAAACCGGCGGCGTGCGCATTGGCGATGATGTCGATATCGGTGCAAACACCACCATCGACCGTGGTGCCTTGGCCGATACCGTGATTGCGTCCGGGGCCAAACTCGACAACCAAATTCAAATTGCACACAACGTCGAAATTGGCCGCCATACCGCGATGGCCGCCTGCGCAGGCGTTGCGGGCAGCACCAAAATCGGCGCGTATTGCATGGTCGGTGGCGCGGGCATGATCTCGGGTCATCTCACCATCGGCGACCGCGTACATATCTCGGGTGGCACTTTAGTCGCTAAATCCATTCGTGAGCCCGGTCATTACACCGCCGTCTATCCACTGGCTTCGCATCGGGATTGGACGCATAATGCCGCCCAATTACGTCAAATCGACAAGCTGTTTGCTCGCGTGAAGGCGCTCGAAAGCGAACTGGCTGCAGCAAATAAAAATAAGGACATCTCATGAGTGATATTCAAGGCCCTATCGACATTCGCCAAATTATGCAAATGTTGCCGCATCGTTACCCGTTCTTGCTGGTCGATCGCGTCCTCGAAATTGAAACCGGTAAGCGCATTAAAGCGATTAAAAATGTCACGGCAAATGAGCAATTCTTTGTCGGCCATTTCGAACAATATCCGGTCATGCCCGGCGTGTTGATTATCGAAGCCTTGGCGCAAGCGGCCGGTATCTTGGCGATCAAAACCCACGATGGCGACGTTCGCCAAGAAAACGCCCTGTATTTCTTCGTCGGTATCGACAATGCGCGCTTTAAGCGCCAAGTCGTCCCCGGTGATCAAATCGTGTTCGAAGTCGAAATGCTCAGAGTGTCACGCGGCATCGGCAAATTTGCAGCCCGTGCCTTGGTCGACGGCGATATCGCCTGTGAAGCTGAACTGATGTGCGCGCGTCGGGAGATTTAAGCTAAATGGCGATTCATTCCACAGCAGTGGTGGACGCGCGTGCTGATCTGGCACCCGATGTCGAGGTTGGGCCGTATGCCGTCATCGGGCCAAATGTCAAAATTGACAGCGGCACCCGCATTGGTGCGCACGTCGTCATTGACGGTCACACCCAGATTGGCCGCGACAACCGCATTCATTCGCACGCGGTGTTAGGTGGTGAGCCGCAAGACAAAAAATACCGTGGCGAACCCACGCAATTAATCATCGGCAACGGCAATACCATTCGTGAGTTTTGCACTTTCAGCCTTGGCACCGTTCAAGATGGCGGCGTGACCCGTTTGGGCGACGATAACTGGATCATGGCTTATGTCCATATCGCGCATGATTGCATCGTGGGTGATCACACCATTTTTGCCAACAACGCGACCCTTGGCGGTCATGTCAAAGTGGGCGACTGGGTGATTTTGGGCGGCTTAACCGCCGTGCATCAATTCTGCTTGATTGGTGCGCACGCGATGACCGCCGGTGGTTCGATTGTGGTGCAAGACATTCCGCCGTATGTGATGGCCGCAGGCAATCACGCCAGTCCGGTTGGAATCAACAGCGAAGGCCTTAAGCGCCGAGGCTTTACGCCTGAATCTTTGCGCGCGATTAAACACGCCTACAAAGCCTTGTACCGTGAAAGCCTCGGTTTAGAAGCCGCGAAAACAAAAATTGCCGAATTGGCACAAAACGAGCCGAGTTTGGATTTGTTTACCGACTTTTTTGCCCGAACCACCCGCAGCATTATTCGTTAAATTTCCAATGCCGCTTTTTCATCATCCTCAAGCCTTTAAAGTGGCGATGGTCGCCGGTGAAGCCTCTGGCGATCTTTTAGCCGCTCCGCTCATTGCCGCGATTCGCGCTGTCCGTCCCGATGCCGAATTTGTCGGAATCGGCGGCCCACTGATGCAAGGCGAAGGCCTGCGCTCGCTGTATCCCCAAGAAGATTTGGCGGTGCGCGGCTACGCCGAAGTATTGAAAAGTCTGCCGCGCTTGCTGTCGATTCGGCGCGGACTCAAGCAAGCCTTTTTGGCCGATCCGCCTGATGTTTTCATTGGGATTGATGCCCCTGATTTTAATCTTGGCCTCGAAAAAACCCTCAAGGCGCACGGCATTCCGACCGTGCACTATGTCAGTCCGTCAATTTGGGCATGGCGTGGCGAACGGATTCACAAAATTAAAAAAGCCGTGAATCACGTTTTGGCGCTCTTCCCGATGGAAGAAGCGATTTACCAAAAAGCCGGTATTCCCGTCACCTATGTCGGGCATCCGCTCGCGCCGCGCTTTCATGACCTCCCCGAGCGTGCCGAAATGCGCGCCCAATTGCGCCTGCCGATTGCCAGCCCTGTTTTTACCCTGTTGCCGGGCAGCCGCGTCAGCGAAATTGACTATATGGCCCCGCTGTTTTTAGAGACTGCGCGCCGAATTCACGCAGCTTTGCCAGAGGCGGTCTTTTTGGTGCCGCTGGCGACGCGCTCCAGCCGCGATCGTTTTCTGAAAATTTTGGCGCGCAGCAGCTTGGAATACCTGCCGCTGCGTCCGCTGTATGGGCATGCGCGTGAGGCGGTGGTGGCGAGTGAAGTGGTGTTGGCCGCCAGCGGCACTGTGACGCTTGAAGTGGCGATGGCTAAACGGCCGATGGTGATTAGTTACCGTATTTCGCCGCTGACTTACCGCATTGTGCGCCGCAAACTCAAGCTGCCTTATGTCGGCTTGCCGAACATTTTATCGGGGCGCTTTGTGGTGCCCGAGTTGCTGCAAGACGATGCCACCGCCGAAAACCTGTGCCGTGCGGTGTTAAACATCTACCACGACAAGGTGTATCAAATTTGGCTTGAGCAGCACTTTACCGAGCTGCACCAAAGCCTGTGCGCCGACAGCGCCACGCTCGCCGCGCGCGCCATTCTCGACACTGCAAAGCGACGTGAATCATGAGCGCCGGACTGTGTGGGGTTGACGAGGCCGGTCGCGGGCCGTTGGCAGGGAGTGTGTTTGCGGCGGCGGTGATTTTAGATCCCGCCCGCCCGATCGCTGGTCTAGCGGATTCCAAAGTATTAAGCGAAGCCAAGCGTAACGCCTTAGCCGTGGAAATCCGCGAAAAAGCCTTGGCCTATTGCATTGCCTCGGCCAGCGCCGCAGAAATCGACCAGATCAACATTTTGCAAGCGACGTTTTTAGCGATGCGCCGCGCCGTCGATGGCCTCGGCTGCGTGCCAACCGAAGTGCAAGTCGATGGCAATCGTGCGCCGCCGTTGTCGATTGATGTGGTTGTCACGCCGATTGTCAAAGGCGATGCCAAAGTCGCCGAAATTTCTGCCGCGTCGATTTTGGCGAAAACCGCCCGCGATGCCGAATTGGTCTTGCTCGATCAACGTTATCCGCTGTATGGCTTTGCCCAGCACAAAGGCTATCCGACTGCCGCGCACTTTGCCGCCCTCGCCGCGCATGGCCCTTGCCCCGAGCATCGTAAAACCTTTGGCCCCGTCAAACGCTGGCTAGAAGCCCATCAAGGCGAGTTGTTCTAAACCGCCTCGGCTTTGATTCTTCGCCCCCGACCTGTTCGGGGGCTTTTTATTGGCGTGTCGGCAAAACCCTCTATAATCGCCCGTCATTCGTTTAATCTTTTTTGAGCGCCATTTTTTGGCCCGCACCGAAAGCGACTTGCTATGGATCACGCTTCTTTATCTTCTTTTATTTGGTCCGTTGCCGACTTGCTGCGCGGCGATTACAAACAATCCGAATACGCCAAAGTTATCCTGCCGTTTACCATTTTGCGGCGCTTAGATTGTGTATTAGCGGCGACCAAGGCCGACGTGCTCGAAGAGTTGGCCTTGCGCGAAAGCCAAGGTCTCAACCCCGAGCCGTTTTTGTTACGCAAAGCCAAACTCAGCTTTTACAACACCGCCCCGCTCGATTTGACCAAGCTCATCGGCGATCAAGATTATCTGCGCGAAAACCTCTACGCCTACATTCAGGGCTTTTCGGACAGCGCCCGCGATATTTTCGAACGCTTTGATTTTTATACCCAAGTTGAACGCCTGCACAAAGCCGGTTTGCTCTATCTCATCACCGAAAAATTCGCCCGTATTGATCTGCATCCCGAGGTGGTCGATAACGCGCAAATGGGATCGGTGTTTGAGGAACTGATTCGTAAATTTGCCGAAATTTCCAACGAAACCGCCGGTGAACATTTCACCCCGCGCGAAGTCATCCGCCTAATGGTCGATTTGATTTTTATCGAAGATGACGACGTGTTGACGGCAAATAACGCCGTGGTGCGGACACTTTACGACCCGACCGCAGGCACCGGCGGCATGTTGTCGGCGGCGGGTGAGTATTTGGCCGAACACAACGCCAAAGCCCGCTTGACCCTTTTCGGCCAAGAGTTGAACGACGAATCCTACGCGATTTGCAAAGCCGACATGCTGATCAAAGGCCAAGATGTCGCCAACATCGTGGCCGGTAATACGCTGTCCGAAGACGGCCACGCCGGACGCAAATTTGATTACATGCTGTCGAATCCGCCGTTTGGTGTTGAATGGAAAAAAGTCGAAAAAGAGATTCGCAAAGAGCACCTCGAACAAGGTTTTGAAGGGCGTTTTGGCCCCGGTTTGCCACGGGTGTCCGATGGTTCGATGCTGTTTTTGCTGCACTTGGTCGCCAAAATGCGCCCCGCCAGCGAAGGCGGCAGCCGCTTTGGGATTGTCTTGAATGGCTCTCCGTTGTTCACCGGCGGCGCGGGCAGCGGCGAAAGCGAGATTCGCCGCTATGTGCTCGAAAATGATTTAGTCGAAGCCATCATTGGCCTGCCGACCGACATGTTCTACAACACCGGCATTTCGACTTACATTTGGATTTTGTCCAACAAAAAGCCCGAAGACCGCCAAGGCTGGGTGCAATTGATCGACGCCAGCAGCTTTTGGCAAAAAATGCGCAAATCCTTGGGCAGCAAACGCAAAGAATTGAGCGATGCGCACATTGCCGACATTACCCGTCTGTTTGGGGAATTTATCGAGGCCGATCAGGCGCTGTTGTTCGATGCCGACGGCAAAGAAACCGCCCGTGTGGTACTGCCCAAAGGCGCAACGCCACCCGCTGCACCCGTAGGCGGTACGGTCAAAGTCGTGCCGATTTCGCGGGTGTTTGAAAACACTGCGTTTGGCTACACCACCCTGACGATCGAGCGCCCACTGCGCGACGAACACGGTGAAATTGTCCTTGGCAGCAAAGGCAAACAAAAAGGCAAACCGCAGCCCGATAGCAGTCTGCGCGACACCGAAAACGTGCCCTTGGGCGAGGACATTCAAGCGTATTTTGAGCGCGAAGTGTTGCCGCACGCCCCCGACGCATGGATCGACCACGAGAAATCAAAAGTCGGCTACGAAATCCCGTTTAATCGCCATTTCTACGTTTTCGAGCCGCCGCGCAGCCTGCACGACATCGACCAAGATTTGAAAGAAGTCACCGCGAACATCATGCGGATGTTGGG
>CAZWRK010000083.1:0-6787 GCA_964635875.1 uncultured Aquaspirillum sp.
GAAGTTGATATGCACCTGCATCCCAAGTGGCAGCAACTGGTGTTGGGTCAACTCACGCGCGCTTTTCCGAAGATTCAGTTCATCGTCACAACACATAGCCCGCAGGTGCTGAGTACTGTTTCAAAAGAGCATATTCGTGTCATTGTTCAAGCTGAAAATGGTTGGCAAGCTGAGATGCCGGATATCAGCCCGTTGGGTCGTAGTGCGGGCGAGGCATTGGCCAAAATTATGTTGACGCATCAACATCCTCCTTTAGAGGCTTTATTAAGCAAAGTGCGTGAATATGAGCAAATGGTTAAGGCTGGCCGCGAGCAAACTGCCGAAGCTGTGAACTTACTGCAAGTCTTAGCAGATGAGGGGTACGAAATCCCTGAGTCCGATTTGGCTTTGTGGCGGTTTTTAGCACGGCATGGCAGGAGTGTTGCGCAATGATTGAGCTGCAACATTCACAGCCGGAGCCACAAGAGCTGACTGATTTTAATCGCAACAATTCCCATGCGGGGCCGGACGACTTCGATTCGTCAGCTTTTGTCGCCATCAAACCGAAAATTCGTGAAGCCCTTAATGAGGAGCAAGGCGGACTGTGCGTGTATTGCGAACGGACGTTGGCCGCAAATAAAGGACAGATTGATCACATCAAACCAAAAAGCGGTCCCAACGCGCACCCTGCATTAACTTTTTCCTACACCAATTACGCGCATAGTTGCATTACAGATGGCAAGTACAGCACCTGTGGGCAAAAGAAAAAACATGGCCTGCTCCCGATCGAGCCAAGCGTGGGCTGTAACACAGACTGGGTGCTGAGCACCGTAGATGGCAAGATTGAACCAAAGGTTTATTTAACTAGAAAACAACGGCATCCAGTTGTGAAGACCCGCGATATGCTTGGTCTAAACGCCAACCCAGTCTTGGTTGAGGAGCGCTTTGAATGGATAGACAAATACCTTGAAGCGTTGAAATTTGCTGTAGCTCAAGGTAATCCAACACTGGCGGATCAATTCTTACAGGCTGCCCCGTTTCGGTATATTTTAAAAACGATCTAAATAGCTTGATTGTTCCTACCGCAGGAAATCCAGCCACTTCATCCCATCCATGTCGTACACCCTCACCGCACCGACTGCTACCGTATGACTTCCTATTCAGCGGCGATCCGCCCCATTGCCTTACTCGGAACCGGCCACGCGCTGCCCGCAACCGCAGTGACCAGCCAAGCACTCGACCAGCAATACCACCATCCCCTTGGTACGATTGAGCGGGTGGGTGGCGTGCGTCAACGTTACTTTGCCGCCCCGCACGAAACCGCCGCCCAGCTTGCCGCTCAAGCGGCACACCGTGCGCTCGATGCTGCAGGGCTCACGCTGGCCGATCTCGATTGCCTCGTGGCTGCGAGCGGCACGATGGATCAAGGCATGCCCTGCAATGCCGCGCTGATTCACCGCGAGCTGGGCCTTTCCACCCGCGCCATTCCGGCCTTCGACATCAATGCCTCGTGCCTTGGTTTTCTGGCCGCGCTCGATACCTTGTCATGGCCGATTGCTGCCGGTCGGTATCGACATGTTTTAGTGGTCGCCGCCGATCTCGCCTCCTGCGGTCTCAACTGGAACACGCTCGAAAGCAGTGCCATTTTTGGCGATGGTGCGGCGGCGGCGGTGCTCGGTACCTGCCCCGACGGTCGCGCGCGCGTGCTGGCCACCGCGCTGAACACGCTGTCCGAAGGCGTGGATTTGTGCCGCATTCCGGCCGGTGGCAGCCGCTACCATCCAACCCGCATTCAGCAACCTTTTGCGCCGCTGACCCAATTTCACATGGATGGCAAAGGCGTGTTCAAACTCACCGCCGCCCACCTGCCCGATTTTGTCGAACGCCTACTCGCATCCGCGCAGTGTACCCGCGACCAACTCGACTGGATCGTACCCCATCAAGCCAGCCAACTTGCCCTTGCCCACCTGAGCAAACGGCTTGGGTTTCCGGCGCACAAAGTGATCAATATCTTCGCCGAACACGGCAATCAAGTCGCCGCCTCGCTCCCGACCGCCCTCGACATCGCGATTCGTGATGGCCGCATTCAGCGCGGCCAGCGCTTGCTGCTGTTGGGGGCGGGGGCGGGGGTGTCGTTGGGCGGCGCGATTTTGGAGTTCTAATGAAACTGCTCATCACCGGCGGTACCGGATTTTTGGGGCGTCATCTGGTGTGGCGCGCCGCCGCTGAAGGCGCGGAGGTGATTTTCACCGGCCGCAATGCCAAGGCCGCCGAAGCAGTCAGTCGCCTTGCCCCTGCTCCCGTTTGCTGGCAGCCGCTGGCGCATGGCGACGCCGACGCCGAACACCTCCTCACCGCTGCCGCGCGTGGCGCATCGGCCATCGTACACTGCGCGGCGCTGTCTTCGCCGTGGGGACGCTACGACGATTTTGTGCGAGCCAATGTCACCAGCACCGCCGAAGTGATCGCCGCCAGCCAGCGCGCCGAGGTGCCGCGTGTGGTGCATATTTCCAGCCCAAGTTTGTATTTTGGCTTTGCCGACCGGCTCCACATTCACGAAGAGGCCGCTTTGCCCGAACCCGCTAACGACTATGTGCGCACCAAGCGCGCCGCCGAAAGGCTGATCCAGCAAGCCGGTTTGCCCGAAGTGGCGATTTTGCGTCCGCGTGCCTTGTTTGGCCCGTGGGATCAAACCCTTGTGCCGCGCATTTTGCGGGTGATGACGCAAGGGGCCATGCCGATCATGCGCGGCGGCCAGATTCAACTCGACCTCACCTATATCGACAATGCCGTTGATGCGATTTGGCGGGCGCTCACGCAGCCATTGCCGCGTTCCATCAACCTTTACAACGTCAGCAACGATGAGCCGCGCGCCCTGCTTGATGTGCTGAATCGGATGGCGCACGAATTTGGCGTGCCACTGCGCACGCGTCGGATGCCGTGGCCGGTGGTCGAACAGATTGCGCGCGGCCTCGAATGTGTGGCCCGACTGCGTGGCGGCAAAGAACCGGCACTGACCCGTTATAGCGCGGGGGTGTTGGCGTTTAGCCAGACCTTGGATGTGTCGGCGTTGCGTCATGAACTGGGTTGGCGGCCGCAAGTGTCGATTGACGAGGGCATCCGCCGTCATGCCCAGTGGTGGCGGGCGCACACGTCATGAACACGCTGACTTTGCAGGTGTTACGGGTCGGCTCGTGTCGACATTTAGAATGCATGGCGGCGCGGGGCGGACGCTGGGCGGCGGTGGATTTTCCGGCGCTGTGTGGCCTGATTCATCATCCCCAGCATGGTTGGATTCTTTACGACACCGGCTACGCCACGCATTTTTTGACCGCCACCGAGTCATGGCCCGAACGCCTCTATCGGCGTGCGCTGCCGGTTACGTTGCCACCGGCGGAGTTGCTGCACACGCAATTAGCCGGTTTGGGGCTGACTGCCGCCGATATTGGCACGGTGATCGTGTCGCATTACCACGGCGACCATATTGCCGGCCTACGCGATTTTCCCCACGCGCGTTTTATCGCCCTGCGCGCGGACACCGAACACTTCACCGCGCTGGTCGGCAAACGCTGGCGTGCGACCTTGGGCGGCCATCTTCCTGCGCTGCTGCCGCTGGATTATCTGAGCCGTATCTTTTTTGCTGATGATCGTCCCTTGCGCGACCTTCCCGCGTGGTTATCGCCGTTGACGCGCGGCTTTGATCTGTTGGGCGACGGCCGTTTGATTGGGGTGCCGTTGTCCGGTCATAGTCATGGGCAGCTGGGGTTATTCATGCCCGACGTGGCGGGGCGGCCGGTGTTTTTGGTGGCGGATGCCTGTTGGTCGCTACCGGCCTTGCGCGAAGGGCGGCTGCCGTCGCGAGCCGCCTTGTTTGTGAATGCCGAACGCAAGCGCTTTGTCGAAACGTTTCACGGCTTGGCCGCGATTGCACACCGAGAACCGGCGGTGACGTTGCTGCCTTCACATTGCACTTTCGCTTGGGAGACCTTTCGTCATGATGTCTGATGCAATGGTGACTGCGCTGCACTTTGCGCGTACCCGCTGGGGGCGGCGTTTCCACAATCGCGCCCAGCTTGAAGCGTGGCAGCAAGCGCGTTTGCAGCGTTTTATCCGCGAAGTGTTGCCGCGCGCGCCGTACTATCGCGACCTCAACGCCCGCACTTTGTCCGACCTGCCGATCATGGACAAGGCCGCGATGATGGCCGATTTTGGCGCGCGAAACACGCGCGGTATTGCGCTGGAGCAGGCGTTTGCGGTGGGGATTCAGGCCGAGCAGACCCGCGATTTTTTGCCCTTACTCGGTGATCTGACTGTGGGTTTATCAAGCGGCACTTCGGGCAATCGCGGGGTGTTTTTGGTCAGTCCGCACGAGCGTTTGCGCTGGGCGGGGATTTTGCTCGGGCACGCCCTGCCGCCTTTTTTGCTGCGCCGATTGCTATCGCCGTGGCAGCCGCCGTTACGCATCGCGTTTTTCTTACGGGCGAATAGCAATCTGTATCGCACGCTCAATAGTCGGCGCATTGATTTTGCGTTCTATGATGTGCTGCTCGGTGTCGAAGCGGCATTGCCTGCACTCAATCGGACTCAGCCGGATATTGTGGTCGGGCCGCCGGCGTTGTTGCGGGCCTTGGCGGCAGAGGCGCAGGCGGGGCGGTTGACGATTGCGCCCTGTCATGTGATTTCCGTGGCGGATGTGCTCGAAGACGCCGATCGGGCGGCGGTGTGGGCGGCATTTGGCGTGGCGACGCATCAGCTCTATCAGGCCACCGAAGGCTTTTTGGGCTACACCTGTGCGCACGGCGGCCTGCATTTGAATGAGCGTTTTGTGCATATCGAGCCGGATTGGCTGGATGCCGAACACACCCGCTTTCAGCCGATCGTGACCGATTTTACCCGCGACACCCAATTGATCGTGCGCTACCGCCTGAACGATGTGCTGCGGGTGGCTGATCATCCCTGTCCGTGCGGCCGCGTCGAGCGCACCTTGGCCGCGATTGAAGGGCGTGCTGATGAGGTGCTGGTGTTGCCCGCCCGCGTCACCGGCAAGGCGGTGCCGATTTACCCCGATTTGATTCGCCGCGCCCTGCTGTTGGTGGGGCCGGAAGTGCGTGAATTTGACTTGGTTCAGCAGGGCGCACAGATGACGCTCGGTGTGCAGCTCGAAGGCGATCATGCTGCGGTGCGGGTACGGATTGCCGCCGAATTTGATGCGCTGTGGCAGTCGTTGGCGGTGGTGCCGCCGTCGCTGGTGTTCACCGATTGGCAGCCGCCATTGTCTGGCGCAAAACGTCGTCGCGTGCGTCGGCTCAGTGTGCCGGAAGGACTGATATGCACGTTTTAATTTTGGGCGCGCGCGCACCAGCGTGTTTAGAGTGGGCGCGGGCGTTTGATGCGGCGGGCTGGCGCGTGACGGTCGGGGATTCACTACGTTGGCCGGTGGCGAAATTTAGCCGCGCCGCACCGGATTATCTGCGCTTACCCGAGCCGCGTCCGCATCCCGCCGCGTGGATCGACGCGCTACGGGCGGCGGTGATGGCGCACGGGATTGATTTGGTATTGCCGACTTGCGAAGAGTCGTTTTATCTGGCGCATGGGCGCGATCAGATCCCATGTCAGGTGATGATTTCCGATTTTGATTTGCTACACCAACTACATCACAAAGGCTGGTTTGCGCAGCGGGTGCAGGGCTGGCCGGTCGCTGCGCCCGAAACCCATCTTTTGACCTCGCCGGATGCGCTGGCGGCATGGGAAGATCCGGCGGATTGGGTGTTTAAACCGGCGTATTCGCGATTTGCGAATCGGGCGCTGTTGCGGCCGACGCCCCAGCAATTGCGCGCGATGCGTCCGACCCCCGAGCAGCCTTGGATTGCGCAACGTTTTGTGGCGGGGCGCGAGCATTGTAGTTTTAGCGTGCTGGTCGAAGGCCGCCTGACCGCGCATGCCTGCTATCACCCGCGTTATCGGGTGGGGCGCGGTTCGGGGATTTGGTTTGAACCGACTGACCCGCCGCTGATTCGTGCGTTTTTGGAACATTTCGGCGCTGAAACCGGTTATACCGGCCAAGTTGCGTTTGATTACATCGAAGATGCGGATGGGCGTTGTCATGTGATCGAGTGCAATCCGCGTGCGACCAGCGGCGTGCATCTTTTCGACGATCAGCCACAAGCCCTCGTGACGGCATTGCTCGGCGGCGACACCGAAGTGCTGACCCCGACGCCTGCACCGCGCCAAGTCGCGTTGGCGATGCTGCTGTTTGCGGCGCATCGGCACGGGTTGAGCCGCCAATTTTGGCGCGATTATCGGTTGGCGCGGGATGTCATCACCCGTGATGGCGATCGCGGCCCTTTGCCTGCGCAAATTCCCGGCCTGCTGGAGATTGTCGGGCGGGCGTTGCATCGGCGCTGCGGCCTGCTCGCTGCAGCGACCGCCGATAGCGAATGGAACGGGCAGTCGATGGAGAATGTCCTGTGAGATTTCTCGACCCAGCGGCGATCGACACCCCCGAACGTAGCGAGTGGAATGGTCAGGCGCTGGCCTATGTCCGTCACGCCGCGACCGCGATCGGCAATGTGTCTACGCAGTTGCGCTTGTTAGAGGCGGGCGCGCACTGGTTGCCGGTGAGCATTAACGATGGTGGTGAGCGCCCTGATAATAGCTATGTGGTGTCGCCGCTGACCGCCTACACCGGTTATGCCGAGTACGAAATCGGCCAACTCGGGCGGCCGTGGTTGGCTGCGCCGTTGCGGGGCTTGGTGCGCGGTGTCGGCGGCTGGCTGGCGCGGGCGCGCATCGACCGGATTGTTCAGGT
>CAZWRK010000083.1:6887-10574 GCA_964635875.1 uncultured Aquaspirillum sp.
TGGCGCGCACGGCGTATACGCAGGTCGCGGGTGAGTTGCTCACCGATGCCGATTATCCACGCCTCGAACAGCTCTATAACCAACTGTATTTGCACAAATATTGCCCGCTGAATCCGCAGTTCAGCGCTGATTGGCTGCGGGCGGGGCAGCGCGATGGCTGGCTCAGACTACGCGCGTTGCGTACGCCAGCGGGCCGAATTGATGCGGTGTTGGGGTGGGTGAGCAATGGCGGCATTCTGACGACACCGGTGGTCGGCTACGATACCCATTTGCCGCAGAAGCTGGGGCTGTATCGCCTGATTGCACAGATTTCGCTGGAAGAGGCGGCGCGCCGTCGTTGCCTGCTCAATATGAGCGCCGGTGCCGCGCATTTTAAGCGTTTGCGTGGCGGGGTGCCGGAGATTGAATACAGCATGGTTTTTGTCAATCATTTGCCGCGCCACCGGCAGCGGGTGTGGCGCGCGCTCGGGCGGTTGCTGGATACGGTCGCGGTGCCATTGATGAAAAGGCTCAAATTATGATCGACCTGAAACGCTCTTGGTGGCCGCTGGCGTTGGGTTCGGAATTGGCGGCGTCGCCGTTGGCGCGCACCCTGCACGGGGTGCCGCTGGTGCTGTTCCGCGATGCGGCGGGGCAGCCGGTGGCGTTGTTGGACCGTTGTCCGCATCGCCACGCGCCGCTGTCTGGCGGCAAGGTCTGCGCGGGGCAAATTCGCTGCCCGTATCACGGCTGGCGCTTTGCGGCGGACGGACGCTGCACCGATGTGCCGGGGATGGATTTTAACGGCGGTGCCGCACCGCTGCTGCCGCCATTTGCCACGCGCGAACAGTACGGCCTGATTTGGGTCTGTATCGCGTCCGATGCCCACACACCGGAGCCAGTCGCGCCCGCTGTCATCGACGCGGTGGATGTGTTTTGGATGCGGGATGTGATTCAGTGCGAAATCGCCGAGGGCGCGGAAAACCTGCTTGATGGTTTTCATACCCATTTTGTCCACGCCGGTTGGATTCGCCGCGATAGCCAGCGCCAAAACGTCACCGTCGAGGTGCGCCGATTGGTTGATGGCATCGAGGCGCGGTATAGCAACGAAGGGCTGCAATCGGGCTGGGTGTCGCGGCTGTTTGAAGGCAGCCGCACCGAGAGTTTCGGGCGTTTTTATCTGCCCGGTGTCGCGGAAATTGAATATCGCGGGCGGCAGGGGCTGAATCTGCTGGTGACGACGTGGCTGACGCCCGAAGCGGATGGTCGTTTGCGTATTTATGCGCGAGTGGCCACGCGGCGCGGGTGGCTGCCTGCATGGCTAAAAGCGTTTTTTTTGCGCCGCTTGTTTGGTGTGATTTTGCGGCAGGACAAGGCGATTTTGGAGCAGACGCGGGCAAATATTCAGCGTTTTGAAGCGCGTGAACCGTCGCCCGCCCTACTCAGCACCGAATTGGATTTTCTCGGGCCGTCGATCCGGCGTTTGCTGGCGGGCGAGGCGTTGACCGATTCGGTCGAGCAGGTGCGGGTGAGTCGGATTTAGTCGGATTATTGCAAGGCGGGTAAGCGGGCGCGCCAGTGCGCCGGCAGCGCATTCAGGACGTCGCGACGGCAGCGGTGCCAAAAAGCGGACAGCAATAACAGCGAGCCGCCCAACACCACACCGGCAACCGCCATGCCTTCACCCACCATGCCATTGGCTTCAAGCAGACGGTTCAGGGCATACAGCACATAGGCCATCGCCGAGACCATCAGCGCACGACGATCCACGGCCAGCGAGAGCGCCGCAAACAGCGCGTAAATCACTAAGACCAGCACCGTGCCGCCCAAACTGGCGCTGCCATCTTCAATCCCCAGCAGCGAAAAAACCGGATGCACGATAAGCGGCGCAGCAAGTAGGTGCAGCCAAAAAGCGATGTCGGTTTTGCGGGTTTGGCGCGTCGGATCGGCCATATCCCAGTGCATCGCCGAGGCAAAACACAGTAGGCCGCCAATCAGAAATAGCCCCTCGGGTTGGGCTTGTAAGGCCGGGAACACCTGCAGCAACACGCCAAACAAGGTCACCAGCAGTGTCGCGACTGCCGCAGCAATGGTGATCGGCACATGAAAGCGTCGCCAGTGTGCGGCCGCGGCCGCCAAGCCCAAGCTACCCGACAGCAGAATCGTGGCGGCATTCATTTCGCCGGACAGCGAAATGCCCACCATCCCGCAGCTGCCGACGAAGCTGGCCAGCGACATAATCGCCGGAAGCGCCATCCGTCGCTGCCGCACAAAGACTTCGGCAATCCCCCATGAGCCGCCCGCCGCGAAGGCAAACCCCAGCACGGGATCTAGCTGTCCGCCCAGCCAGCCCAACGAAAACAGCAGCAACGTCCCTGCTAGGACCACAAAAATATCGTTGAAGCCGCTGATGAGGCGGAAGTGCTCTTCGTCCGCGAGCGTGGTGTGTTGGCGCTCGGCAACCTGCTGGCGAAAGGCGGCGACCGCTTCTTGGCTAAAAATGCCCGCGCGAATGGCTGCCTGTAAATCTTCGTCGCTATACATGCGGATTTCTCCTATTGAGTGGACGTGGGAACCGTGGCATCAAAGGGTTTCCCCCTCAAACACCCCCGCCCACAGCGCCTGAACCGCCGCATAGTGCTGCTCAAGCGTGGCATCGACGACCACGCCCGATGCGTCGTTCAGACGCTTGGCGTGTTGTAAGCGGCGATAGTGGCGGTAGGCGGCCTGACATGCGCTGGCGTCTTCGTGGCTGATCAAACCGGCATTGGCCGACAGATGCAGCAAGGCCAAATTCCCCAAGTTGCCGCTTAATTCAGGGAAATAATGCGCGTGGCCCAAAATCAAAAACTGCACGATAAATTCGAGGTCGATAATGCCGCCTGCCGCATGTTTAATATCGGTGGGGCGGGCGGGGTGGGTTTCACGCATTTTGTGGCGCATCGCCAGCACTTCATGACGCAGGGTGTCGAGATTGCGCGATTGCGTAAGGACATCAAAGCGAACCTTTTCAAAGGCATCGCCGACGTGCACATCGCCCGCCACAAAACGCGCACGGGTCAGCGCCTGATGTTCCCACAGCCACGCTTTTTTCTCTTGATACGCGCGGAATGCTTCAACTGTACTGACCAGCAAGCCCGACGCGCCATCGGGGCGCAGTCGTAAATCCATCTCGTACAAAATACCGGCGGGGGTGGTACTGGTCAGCCATGTCGAAATTTTACGCGCCAAACGGGCGTACAAATCTGCGGCATCGGGATGCGGATCATCATACAAAAAGATCACATCCAAATCGGAGACATAGCCCAGCTCTTTGCCGCCGAGCTTGCCATAGCCAATCACCGCAAATCGAGGCACTTCGCAATGCCGCTTGGCAATATCACGCCACGCATGCAGCAAGGCCGACTCTAAAATTAAGTCTGCCAATTGCGAAATGTGGTCGGACAAGGCTTCGAGCGTCCACATGCCCGCCAAATCTTGCGCCACCAAACGGAACTGCTGCGCGTGTTGGAAGTGGCGTAGGGTGTCCATTTTCGCTTCGACATCATCGCCGCAGGCTTCCATTTGATTGGCAAGCTGCTCGCGCAAAACCGGCCAATCGGGACCTGCGTACAACACCCGCGCATCGAGTAATTCATCCAGCAAAATCGGGTGACGGGTTAAATAGCTCGACACCCACGGGCTGGCCGAATACAGCGTGGCGAGTCG
>CAZWRK010000083.1:10674-18465 GCA_964635875.1 uncultured Aquaspirillum sp.
GACGGGTTAAATAGCTCGACACCCACGGGCTGGCCGAATACAGCGTGGCGAGTCGGCGCAGGGTTTGCGGGTATTCGCTGAGCAGCGCCAAGTACGGGGCACGCCGACTAATCGCCTCCATCAGCCCCAAAATCCGCGACAAGGTCGCATCAGGGTTATCAAAGCCCGAGGCGACTTCGATCAGGGCCGGAATCAAGCCATCAAAGCGTTTGCGGTTGTTGTCAGGGAGCTGAATATAGCGTTGGCTGCTCGCAATTGATGCCAATTGCCGCGCCACTGCTTCGCCATCTTGGTAGCCCAAAGCGGTTAATCGTTCGCGCGCTTCGGCTTGGGTGTCGAGAATGTCCAGCCACAAGCTTGCCAAGGGGTGCGTGGAGTGGTCTTCGGTCGGCAGCACAAACACTTGCTCAAAGTGGCGATGCACTTTGGCGCGCACCCGATTCAGTGCGACCAAAAAGCTGTCCCAATCTACAAAGCCCATGCTGTCAGCGATGCGTTGCTGATAGTGCGCTTGGGTCGGCAGGGTTTGGGTTTGTTGGTCGTCGAGGTACTGCAGCCGATGCTCAAGGTCGCGCAAGAACACATAGCTTTCTTGCAGTTCGTCGATGGTTTCGGTTTCCATCAGCCGCAGCTCGGCGAGGGCGGCCAAGGTTTGGCGAGTCGAGCGGAGCTGGAGCGATTTTTCGCGGCCGCCGCGAATCAGTTGAAACACCTGCGAGGTAAATTCAATTTCGCGAATGCCGCCCGCACCGAGCTTGATATTGTCGGCCAAGGCGCGCCGCGTCACTTCGCGCTGAATTTGTGCGTACAGCCCGCGCATCGCGCCGTAGGCGTTGTAATCGAGATATTTGCGGTATACAAATGGCCGCACCAGCGTTTGCAAATCCTGCTCTGCACCGGCGATGACCTTGGCTTTAATCCACGCGTAGCGTTCCCACTCGCGGCCTTGGGTCAGCAAATAGTTTTCAAAGGCGTTGAAGCCCATCACCAGCGGCCCCGAATCGCCATACGGTCGCAGACGCATATCAACGCGGAACACAAAACCATCGGCGGTCGCTTCGGAAATCGCGGCGATGAGTTTTTTGCCCAAGCGGGTGAAAAATTCGTGATTCGAGAGCTTGCGCGGGCCTTCGGTGTCGCCGTTTTCGGGATAGAGAAAAATCAAATCAATATCGGAAGACACATTCAGTTCGCCGCCGCCGAGCTTGCCCATGCCGACCACAATCAGTTCTTGGGGGTCTCCGCTGTCTTCGCCAATCGGCTGGCCGTGGGTTTCGACCAAGCGGGCGCTGAGAAAGCGCAGCGCGGTTTGCACAGCAAATTCGGCCAAGGCGCTAATGGTGGTGACGACTTCGTCGAGCTGCGCAAAGCGGTTGATGTCGCGGATGATCAGGCGTGCCATCACCGCTTGGCGAAGTTTGCGCAGACGCTTTTTCAGACTGTCTTCATCGTGCGGGGGCGATTGTTCGATATAGGCCTGCATTTCCGCCCAATCGAATGCCGCGTGCAAACGGGCCGCGCTATAGGCTTTGAGGTCGGCATCGGCGGCCAAGATTCGTTCGAGATAGTCGCTGTGTTGGCACGCCCGTACAAGCGGGTCGGTCGCGTTTGCTGGCATAATGCGGCTTCCTGTTATCCAATTCGATAGACCGATATTGTAGCGGTTTCTCCCCCAATTAAATTGAATACACTCAAGACCTACTTTGCCCACTTGCCCTTATTAGCGACTTTGCGTCGCTTGCTGCGTGCGTGCCGCTGGCTATTGGGCGGGATCGTCTTGGCGGTCTGGGGGATTCATGTGTGGGGCTTGCCTGCGATTGTCGCGTATAAGCCCGAGCTTGAACGCCGCCTCAGCGCCGAAATGGGTCGCCCTATCACCATCGGTCAACTCCAAGCCGGTTGGTCGTCGTCGGGGCGGATTCGTCTTGATCTCAATCAATTTCACCTTGCGGCGATTGCCGGTGGCCCCGCCCTGACTTTGCGCCATTTACAAGCCGAACTCGCGTGGTCGAGTCTGCTGACGTGGTCGCCGCAATTTGCACGCCTTGATTTAGATTCGCCTTCGGTGGATTTGGCCCGCGATGCGCAGGGGCGGCTGTGGCTGAATGGGATCGATCTCAGCAAGGGGTCGTCGGATGGGCAGTTTGTTAGCTGGCTATTACAGCAAGAACAAATTCGCATTCACCGTGCCCGTCTGACGTGGTCGGATGCCCAAGCGGGGCTGGTGGGTATGCAATGGCAAGACGGCGAAATTAGCCTTGAACGCGGCTGGTTTACCCATGATTTACAGCTCACTGCGACCCCGCCCAATGACTGGGTCGGACATTTGCGCGCGCGCTTGGTGTGGCAAGGCGACCATCTGGCCGAATGGGAAACGTGGCGCGGGCATTTTGAGTTAGATATTGGCGGTGCGCAGTTTTCGGCATGGCAACGCTATTTGGCATGGATGCGCAGCGTCCCCGCAGGCCAAGGCCAAACCCGTCTGCGGATTGATTTTGAACGCGGTGCATTGAGCCGCTTAGAAGCGAATTTTGCGATTCAAGATGTCAGCGTGCGCCTGAGTCCCGAAGAGGAGCCGTTACTGCTGCCGCAGTTGGCCGGACAAGTATTATTTAAGGTTTTACCCTCGGGGCGCTGGCAATTGCGCGCCCAAGATCTGGTCGCCAAAACCGCCAGCGGGGTACTGTTGGATCGGGCTTCGGTCGAAGCGGAATGGATGGCGGGGCGCAATGGCGACGGCTTTTTAAGTGTCGATCGCTTGGATTTGGAAGCCTTGGGGCCGATTTTCCGACGCTTACCGCTCGACCAAACGCCGGTGTGGAAGCATTTTTCCCCGAGTGGTTTTATCGAAACGGCGCGCCTGAGTTGGCAAGGCGAATTGCCGACGCCGTCGCGCTATCAATTTTCGGGTCAATTTCGGCGTTTGGGTTGGCAGGGCAATGCGATTTTGCCAACCGTGTCTGGTTTATCCGGCTCGATGAAATTCACCGAGGCCGACGGCGCGTTGGCCCTGAAATCGTTTGAAAAAAGCCAGCTGATTCTGCCTGCGGTGTTTGCTGCACCGCTGCAATTTGATGAACTTCAGGCCGAGGTCAATTGGCAACGGCAAGCCTCGGGCGTGAATTTGGACGTGCGACGGGTCGCGTTTGCCAATGCTGATGTCGCGGGCGAAGTGGCGGGGCGTTACCAATGGCAGCCACAGCACGCCGGTACGATTGATTTCTCGGGGCAGTTGTCGCGGGCCAAGGCGAATCGGGTACACGCTTATTTGCCGTTGCAGGCGGGGCACGACACGCGCACTTGGTTGGCCGAGGCGTTGCGCTCGGGGGAGGTGGTCTCCAGCCAATTTACATTGCAGGGCGATTTGGATCGTTTCCCTTTTGAGAAGGGGGGCGGGGTGTTTCGGGTCGAATCGGAAGTTCGGGCGGCAAATTTGAAATATGCGCCCGACTGGCCGGAGATTACCGATATTGACGGTCAGCTGATTTTCGACAATCAGCGGATGGACATTATCGCCCAGCATGCGCGTACTCAAGGCGTGGCGCTGCAGTCGGTGCGCGCAACCTTGCCCGATATCACTCAACATGCCCCAACGTTAGAAGTTCAAGGCCAAGCCCAAGGCGCGACTCAGCATTTCTTTGCATTTTTGGCGAGCAGTCCCCTCGATGCGGTGCTTGGGCATTTGGCTAAACAGAGCCAAGCACAAGGTAACGGCCATCTGAATTTGCGGCTGCGGATTCCTTTGGCCAAAACGCATCAGACCCAAGTCAAAGGCGAATATGATTTTCAGCGTAATCGCTTGCGCTTGCCTGCACCGATTCCTGAGGCGCAAAACGTGACCGGTCGGCTGTCTTTTACCGAAAAAGGCGCAACCATTCAGAACCTTGCTTTGTCGACTTTAGGCGGTGCGGCGCGGTTGTCGGCAGTCACACGGGCCGATGGCAAATTGGATTTTGATTTAAAAGGCGTTGCAGAAAGCGCGGCGATTCAAGCGGCGTTTTTGCCTGCGGCTATGCAGTCTTTATTGTCGGGGCGGAGCGGCTATCGGGCGCAGTTCCGCATTGGCGATGGGCTGGAGCAATTGACCGTGCGCAGCGATCTGACCGGCATCACGCTGAATGCGCCCGAGCCGCTCTTTAAGGCTGCGACCGAGGCGCGTGCTTTTGAATTGCAGCTCACCCCGAGCGCCGAACACACGCACCGGCTGGCGCTGTCTTTGGGGGCTGATACCCAGCTGGCGCTTCGCCTTGATGGTCAGGCGCATATTCTTGCGGGCGCACTGCAGCACGGTCGACAGGATGCTATGACGCTGCCTCAGCAGGGGTGGCGGTTGAATTTGGCGATGCCGGTGTTTCGGTTGGACGATTGGCGGCCGTTGATTGAGGGGGTGATTGCTGCGGGTGATCCGTCCGATTCTGAGATGCCCGCTTTACGGGCGCAGCTGCAAACCGCGCGCTTAGAGCTGAAAAATCGGGTGCTATCGAATGTCTCGGCGCAGTTGACGCCGACCGCTGAAGGCGGCTGGGGGGTGACGGTTCAAAGCGATGTGTTAGCGGGGCGCGGGCATCTCGCAACGGGGCTTAAAAAGCTGACATTTGACCTCAGCCGTTTACAATTGCCCTTGCCTAAAATCGAGCCTCGCCCGCTCTCTTTTGTCCCGCCGCCGCTGGCGCATGATCGCCCTGCAGTCTTGCCCGAGATTGCCATGAAGGTTACGGCCTTGCGTTATGCCAACCGTGACTTGGGACGCGCTGAAGGCGTGTTGGTGCCGCGTGGGCAGGGCTGGGCGATTGAATCTTTGCAGCTGAACAATGCAGATGGTCAGCTTCACTTGCAGGCGCTCCCCGATGGTGCGGGGGTGTCGGTGCGTTTGGATGGCCGCAATTTTGGGGGCTTTGTGGAGCGCATGAGCGGAAGTTCGGCGCTGGTGCAGGGCAAAGGGGTGCTGTCGGGACAGTTGCGCTGGGGCGACGGCACGTTGCCGCTGCATTTACCGAGTCTGGATGGCACGTTGCAGCTGACCTTGGAGCAAGGCGCGTTTGCCCACGTTCAACCCGGTGCGGCCAAACTATTGAGCATTTTTAGCTTGGAATCGGTGCTGCGTCGCCTGCGTTTAGATTTTCGGGATGTGTTTGGCGAAGGCATGGCGTTTGATCGTTTAGCGGGTACCGCGTATTTTCACCAAGGACGGGCGCGCACGGGCGAAGCAGGGGTGCACGTCTCGGGCGCGATTGCCAATATTGCGATGCGTGGCGAGCTAGACTTAGTCAACGAAGTGCAGCAGATGCGGATTGAAATTGAACCGAAACTGTCGGGCAGTTTGGCTTTGGCGGGGGCGGTGCTGGCGAATCCGGTGATGGGCATGGCGGCGTTGGCCGCGCAAAAAGCTTTTGATAATCCTTTTGGCCGGTTGTTAAGTCTGACCTATGAAGTCAGTGGCCGTTTGAATGATCCGCAAGTGCGGCGCGTGAGCGAATCCACAGAACAGGACAAACATGGACGCAAACCTTAATCAAGACTCGCAGGGAGTCAAATTTGCCGCCGTACAAATGGTGTCGGGTACTGTCGTCGCCGACAATTTGGCGCGGGCGCGGGAATGGGTCGCCGAGGCGGCTGCACAGGGCGCGCAGTGGGTGGTGTTGCCCGAGTATTTCGCGCTGATGGGCCAGCATGATGGCGATAAAGTTGCGGTGCGCGAGGTCTTTGGGCAGGGGCCGATGCAGGAAACGTTGGCCGAATTGGCGCAGCAGCACGGTATTTATTTGGTCGGCGGCACGATTCCGCTTGATGCAGGCGTATCGGATAAAGTCTGGAATAGTTGTTTAGTGTTTGACCCGAGCGGGCAATGTGTGAGCCGTTACGACAAAATTCATTTGTTTGGGTTTTCTGGTTTGGGCGAACGTTATGCCGAAGCTGATTCGATTGTGGCCGGTCATACGCGCACGGTCGTCGAAGCCCCATTTGGGCGGGTTGGTTTGTCGGTTTGTTATGATCTGCGTTTTCCCGAACTGTTTCGAGGCATGGGCGAACTGGCCGCAATTGTCTTGCCTGCAGCATTTACCGCGACCACCGGCGAGGCGCATTGGGAGCCGCTGCTGCGCAGCCGTGCTATCGAAAATCAGTGTTATGTGATTGCGTCGGCACAGGGCGGCCTGCATCAAAATGGCCGCCGAACTCACGGCCACAGCATGATTATCGACCCGTGGGGACGGATTGTGGCCGAGCTGCCGAGCGGCGAAGGGGTGGTCTGCGCGGACCTCTCGATGACATTAACCGAATCTATTCGCACGCGTTTACCCGCGCTGCGCCACCGTGTTTTCAAGGAAAGTTAATTGATGAATCATGATCTGATGAGCGTAGCCCGCTCGACATTGCTGGAGCCTGCGGGCATTGATGATGCGGCGATTGAGTCGGTGTTTTCGACCCTCAACGCCCACGCGCTAGACGATGCCGATTTGTATTTTGAATACACCCGCAGCGAGGGTTGGAGTCTCGAAGAAGGCATTGTGAAAGCCGGTAGCTTTAATATCGACCAAGGGGTTGGGGTGCGGGCGGTGTCGGGGGAAAAGACCGCGTTTGCCTACTCGGACGACATTAGCTTGAGTGCCTTACAGGCGGCAGCGCAAGCGACCCGCGCCATTTCGAGCGTGGGCGGCGATGGTCGGGTGGCGGCGGCGCAGGCGGTGCAAGGGCATACCTTGTATTCGGCGCTCGATCCGATTGCGAGCTTGGATGCGGTGGCGAAAGTCGCCATGCTCGAAAAAATTGAAAAGATGGCGCGGGCGATTGATCCACGGGTGTTGCAGGTGATGGCGAGCGTGGCGGCCGAATATGACGTGGTGTACATCGCACGTCGGGATGGCCGTCGGGCGGCGGATGTGCGGCCATTGGTGCGCTTGTCGATTACGGTGATTGCCGAGCAGCAAGGCCGCCGTGAACAAGGCAGCGCGGGTGGCGGCGGTCGTTTTGATTTTGCCTACTTTACCGACGAAGTTTTGATGAGTTATGCCAAGAAAGCGGTGCATCAAGCCTTGGTGAATTTGGAGGCGCGACCGGCTCCGGCGGGGCAGATGACGGTGGTGCTCGGCAATGGCTGGCCGGGGGTGTTGCTGCACGAGGCGATTGGTCACGGTTTAGAAGGCGATTTCAATCGCAAGGGTACGTCGGCGTTTGCCGGTAAAGTCGGGCAACGGGTCGCGGCGGCAGGGGTGACGGTGGTGGACGATGGCACGATTGCCGATCGGCGTGGCTCGTTGAATATCGACGATGAAGGCAATCCGACTTCACGCACGGTATTGATTGAAGACGGCATTTTGAAAGGCTATATGCAAGATGCCATGAATGCGCGCTTGATGGGCGTGGCTCCGACCGGCAATGGCCGTCGTGAATCGTACGCCAGCATTCCGATGCCGCGCATGACGAATACTTTCATGATGGGCGGCGACTTGGAGGCCGAAGAAATTATCGCATCGGTGAAAGACGGTATTTATGCGGTGAATTTTGGCGGGGGTCAGGTCGATATTACCAGCGGGAAATTTGTGTTTTCTGCAAGCGAGGCGTGGAAAGTCGAAAACGGTAAATTGCAGTATCCGGTGAAGGGCGCAACGTTGATTGGCGATGGCCCGGCGGTGCTGAATTATGTGTCGATGATCGGTAATGACATGATGCTGGATTCGGGTGTTGGTGTCTGTGGCAAAGAAGGTCAAAGTGTACCGGTTGGGGTGGGGCAGCCGACGTTACGGATTGATGGCGGTTTGACGATTGGCGGGACGGTGTAACACCTTAATTTTT
>CAZWRK010000084.1:0-18356 GCA_964635875.1 uncultured Aquaspirillum sp.
CGGCGACGGCTACGGCGACGGCGACGGCTACGGCTACGGCTACGGCGACGGCTACAGCTACGGCTACGGCTACGGCTACGGCGACGTCATCGGCCTGGCGGAGGCCGCGTGAACACCGGGTACGCCGGCGACGCAACCACCGAGGTCACCCGGTGGTCGCTCGTCGTCGGCGTACCCCGGAGCGGCGAATGAGAGCCGATCTCGCCGTCCGCCTCGCCGCCGGCGCCGACGCCGTACTCCTGGCTTCGGAGGTCGCCGAGGTCTTCGTGCTCTCCGACCTCGATGCGTCGAAGCTCATGCTCCGGACGCGGCCGCTCCGGGGCACGTCCGCCCGCGGCCAGCTCCGCTACCGCTATGGGGACCTGCTGCGCGCAGACACCGAGGCCCCGGCGATCGGGAGCTCCACGCCGCCGGCGCCGGCGCCGTTCCGCGCCATCGCCGAGGTCACCCCCCGCCAGCCCGGCCTTCCCCGCCGCCGCGCCGCCACGGGCTAAGCCGCTCCACGGACACAGGACCACCATGGCGAAGAAGAAGGCCCTTCCCGTGAAGACCCTGGGCTCCTACACCGTGCGGGCGATGGACGAGGAGGACGACCAGGGGAAGCGCCGCTGGCGCCTGGAGTGGTACCCGGCCGGGGAGAAGGGGCAGCAGCGCACCCGGTCCATCGGACGCCACCTCGAGCGCGACGTGGAGCACGAGGCCCACATCGCCATCGCCGGCCTCGGGCGCGGCGACGCCCGGGTGACCGTGGTGGCCACGACCTGGGGGCAGCTCCTTGGCGCAGCCCTCGCCGACTGGCGGAAGGAGAGCGAGGCCACGGGGCGACCGACGCGGCGGACGATCGCCGACTACGAGAAGGTCGTCGCCGGCCTCCTCTTCTACGTGCAGGCCTGGCCGTGTCCCGAGGGGGCCCGGGCCCTCGCGGCCCAAGCCCGTGAGCTCCGTGACGCCCTACTTCGCCGCCCAGGCTCCGACGAGGACGTCGGCCTCGCGCCCTCCACCACCCGGCTCTACCTGGCCGTTGCCGCCGCGGCGTGGTCCTGGGGGGTCCGGGAGGAGATGGTGGCACCGCTGCCGTGGCAGGCGCCGAGCCTCCGCGTCGAGCGCCCCGTCCGCCACGTGCCCACCCTCGACGAGGGGGTGAAGGTGCTCCGCCAGCTCGAGGCGCGCTTCGGCGCCGACGCCTGGCAGGTGGCCGCGTACGTGCTCCACTGGGCGACGTCGCCGCGCATCGGCGAGCTCGCGCACCTGGAGCTCGGCGACTGGCACCCCGACCGCGGCATCGTGGTCTACGGCTCCCACGAGGGCGCCGCAAAGACCGGGCGCCGAGAGGTCGTCGTCGACCCGGGGACCGTCGCCGTGGTCGAGGCCTACCTCGAGGCCCGGCGCGCCGCTGGAGAGACCCTGGCGCCGACGGACCACGTCTGGCCGATGACGCCCTCGTCCATCACCAGCGGGTGGTGGGCGCGGGTCGTGTACCCCGCGATGGACGCGGCGAAGGTCTCCAGGTGGGCAGCCCACACGGTGCGCTTCGCCGCCGCGGACGCCTTCGCCGCCGCCGGCGTCGACGAGCATTCCGCCAGCGCCCAGCTCGGCAACAGCGAGGCGGTCCGGCGCGCCCACTACCGATCCGCCCTGGAGCCCGCGCGCCGCGTCGCCGTCCAGGCCCGCTCCATCGCCCCCCAGCCGACGGACGCCGTCCTGGCCTTCCGACGGCCTGGGGAACCCTGACGCTCACCCTGACGTCGCGCCCCCAAACGGCGACACCATCGGCCTGTGCGCGTGCCTACTCGGTGTAACCGAGACGCCTCTACGATCACGTCAGAATCGTGATCCTGGATCCGCCGCCCTGACCCCGTCAGGGCTGAGACCCCCATGGAGCCTGACGCGCCCTGACGCCGGCATCGGACAAACGCGGCGTCAGTCCCGACGACCCGGCCCACTGAAAGTGATTGAAATCTTCATCGCGGCCCTTGTCGCCGGGCCGCATTGAATATATGATGTCTTCACCGCGGCGAGAGAAGAACCAACCGCCCGGAACCTGGAGACCTCATGAGCGCCGCCACCGACACCACCATCGCCACCCTCTCCGACCTCGACTTCGTGCGCGCCTTCGCATCACTCCCTCGCGAGGCGCTCAAGAGCGCGGTCGCGATGTCTGACGACGACGAAGGCCTGGCCTTGCCGGCGGTTCGCCAGACCGTCAAGTACGGCGCGCTCGGCAGCCGCCGCCACGGGGTGCAGGTCCACCTCAGCGCCGATCGAGACGGCTGGCGCTCCGGGCGCACCCTCTGGCTTGCTTTCCCGGTTTGAGCCATGTCCAACCAGAGCGACGCCTGGACGGACCACGAGGACGCAGTCGTCCAGGTCGGATGGAAAGCCGGCCTCACCGACGAGGCCATCGCCGCCCAGCTTCGGGGCAGGACAGCAGGGGCCGTCCGCCGCCGCCGGCAGGCGATGCGCTGGGTGCTCGACCCGGCACCGGTGGTCGACCGAGACCGCCTCCGCGAGCTCCACGCCGAGGGGCGCTCGACGGCGGAAATTGCCGAGGCCCTCGGTGCCACCCTACGCACCGTGCAGCAGCTCCGCTGGGGCATGGGTCTGCCGGCCCGCCGCGGGCGGCCGCCGAGGGGCTGACGGTCAGACCCGCGGCGGCCACCGCCACTGGCCGACGCCCTCGCCCTGGAGGATCGAGGTCAGCCAGACCGGCCCAGCTTCCGGGTCGCGCTTGTTGGTCACGAGGTACTCGAGGCCGACGTCGTTGGACCCGTCCGCGAGGACCTGGACGTTGATGGCGCTCTCCGGGGTGTCACCCCAGGTTCGGACGACGATGGCGGGGCGCACGTGCTCCCGCTCGTCGGTGGCGTGGCCGGGGCGTGTGTCGCGCCCGAGGTTGACGTGGACGATGCGGCCGACAGAGGCCGCGGGACCGAGGGACATGTGGATCTCCTTGTCCGCGCTGGAGGGCCGGCGGACGCGGCCAGATGGTCACGCCGCCCGGCGCGCGGCCTCGGCGGCGAGGTAGGACGTGACGCCGGCCGCCAGGCGGTCCGCGACGCGGAGCAGGCCCTCGTCGGTCCAGAGCGCGGCGTGCGCCCGGCTGTCGAGGAACCCGAGCTCGACGAGGACGCCGGGGGCGCGCTGGGCCTCCCAGAGCCCGGAGATGCACACCCAGCCGCGGGTCCACCACTCCCAGCTGCCGGCGACGGGCCTCCGGTGGGCGCGGGAGGCCTCGCTGGCGGACGGGTACAGTTCGTCCGTGCGGAACGCTCGCACCTCCGGCAGATCCTCGAGGCTGTCGCCGATGGCCGCGGCGGCCCGCCGGCCGGCCTGGCTGCGGAAGTCCGGGCGCACGAGCACGTAGTCCCCGCCGCCGATGTTCGCGTGCACCGAGCAGTAGAGGCCGGGGCCCGGGCGAGCGTCCAGCCAGGCCACCGCGGTATCGTGCTCGCGGGCGTAGCCCGGGCCGTCGTGCACGAGGACCTCGGCGCCGGCGGCGCGGAGGATGGGCTCGCCGAGCTCGCAGACGCGGCCAGTCAGGGCGCGCTCCTGGAGCGTTCCGTGGACAGCGCCCGGGTCCCAGGTGCGCCCAGGCTCGCGGTCGCCGTGGCCGGGGCAGAGGACGACGGATCCGATCACGGAGCCTCCGGGGGAGTCGAGGCCGCAGCTGCCGGGGTACCGAGCTGCGACGGGTAGGTGGGTTGGGAGGGCTGCGGGGGCGCCCGCCCGGTGAGGTGCTCGTAGAGCGCGCCACCGAGCTGGGTCAGCAGCCAGAAGACACCGAGGACCATCCCAGACTGGACTGAGGCCGGCAGGCGCCCCAGCGTCGCGGACAGCCACCCCGACAAGCCCGGGCCGCGCTCGCCCCCGCGGCCCAGGACGCGGAGCAGCTCTCGGTGCCGGCCCTGGGCGCTCGTCTCCTGGTGGCGCACGCCATGGGCGTACACCTCCGCCATGTAGGCGTCGGCCTCCGATAGCCCCGGCGGCCGTGGAGGCGGGTCGTAGAGCGAAGGCTCGTCGAGCTCAGGACGGGGTGGCATCGGACTCCTCCGGGAAATCGGGCAGCTCCAGACCGAGCGCCGCCGCGAGCTGAGCCGCGGCACCGACTGGGCCGTCCGCCGTCGGGACGTGCCAGCCGTCCTGGTCGTAGACGAGGACTCCGGTCGGGGCGCCGTACCAGGCGCCGTCCACGCACCCGACCTCGCCGATCGGAGCGCGCTCGTAGTCGTCGATCGGGTGGTCCTCGGCAAGGAGGTCCCAGCGGGCACCAGCCGCGCGCCACGTCAACCGATGCTCCCGATCTGCGCCAGCAACACGAACTCCGTGAAGGTGAACTTCGACCCGGTCGTCGTGTTCGCCTGGGCGATGTGCAGGTCCGTGAGGTTGACAAGGTCCCACCGGAAGCCCCAGTAGTCCTGACCGACGGCGAAGTCCTCGCTGAACCGGTAGGTCCGGGGCCACCATCCTGACGCGGCGCCGGGCGACCCAGACGGCGCGGTCGACCGCAGGCCGGCCCCCACGCGTCGCGAGGAGCCCTCCCACAGCACCCCGAGCCACCCGGCGGCGGTGGCGCTCGACGTCGTCGAGGACTCAGTCCGCGAGCCCGACCCGTCACGCGCCTTGATGGACACGGTCGTCGTCGCCCCGTTGTCGTCCATGCCAATCCGCGGAGTGCCGCTAAGCGCCGATCCTGCGAGCGCCACGATCACGCCCGGTGACGACCCCCCGACCGATGTGGTCTTGCTGCACTTCGTCAAGACCCAGAACGTCCGCTCGGCGGTCAGGGGGCGCGACCACCCATCGACGACGCCGGAGAGCGGTGTGCGCACCACCGCGCAGTCCGCCGTGCCGACGCTGAAGTAGGCGGACGAGCTCTTGGCCGTCGCCTGTAGCCCCGACGACGCAACGACGCTCGACGACGCCGAGCTGATGTCCGTCCACGTCGAGCCGCCGATCGTCCACGGAGACGCACCTGCCGCGGTCGTGAGGTCGTAGGACGCGTGAACCCACTGCGCGAGGCCCCTGACGGCGGCCAGGCTCCACTTGTTCGCGACGGTGGGAGTCAGGATGTAGGCGCCTCGGGTCGCGATGAGCCCGGCCAGCGCGGCGCCCTCGATCTTGTCGCTCGCGTTGGGGGCGAGCTGGACGATGATCTCCGAGGTGCTCTCCACCGTGATCACGGTCGAGACCCCGATGGTGCAGCTGGACACGGCGGGCAGGGTGACGACGCAGGCGGCCGTGACCCGGAGGTGGCCGACGTCCGCCGTCATCGTCCCGTCGGCGCTCAGCGTCTGGGAGGCGGTGCGCGTCGTCACCGTGCCCGACCCGGTGCGCACGACAACGCCGGTGCTCGTGAGGGCGGCGTAGGCGGTGAGGTCGGCGTCAAGAGGCTGTAGCGCAGCATCGGCCGCCGCCCGCGCTACCGCCTCGGCGGCAAGGTCGGAGTCCAGCGCCAGGTCGGACAAGGCGACCCCGCTGTCCTCGATCGCCTTGCCGGTCCCGTCGCTGAACACCGCCAGGTGGCCGGTGGTGCTCGAGGTGTCGCCCGTGACGTCGCCGCCGCCGGCGGGCAGCGTGAGCGTGACCCGCTTGCCCGATCGGCTCCAGGTGCCACCGTCGATGATCAGCTCGTTGCCGACCTCGTAGGTGGCGTCGGTGCCGCGGATGATGCGCACGGGGTAGACGGTGGTGCCCATCAGGTCCTCACGAGGTCACGGGCAGGGTCGTGCTGCCGGTAGAGCCGCATGCGCAGGCGACCACCGCCGATCGGCACCAGCCCCGTCACGATGCAGACCGCCTCCTGGAGGTACACCGCCTCGTCGCTGAGCAGGACGACGGAGCCGCGCTCGAGGTACCCGTACCGCTGCTCGGAGCCCTCGTAGTCGACCCACGTGCGTGCGAGCGCGAACGCGGCAGCCCGCCACTGGGCGACGGCGATCGCGGAGGTGGTGTCGCAGATGACGGACGCATCCAGGGAGGCTTCGACGACGAGGGGGCCCCCGTCCTTGCGGCGGTACCTCCGCTGGGACGCTGCGCAGAAGGGATCCAGCAGACCCGTCGTGGTGTCGGCGGCGTCGACGTAGTCGCCGCGGAGCCTCGCCACAGCGCAGTAGTTGCCCGTCCTCGCCGACCGGGCGTAGTTGACGGAGATGTCGTTGACCATCTTCGAGCGGTCCACGGTCACCCGGGACACGCGCTCAAGCGTTGGATCCAGCGCGGTGTCGAGGCGTGCGACCGCCATGGACGCCGGCGCCCCGTAGCGCCAGACGACGGGTGCCACGCCACCCGGGCCCGTGTAGAGGGACACGGGCAGGAGCGGAAGCACCGAGGACCGCAGGAAATCCCAGGGCTTCACCCGGGCGTTGATTTGGAAATCGAGGTTGAAGCGAGCCAGAAGCGGCGCCGCGGTGGCAAACCGCCCACGATCCACTCCGGAGGTGCTCGCCGACAGCAGGTCGTAGATCACGTCGGCCGCGTTGCGAATGAGCGCACCGCCCGGCCCGAGCTTCCCGCCTGCCGTCAGGTCTTCCTCGTCGCGCCAGCCCACCCACATTCGCCGGTACACCCCGTCGTCGACGTGGTAGGTCGCGTCGATGTCCGAGGCCGCAGCGCCGAGCGCCCAGATGGGGCTGGCGCCGTAGGTGTAGGTCCCGGTGGGGGAGTAGGTCCACTCGTCGTCGGTGGAGGCCTTGGTGTACCACCAGCCCACGACCGCGATCGGCTGGCCGCGGTTGTCGTGGGTGTTCCGGACCAGGAAGCGCCGCCCCTCCGTGAAGTCGGCGTTGTTGACGTAGACGGTGGTGGCCGACACGTGGTGCCCCGCGATCACCATCGACAGGTCGCCGCGGTTGGCCGTCGCACCATCGGGGGTGTCTCGGTGATCCACCCAGACCGCCTCGGAGCCCGTGATCCACCCGGTGGACGCGATCGAGGTGCTCACGACGCCCGGGCGGCCGTAGATGATCGGGTACGCCAGGCCGAGCTCCTCCGGCGCCAGGCTGAGGATCATGTCGTCGTCGAAGTTGGCGCCCGCCACGGCCTGGTCGGCGGCCGGGATCTCGCTCTCCTCGAGCCACGGCGCCATCTCCAGGGTGAGCGCTACGGCCTCGTGCGGCTCGCCGTAGTCCGGATCCTCGATCACGCCGTCGATGACGACGCGGCGCTTCTCGTACGCGGTCCCCTCCACCCAGCGGGAGAGCTGGGCTCGTGCCGAGGACAGGTCAAAGCCAGCGGCGACGAGGGCGGGCACGTCCTCGGGAAAGAGGACCTCGAGGGATACCGACACGGAGGCCGCCGTGCCGTCCGCCGGATCGGCCAGCTCCTCCGACACGTCCGGAGCGCTGAGCCCGGGGAAGTACTTCAGGGCGTCCCGGTCGGCGTTCACCGGCACCACCTCCGAATCCGCGATGCGCCACACGCGGCCGGCCCAGGTGATGTCCAGGAGCCACCAGGCGGTGGCGCCCTGGTCGGGCGTGTAGCGCCCGCTCACGTCAGCTCCTCGACTCGGACGGTCCCGACGCGGAGGAACTCGTCGAAGGCCTCGGTGCCGATGACGTTGTCGACGCGCAGGGTGTCGGTGACGATGCTGCCGTAGACGATGAGGGCGGGGTTTTTGACCAGCGACACCGTGGTCGAGCTCGCCGGCAGGGTGGCGCCGCGGAACACGACCACCGGCGTGACCGCGCCCTGCAGCTCCTCGAGGAGCCCCGGGACGGAGTACGGCGTGTCCCCATAGTTCGCAGTCGGCGTCCCGCCGCTCCAGCCGACCACCCAGGACGGCGTGGGCGGCTCCTCCATGGCGATGCCACTGGTGTCGACGCCGTCGGGCCACGAGACCTCGACCGCGTAGCGCGGAGGCGCGGTCTGGCGCATGGAGCGGATTCCAGTGCGGCCCTCCGTGGTTTCGACGTAGGTCTTCAGCTCCCGCGCCCACGGGAGGCCGTACTCGGAGCCCCAGACGTACGCCGCCCCGACCATCAGCTTGCACGTGAAGTACCCCTCTGCCGTGGTGATGGTCGGGATCTTGAGCTTCAGCCAGGTGTAGGAGGTCGTGTACGGGATGAGCGCGACGACGTCGCGCAGCCAGATCTGTCCGCCGCTGCCGCTGGCGTCGTCGGTGATCTGGACGCCCGACAGCGTGATCCGCGACGTCGCCGCCGTCGCGGAGGCGTTCCACACGCCGTCCGAGTTGGATTCGATCGCGCGGACCTGCCCCGCGGCGAGACGGAAGTGCCCGCCCTTGAGGGCGTTGCGGTAGAGGTAGTCGGGGACTGCGCTGCCACCCGAGGTGTCGCACAACACGCGGGTGCCGGCGCGGGTGAACTTCAGGCCCGACTGCCACACCAGCGAGATGTCCCCGATCTTCGTCCAGGCCCCCAGCAGCGTCTTGCCCCAGATCTCGGCGGCGGAGAAGTTTGCGCCGAGCAGCGACACCGCGAGCAGGGGCGACTGCATGAGCGGTTCCCCCTGGCCGTCCACCCGCCAGACGATCTCCTGGTCCGCAGCGTCCGTCGCCGAGCGCCACACCTGGCGCCGCGACGAGCGAGCCGTCGTGAACAGGTTCTCGATCGGGTAGTCGTAGCGGGCCGCGATGTCCCAGCCCTCACCCTGGTAGCTGAACCCCCCGCGCGCCTGGATCTTGACCCCGTCGTCCACGGAGACCGGCGCCGGGCCGTACCAGCGGCCGAGGAAATTGTCGGGCGCCGTCCGGCCGACGATGGAGTCACCGTTGTTGTAGGCGAGGTAGCGCCAGATCACCGACGACGTCGCGCCGGTGATGGTGCCCCAGCGGAGCCGGCCTCCGGCGTTGGCCGCCGTTCCGGTGAGGGCCGTGCAGGTGATCTCCGTCCAGTCCGTGGAGGTCGTCCGGTAGGCCAGCACGGCCGCGGAGCCCCTCACCGACACGCGGACCCGGAGACCGGCGCCGAGCGTCGTGGTGACGGACCCCACGGTGGCGCCGGCGCCGATGTCGTAGAGGCTGAGCCCCGTGGTGGAGATCTGGACGCGGACCTCGTACTGGAGCGGCGTTGCGTCGCTGATCCGCAGCTCGATCGCGGACACGGAGCTCGAGGGGTTCAGCCGCGCCTCCACGTCGATGCCATCGGCGTGGGTGATGGTCAGCGACTTCGAGTAGTAGATCGTGTCCGGGCTGGTGGTATCGAGCTGCAGCCCCGACGACGTCAGCGTCTCCGTCGCTGCGCCCGTCGCCGTCTTCGTCCACGTCACCAGATCGCCCGGCTTGTCGAAGGGGGCGTACACGACGTCCCAGCCGGACACGTTCGCCGGATCGGCGATCTCGTCGGTGTCGAGCGGGCAGGGTTGGGAGGTGTAGCCCCCGCCCCACACAATCGACAGGGAGGGCCCCGACGTCGCCGGGGTCGCAACGTTCGTCGACAGCACGGCCACCCGCCCAATCGAGAACGTCATCGACATCTCGGTCAGGTACGTCCCCGCGTCGTCCCAGAGCCGGAATACGTGGAGCTCCAGCCCAGACCAGGTCACGCCGCCGTCTGTGGAGCGGGTGAAGTACAGCAGCTGCGACGACATCGAGCGGCCGAGCAGGTACAGGCAGCCGTCCTCGTCAAGCGCCAGGGTGAGCTCGCCGTCGGTGTAGATGCCGCCGCCCACGGTCGCGTACTCGGTCGTCGAGACGGCGTCGACGCCGAGGACCTGCTCGGCCGTGGACAGCGCCTGGAAGGCGCTGGCGATGCGCGAGACGATCGGGACGTACGTGGCGGTCGAGCCCAGCGTGAGGCCGCCGCCGATCCACGCGCAGACGAACACGTTGTCGACGACGGCGATCTCCGGGTACCCCCGGTCCGTGTCGCTGCGCGTCTCCACCGCGGTGAAGGAGCACCCGAGGTCGGCGCTTGCGTACTGCGTGATCTCCTCGCTTGTGCCGTTCGTGCGCCACGCGAGAAGGAGGACCTGGTCGTTGGCGTAGGCGCCGCGCAGGCGCCGCGGCGTCGCCCCGACCGAGGCGGGCAGGCACGCCCGGGCGCCGGTGCTCCAGGTCGCTCCGTTGTCGTCGGAGTACTCCATCTGGACCTGGTAGTGGGTGGCGTCGATCTCCCGCCAGAAGAAGCACAGGATGCGGCCGGACGGCAGCCGGACGAGCGTCGGCTGCATCGAGTAGGTCCCGGTGGACCCATGATCGAACACGGTGACGGGCGTGGCCGCGTTGGCGGTGGTGACCGTGTAGGCCACGACGTATCGGAGGTCCTGCACCACCGCGACGAGCAGCGTCCCGTCGTCGAGGGTCACCGCGTGCGGGTGGTGCCACTTGTCCGCCGTGGTGCTCCGGTTGATCCACGCCCAGTCGTCGAAGATCCACGGGGGGTTCCAACCGCGCCAGTCCTGGGCGGCGCCGGCGCGCCATACGAACGACGCCTCCTGCCCGGCCGGCATGCCCGCTCGCTGGGTGCGGACCTCGAGGGTGCCGCCGGCGGACTGGGTGCCCGACGCGTCGAGCACCATCGCCGAGTCGTCCTGGGCGACGGCCACGCCGACCCGGGGCCCGGCCTCGGTGTAGGAGGATTCGTCCGCGTCTAGGTTGGCTGCGCAGATGAGCGGCTCCGGGATCACCAGGCCGCGGAGTGTGGGGCGGGTGAGCGCACTTCCAGCCATCAGAGCCCTCGCAATCCGGGCGTCCGGCCCTTGGAGATCTCCTGCATCGTCGGGGAGTTGCGGGAGAGTCGATCAGCCTCGTAGCGGGCGACCTGGGCCGTATGTCGGTAGGCGGTGATGGCGTAGACGTCGCCTCGCCCGCCCAGGGCACCGCTGACGCCCGCGTTGGCGCGGTCGAAGGCCTCCCGCCCGCCGGCGGCGCTGACGCCCTGCTTCGACACCATGAACTCGCCGGGCTGCATCCGGACCGTGGACTCGTCCGGCTGCAGACCGCCGGAGTGAAACGCAGGCGTCTCCGACGCGATGACCGCCTCCTCCGCCACGCCGGCCGCGAACGCAAAGCCAGCCGGACCTATGTTGTAGGGCCAGGGTGCGGACGCCAGGGACTGCGACACCGCGAGCGCCGTGTTGATCGCGGCCGTGGACATCGCAGCGATCTTCTGGGCCTCGAACGCAGCGCGGGCCGCGTCCTCCTGCGCCTCGATGCGCTCCTTCAGCGCTTCCTTCTGCGCGTCCGTGTAGTAGTCCTCGCCAGCGGCGAGCTGGTCGTTCAGGAGCGTAATGTTCCGGGCTGCCGCGGAGTAGGCGGACTCGAACCCGGACTGCATCGCGCCCACGGCGTCGGTGACGTACCCGGCAAGCTGGTCGGTCGCCTGGCCGATTTGCTCCAGCTCCTTCTCCGCCTCCTCGGCGGCCCTCTTCTCGGCGTCGGCGCGGTCCTTCGCCGCCTTCTTCGCGGCCTCCGCCTCGGCCTTCTCCGCGTCCTCCTTCTCCTTGGCCAGGTCGAGCAGGAACTGGTTGTACCAGGCTTGTTGCTCGGCGTCGGTGACGAACATGGCCTGGCGCGCGGCCGCCGCTCGGGCGGCCTCAGCGGCGGCCTTCTCGCGCGCGTCCGCCGCGGCCTTGGCTCGCTCCTCGGCCTCAGCGTTCTCGCGCAGCTGGAGGGTCAGCTTGGTGGTCGCATCGTCCTGCGCCAAGAAGGCCCCGGCCTGGCCGCGGATGGCCTCCTCGTTGCGCGCGATCTCCTCGTTGGTCGCCCTGAGCTCGGCGCGTAGCGCGTTGAGCCGCGCTGCGGAGTTGGCGTGTCCCGTCGCGGCTCGATTGGAGGCGTCGAAATTGTCGTCCTGTGCGGCGGACAGCTCGTCGATCTGGCTCGTCAGCCGGGTTTGGTCGGCGTAGAGCTGGTCCAGCGCCTTCCTGTTGTCCTCGATGCTCGTGACGTAGGCGTCGGACGCGTCCAGCGTGCCCTGGATGATTTTCGCGTTGGTCTCGCTCAGCGTCCCGTTCGCCACCGCAAGTTCCAGCGTGGTGTCCCGCAGCTTGCGCACGGCCTCCGCTGCCTGGTCGGCATCCGTCTGGATCGCCTCGAGCTTCTTGCGCGCCCGCTCTGCGTTCGCTTCGTACTCCAGGAAGGCAGCGCCGCCGACCGCGACGGCGGCGGCGCCGGCGAGCGCGACCGGGCCCAGGGTGCCGAAGGCCTCGGCCGCGACCTCCGCGACGTCGGCCAGGTCCGCCACACCGCGGGCGGCCCCACCCGCGCCGGGGGCGACCATGTCGAGGGCGCCGGCGAGCTTCGCGGCGCCTGAACCCGCCTTGCCGCTGGCCTCGCCCATCCGGTCGAACGCACCCCTGGCGTCCTTTCCCGCGGCCGCCGCCCGCTTGGCCGCCGCCTCCGCCGCCTTGATCTCCTTCGACAGCTGCGCCGACATGGCCTTGGCCTGGGCCGATGTGATGTCCGGCAGCTTTTCCATCTCCGCCCGGAACTGGTCGAGGCGGGCAACGATGTCGATGCCAATGACGTTCTCGGCCATCACGCCCCTCCCGACCTGGCGGCGATCGTGCGACCGAGCTCAGGCGTGACGACGCGGATCTTCGCGCGCATCGGCTTCCTCACGAGCTCCTGCAGCAGGAGGGCACCGTCACCTCCCTGGGTGGGGACCAGGATGGTCCAGTCGTCCTCGCCCGTCCCAGGCTTCCCCACCGGCTTGCGGGCTTTCTTCCACGCCCACCACTCGCCGCGGCTGACGGGCTTCGGCTCGGTCGCGAGCGGTCCCGGACGGCGCACCACCGCGGGAACCCACTTTCCCTTGCCGTCCTTTCGATGGTCGGTGGAGCCGACGGACACGCGTACCTCGGTGTCCGAGACCGTGGTGACAACCTCGATCTGCCCGGACCGACCCGTCCGCCGCTTCACGCCGTTGGGGCCGTACCAGTCGCTGCGGGCCTTGTCGGCCACCTCCTGGGCAGCGGTCTCGAGGACGCGGACGGTCTCCCCGCCGGCCGCCTCAAGCGCCGCGCGCACGATTCGCTCTGCGTCTCCTGAGAGCGTGACCGTCGCGTTGCCGGTGGTGTAGCGCGTGATCATGTCAGCCCCTGCCTTGGCGCCGCGCCTCGAGCGCCGTGGCCGCCCGCGCGAACGGGGAGTTGGGGTTGCCGCCGGCGGCGCCGCCCGCCTTCCGGCGGCGCTGGTCGAGGTCCTCCAGGTCGAGCTGCTCCATGGCCACGATGTCCACCTGCACGCCGTGGGGGAGGCGCTGGAACCAGAAAGGGTCTCCGGCGCCGTAGCGGAGGCTTAGGCGGAGGGCGGTGCGCTCCCACTTTCCCCGCCCACGGAAAAACCCTGTCGGTTCTTGACCTCCTCGTCGCGCGGGAAGCGCGCGTCGAGCATCAAGCCCAGGCAGAGGTTGCCGGCGACGTCGACCTGCTCGGCGGTGACCTCGTTGCGGAGCAGGTGGTCGTAGACCTTGCCGCCGAAGGCGAGCGGCGAGCAGCCGCAGGCCTCGTAGGTAACGCCCACCCGCTTGCCGACCAGGGGCACGCAGAGCCCGATGGCGGCGGCCAGCACGCGGCGCGACGCGCGGTTGCCGTGCTTGCGCGCGTCCACCACCGCGAAGCCGATCTCCTCGCACTCGCTGAGCCCCGGCACGACGACGTCGATCTCCGCCTTCCCGAGCACGACCTTCGTGGGCTCCATCAGGTCACCGAGATGTAGTCGGTGGAGTACGGCAGGCCGACGCCCTTGATGGTCAGTGTCGTCGGGTCGCCCTCGCTGATCTCGCACGACTCGATGTGCGCGTACTTCAGAACGACCAACCCGTCGCTCGTCCCGCCGTACTTGGTGCGCTCGATGGCCCACGACAAGCTGTAGGTCATCACGCCGTTCGTGTTGCTCGCCGAGAGCCCGCCCGCCGCGGCGGGGAGCGTCGCGACCGCCGAGGCGAAGGCGCCGGTGCGCCGGGCCATGTCCAGGGGGAGCTTCGCCGTGGCGTCGGTGGTGGCGATGAGCTGGCAGGTGAACGAGAAGCCGATGGGCTTGTTCTTGCCGTACCTCGATCCCACGTAGTCGTTCCGGTCGAAGAGATCGATGCGCTCACGCTGGTTGTGGGCGATCTCGGAGAGGACAAGATTGCCGTGGTCGAACGTGATCTCGCCGGAGATCGGCGTTCCCGTACCGTCCGCGACGGTCAGGACGCCGTCCTCGATCATGACGGCAATAGAGGGGATGGCCATGGGGGTGCTCCTGCGGAGAGGTCAGATCACCAGGCGAGCCAGGTGTTGGTGCCGGCGTCGACGCAGATGGCGATGACGCCCGTTCCCGACGCCGAGGAGAAGGCCGCGTCCGCGGCAGCGCCGTTGATCGTCCCGCCGGAGGGCGGGTAGACCTTGAGGATCTTGTCGGAGACGCCGTTGCCGATGTAGACCGTGCGCCCGGTCACCTTGTCGCCGGTGTGGATCCGGACGCCCTTGACGTCGTCCGCGGCGGTCGTCGGGTACACGCGGGCCGTGCCGGCCGGCAGCACCCCCGCGTCGGCCGTGGTGGTTCCCGCGGCCGCCGTCGAGCCGCCGATCGCCGTCGCCGCGTCTGCGGCGTCCACGACCTCCGCGGTGCCGGAGCCGGTAAAGCGGATGGCCTTGTTGGCGGCGGAGGTCAGCCCGGCGATCGCCGTCAGCTCCGCGTCGACCGCCTGGCTGGCCACCCACGTCGTGCCGCCGTCCACGGTGATGTAGAGCGCGGCGGACACGGAGCTCGCGTCCTTGCGAAGGTACACCATCGTGGCCCCGGAGGCCCGGCCGTACGCGCCGGACGGCGCGCCGTCGCCGACGAGGATCTCCACGTAGTCGGTGGTGTCACGCGTCGCGTCATCCGACAGGCGCAGCGCGCCCCCCTTGATCACGACGTCGCGGAAGTTCGGGCCAATGGAGGGGGTGGAGTCCGCCACGGAGTACCTCGGGTCTGTGACGTACTACACGCCGGCTTCGGCGCTCCGACGGAGAAACTCAGGCCAGCGGCAGCTGGTGCCGCGCGGTGAAAAAGATCTCGCCGTTCATCCACCCGTCCGTGCTCACCGTCCTGGAGCTCGACGCGAACCGGAGCAGAAGTCCTTCGCTCTGCTGAATGGTCAGGACCGCGGCAAGTAGGAGCTGCTCCGCGTCGAGGCCTGCGTCGTAGGATGCGACCTGGTCGAGCGCCGACACGTTCAGCGACCACCGGACGCCGACGCGGGTGTCGGACAACGTACCGTCCGCCGGACGCTGCCGGTCCTTGCCCAGGGTCGCCGTCGTGGGCACCCCCACCGCATAGGACTGGTGCAGTCGGTTCTCGCCGTCCCCACCAGCCCCGAAGACGTCGTACGGGTCCGAGGCCTCGCGCCAGCTCGACAGCCCCGCCCCCCCGGTGATGGCCGCCACGACTCGCTGCCGGACGGTCTTCACGCTCAGCGCCATCAGATCCCCCAGCTCCCGCGCCAGCGCGTCGAAGGGGAGGCGTTCATGAGGGTGACGCCCTTGTTGGCGGACCGGAGATCGTCGCCGTCGGGCGCTGCCGAGTCCGCCGTCGCCTTCACGAAGCGCAGGCGGGCCCAGGCCAATTCGAATTCCTTCTTGTGCCGTTCGGCGAGCTCGCCCCAGCGACCGCCTTGCGCGCGTGCGTAGTCGAGGCAGAGGAGGTGCAGCGTCAGCTCGAGGTGCACCTCGCGGAGCGACCAGTCCGTGACGATGTGCTCCGGGAAGACCCCCTGTCCCTCGAGCCGCCCGAGGATCCGTCGCCAAGCCTCGTCGATGGCGCCCTGGAACGTGGACACCCCCGACGCGCGCTGGCGGTTGAGGTCGCTGTAGACCGCCAGGATGTCGGTGTCGCTCACCACCGGGTAGACGGCGTAGAGCACCAGGGACACGTCCCGTCGGTAGTCGCGGCGGGTGCCGTCCGGCAGGATGAGGTGCCAGATCTCGTAGTAGCCGCGGCCGAGCGACAGGGTGCTCGGCAGCTCCGTGGCGAGGATCGGGTAGGTGGCGACCGACGAGGCCACCGTCACCGGCGTCGGCGCGATCACAACCTCGCCGGCGGGGCCATAGAAGGCGAAGGTCGATCCGGACGCGGTGGGCGCGACTACCGCCCCATCCCGGTAAAGCGCCAGCGAGGCGGTCTGTGCGCGACCGCGCACCCGGTACTCCGGGTAGGGGGCGGCGACGCTGTAGGCGACCTCGCTCACTTCCGTGTCCCGTCCTCACGCTGCTCGTTGCGGATTCGCGCCTTGCGGGCCTCCTCCATCGCCTTCTCCGGCTTCTGACCGCCCTTCTCGATCAGGTAGCGGGCGGTGCGGTCGATGTGGTCCCGCCCGCCCTGCTTCTCCCCGCTCACGCGGCGCTCGCGGCGCTCGCGGCGCTGAGCTGGCGCAAAGCCCCGAGGGCCTCGTCGAGCCCCTGCAGGCGGGCCTCGGCGTCGTCGCGGGCCTGCTGCGCCGCAGCCAGGTGGGGCGTCCGCATGGCGCGCTCCTTGGCCCGGCGGAGGCGGGTGCGGATCTGGGAGACCACAGACTCCCGCGGTCCGTCCATCCGCTTGGAGGTGACCAGGGACCACCGCCAGAGGTCGTAGCCGTCCTGGTCGAACGACACCTCCCAGTGCCCGTCGGAGTAGGTGCGCAGGCGGTCCCAGGTGAGGAAGTAGCCCCGCGTCCCGTTCGCGCCGTCGTACTCCACCATGTACTCGTCGATGTCGGTCAGCACGATCTGGCCGAACGTGTTCCGGGCCTTGGCCTCCACGTCGGAGGCGTCGAGTCCCTCCCCTTTCCTGGCCGGCTTCGTCCAGTTCACGCCGGGCATGAGCGCCAGGCGCTTGAGCGTCGGCACGAGCCGCCAGCCCTTCGACGTCTTCACCAACTCCCAGCTCGTCGGGTGCGCCGACAGGCGGAAGGTCTGCGTGCGCTCCCCGAAGTTCGGGAGCTTCCCGCCGTGGGCGGAGGCGGATGGCTTGCGCCCGACCGCGTAGCCGTCGTCCGTGGTCGTCAGCGACTGCGTCGCGGCTCGTTCTACTACCTTGGCCATGGGGGTGTGTCCTGGGGTGAAGGGGCGGGCGGTCGCGGCGGTCCCGGGGACACGACCGTGTTCCGCCGGGGCCGCCGCCCAAACGATCAGATCAGGTGGAGCAGAGCACCCCACGGATCCGCTTCTGCTCGCGGACCGCGATGCCGTCGTAGCCGTTGGCCACGATCTGGTAGCTGTCCTTCGAGGCGTCGCGCTCGAGCTCGATGATGAGCGGGAGATCGGTGGGCTGCGCGATGATCACGTTGCCCCCAAGGGCCTGCTGCGGCATCGCGATGGAGTAGGCCAGCGCGCCGGCCGTCATCACCGCGTTCTCGTACTTGCCCGCGTTGGTCGTGATTTTCGTGGTGGGCATGAGGAGCATGCCGAGGATCATTTCCGCGCCCTTGGCCAGGAAGGCCTGGACGTCGGGGCGCTCCTTCTGGGGGCCGACCTCGGACCGCATGCTGTCGCGGATAGAGCTCAGCGTCGCGGGCTTGAACACACCGAAGAGCTGGCCCGGATCGCCGATGTCGGCCGTGAAGCTGTCGAGCGTGTCGTAGAGGTCGTCGATCGACCCGGTGCCGGAGGACGTGATGTTGGTGCTGGCCGCCGCCACCGCGGTGCCGAGCATGCCCATCCGGCCCGCGCGGAAGGAGCCCGCGAGGTTGAGTCCGAGGGCGATCGGGTCGAAGCCGAAGCTCGTCCCGACGGCGCGCGCCAGGCCGGTCTCGTCGATGCGCAGCGCGCGGCGGGCGATCGTGACGTCGGCGAAGTACGCCGTCACCGAGCTCGCGGCGACGTCGGTGTCCTCCGCGGCCGTCGCGTCCATCGACATGCCCCAGCCCATGAGGAGCTGGCGGTGCCGCTGGACCAGGGAGCCCGTCCCGGTGCCGTCGGTCATGAAGATGATCGGGGTGTCGAAGGCGTCCGCCGTGTCGGCGAGCGCGAGGGCGACGGTCTTCTCGGCCATTGCCAGGGCGAGGAGCTGGCTCTCGGTGACGAGGCCGTTGCCGGAGGCCGGGGCGCCGGCGGCAAAAATCGCGATTGCCATGGTGCGTTTCCAGAGGTGGGGGTTCATCCGCCGCTCTCTGCTGTTTCCCCTTGCCCCTTGCGGGGGTCGGGCCCGGTGCGACCGTTCGGCTGTCCGGTACTACACGCCGGCGCGGATCTCAGCGCTTGCCGAGCTCGCGCTGCAGCTTCACCAAGTCGTCGAGGCTCGTCGCCGCAGCGATGCGCTCGAGGCCGTTCGGCGCGCCCCCGGCCTGCGTTGCGGCCTGCCCGGTGACCGCCGGCGCCCAGGCGGGACGACCACCGGCGCCGGCGCCGCCGCCCTGGCCAGCGCCACCCGCACCTGCACCGGCACCCGCCCCAGTCCCCGCACCGCCACCCTGGCCGCTCGCGCCGGCCCCGGTCCCCGCACCGGCGCCGCC
>CAZWRK010000085.1:0-18095 GCA_964635875.1 uncultured Aquaspirillum sp.
GGGCGGACGTAGCGGGGGCGGGGGCGGACGTAGCGGGGGCGGACGTAGCGGGGGCGGACTTGTCGATACGCTTAGCCATAGTGGCACCTATACCAGACCCCTAGCTGGGGCGGGCGGGCATAGCACTATACTACACCTAGCCCGATAGTGCGCCCAGATTAAGGCAGGAATAAGGCTAAGTATAGCTACAGTATAACGTAAGTATAGGGGCGGTGCCAGGGACCGCGTTATACTTATACTATACTGGACGTTACTTAGCTATACAGTAAAAGCTAAGTATAGCCTAGCTGCTATACTGTATCTCGGCTTGTACTCGGTTTGTTCTCTGCCCCTCCCTGCCGCTCGACGGTGGCGGACGGACGGACGGAGCTACGGATGCGACGATCGTCGGTCGGAGTCGTTACGGCAGCGTAACGATGGCGGCGGGAAGTTAACCTATCTACGGTTAATCGTTTCGGAAACGTAATGGTTAATACGTTAAATTCTTCGTTACGGAGGCGTTACGATCTGGGATGACGATCTATCGTCTGATCACGATGAGGGTCGGGGGCCGGGGGTCTTGTGGAAGGATGCCACCAGCCAGCGTGCCGAGGTAGCCGAACCCCTGTCGCCGAGCCATGTGAGCGGCCGAATCAGGGCGCCGAACGCCGAACCGCCGAATTTCGGCGCGTCCGATCGCCCTATTACTGGCTATTACAATTTTCCCATCAGCCCTCCTGTTCTTCCTTAAAGCTGTACGCGGGCGCGCGCCTAGACCCCCGCGCCGGTGCCTTTTTTTCTCGCTGCCCAGGAGACGGAAAAACGACAATATTCGTAATAAACCAATAAGTTCCCGAGAAAACAGTAGGTTACAGGTATTACCGCGCTATTGGCACCCCGCCGCTGCGATAGCAGACGCGCGCCGCTCCGTATCCGCCTGCAGACGTCGGGGAGTGTGCACAAGCACACAGTCTCAGAACGGTCTCTCATGAGTGCGGGTTGAGCGCGCGAGGACTTTACGACACCCCCGTTCCCCGCTATACTTGCTCAGTACTCTGGGGAGCGGCGATGCGCAGAGACAGACGAGCTGAGCGAGAGGGGAGTGTGCACATAGACAGCACGACGGAGATCACCAGGCTGATGACAGCGTATGAGTTTGTGATAGCCACTGTCCCCGATCGTGTGGACGATGTCGTTGCTGCCATTGCTCGAGCGCATCCGGAGAGGAGCGCGGACGAGTGGGAGAGGTTGCTGCTGACAAAGCGTCTGTACATCGGCGGACGCAGGGCAGCTGTCCACAGAGACGTGTTCGGCAGGTCGCAGGGTGACGCATCGCGGAGAAATCTGGCCAAGATGTGTGACATTGTCGCCTCCGCAGTCAGCAGCAGACGCATGCACTAAAAATAATTTTTCGGATGCCTAGGAGCCGAACTTTACTTCCGAGAGGAATCGCGCTATAGTTTACGCTAGCCCTTCTGGAGAGTCCTGAGCGCGTGTCTGAGCCTGAGAGCCCATTTCTCGAAGCCGCTGTCGGCAACCCTGGTGGTTGGCCCGAGGAGCGGCTTGCTCTCATCCCCACCTACAAGCAGCAGATCCTCGAGCTGCTCGCCTCCGGCTTCTTCGTCTCCGAGATAGCCACCCAGCTCAACATAACCGTGCGCACGATACGCCAGTGGCGCGCAGCGGACAAGGTGTTCGCCGAGGACTTCGCTGACGCCGAGTCCGCCTTCACCGACCAGATAGAGCGAGAGGCCATTCGGCGCGCCAAGGACGGCGTGCTCGAGCCGGTCATCAACAACGGCAAGGTCGTGTTCGACGCGAGCGGCGAGCCGATGATGACTCGCAAGTACAGCGACGGCCTCATCCAGTTCGTCCTTCGCGGCAAGCGCAGAGAGGTCTACGGCGACAAGCGCGAGGTCGACCAGAAGACCACCATCGACCTCGCTGGCTCCAGGAACGAGATCGCGCGCAAGTTCGAGGCGGTCGCTCGCTCGACTGAGGGAGGTGAGTCGTGAGACTTCCCACCGCAGACGACATTCGGCGTATGAGCGATGCTCGCCGCAGCGCGTTCTTCGAGTCGCTGAGCGACGAGCAGGCCGCTGTTCTACTCAACAGCTGGTCGTTCTGGGCGCGCGCAGACCAGGTTATACCGCCCGAGTGCGCTGTCGGAGGCACGCACAGCACGTGGCTCGCGCTCGCGGGACGCGGATGGGGCAAGACGAGGGTTGGCGCCGAGGCGCTGAAGGAGGAGGTGTTCCATGGACGCTGCGGGCGCATCGCCCTTGTGGCTGAGACTGCTGCGGACGCTCGCGACGTCATGGTCGAGGGCGAGTCTGGCATTCTTGCTAACAGCTATCCCTGGTTTCGCCCTGTCTTCGAGCCATCCAAGCGCCGAATCACGTGGCCGAATGGCGCGATGGCCTTCCTGTACAACGCAGTGGAGCCCGACCAGCTGCGCGGTCCCCAGCACGACTTCGCGTGGGGAGACGAGCTCGCCAAGTGGCGATACGCCGAGGAGACGTTCTCCAACCTCCAGTTCGGCCTTCGCCTGGGATCCCACCCTCGCCAGATCTTCACGACCACCCCCCGGCCAGTCAAGATCATACGCGACCTAATCAACGACCCGCACGTGTTTGTCACGCGCGGGCGCACTCTCGACAACGCGCCCAATCTGCCACAGTCGTTCATCGACCAGATTCGGCGCAAGTACGAGGGGACTCGGCTCGGCCGCCAGGAGCTCGACGCCGAGATCCTCCTCGACATGCCGAGCGCGCTCTGGACGAGGCAGATGATCGAGGACGCCTTCCTGCGTCCGCCGGAGGGTGCGTTCCCGAAGGACATGTTCTCGCGCATCGTGGTCGCCATCGACCCGGCAGTCTCCACAGAGGAGGGGTCGGACGAGACCGGCATCGTGGTCGCGGGCATCCGCAAGAGCGACGACCACGCGATCGTCATCGAGGACTGCTCCGGCCGCTATGCCCCCATCGAGTGGGCGCGCAAGGCGATCGAGCTGTACGATCGCTACTCTGCCGACAGGATCGTCGCCGAGGTGAACCAGGGCGGGGACATGGTCGAGACGACCCTCCGCATGGTGAACCCCAACGTGGCCTACAAGGCAGTGCACGCATCGAAGGGCAAGGTGACCCGTGCTGAGCCGGTCTCTGCCCTCTACGAGCAGGGACGAGTCCACCATCTGGGCTCGTTCGCAGTGCTCGAGGACCAGATGTCCCAGTTCACTCGGGACTTCGACGTCAAGCAGATGGGCTTCTCCCCTGACCGGGTGGACGCTCTGGTGTGGGCGATAACCGAGCTCAAGATCGAGCTCGGCGACGGCACAGCGATAATTGACTTCTATCGTAAGCAGACCGAGGCTATCTCGGCAGGGAGACCGCAATGACGAAGATCCTTAAGACCCCCGAGGGTGCCTCGGGAATCATCCAGGCCTCGGCCTCCGGCAAGGTGTACGAGATCCTCGGCGCGACCATCGAGGTCGAGGACGTCGACGTTCCCGCGCTCGTGGGAGCTGGGTACGAGGAGCTGGAGGCTGTTCCTCCGGTGGCGGACGAGCCTGAGCCCGAGACGCCCCCGGCCCCCGCTCCCCAGGAGCCTGCTCCGGCCGAAGAGCCCAAGTCCGAGTAGTCCCGCACTCACAGCAGGGAGCCTGCGATGGCCAACCACAACATGATTCCTCCAGCCTCTGAAGGCTCCACTCGGGTCAACGGCAGGCTCTACACCTGTGCTGCTGGCTCTGTCATCAGCGTCCTGGACTTCGACGCCGACGTTCTCGAGGCCAACGGCTGGCTCAAGGTAGCCTCCACTGGCGCGGGAGCGACGGCGGCTCGCCCGACGAGTCCGAGGAAGGGCGACTCGTTCCACGACTCCACTCTCGGATACAACATCGTCTGGGACGGGAAGGAATGGCGCAATCCCACCAGCGGCGCAGCAGTATAGCAAGGGAGTCATGAGATGGCACTGCACAGAATGCTTCCCCCTGGTGACGGCAGGCACCCGACCATCGTCGTCAACGGCCGCACCTACACTGCGGCCCTCGGCTCGTACGTCAACGCGGCGAACTCCGACGACGCCATGGCCCTCGAGGCCAACGGCTGGTCGCGCGCATCGCGCAATGCGACGGGCACCACTGCCCAGCGTCCTGCGGCAACCACCATCTGGTGGAACTACAGCTACCTGGACACCACGCTCGGCAAGGTGATCGTCTGGGACGGCGCGAACTGGCGAGACCCTGCCACCGCAGCTGTCGTCTGAGGAGGCGCAGATGTCCGACGACATGCTCGTCCCACAGGAGTCGATGGAGGTACAGATGGACATGCGCGCTCTCGTCGCCGACATGCTCGACCCTCGCGGCGTCTACACGATGGAGTGCGTTGCCGAGGACGGCAGCGTGCGCTGGTCCGAGGAGATCAAGAACCTCGTCACCGACGCTGGCGCTCGCGACATCCTCGACAAGTACCTGAGCGGGAGCGCCTACACGCCCTCGCTTGCCATCGGTATCACCTCGGGCGGCACGCCTGCCAACGCCAACACGATGGCCTCCCATGCTGGGTGGCAGGAGGTCGGCGGAGCCAACCAGCCTGTGTACACAGGCAACCGCAAGGTGCCTGCGTTCAGCGCAGCCTCGGGTCGCACCAAGGCCATGAGCGCTGTGGCAGCGTTCGCCATCACGTCCACTGGCCCCAACACGGTCGGCGGTCTGTTCCTCGTCAACGGCGGCTCCACGGCCAAGGACGACACCACTGGCGTCCTCGTGTCTGTGGGACTCCTCTCCCCCGGCTCGCGAATCGTCTACAGCGGCGACACGATCAACGTAACCTACAGCCTGAGCGTCTGATGTTCGGAGGATACCTCCCCACTGCTGGCGTGCCCAACGCGGGACTGAGCATCCCGTCGTCTGTGTACAGCCTCACGGACGTCTACACTGCGACTGACAGCTCGTCGGCCACAGTGCAGATGTCCACGACCATGGCGGAGGTCCTGGCAGCTGTGGACTCGGGGAGCGCCGTCCTGTCTGCACTGTGCACTGCGGCCGACGCTCTGACCGCTCTGGACGGGATTCCTGGCGGCGTCGGCATCTGGCTGACGCTGGACGACACGATGACCCCCATCGAGCAGATGGCTGCTGCCCTCGTGTCGCTGAGCAGCGTGGCGGAGAGCTGCTCGCCGCAGGATGCTGCGCTTGCGTCCATGGTCATGCAGACGCTCGGGCCGGAGGTAGCGTTCGCGACGGACGACGCAGAGCTTCTGGCGAACCTTGTGCCGGACCAGATCCTGCGCGGAGCAGGCAGGCTCCGGAGCCTGGTGGTCGACGACGACAGCATCACAGGGAGGAACCGCTGATGCGCGTACTCCAGAACTTCGATCCTGCCGAGGCTGGGGAGAGCGAGGTCTTCGCCTTCGACTTCGCGAAGGACCTCACCCCCGGCGAGGCAATCTCGACCACCTCGTGGTCGCTCTCGGTGATGGACGGGAAGGACAGCGCGCCTGCCTCTCGTCTGTCCGGTCTGGCCCAGGTCCTCGGGACGCAGTCCCAGCAGAGGATCGCCAACCTGGTCTCCGGGGTGACGTACAAGGTGACTGCCACCGTCGTGACCACCTCGGGGAACACCCTGAAGCTGTGGTCTGTCATAGTCTGCGGATAGAGAGCTGATGGCCAGTACCCTCAACAGAGTGTGGATGACTGTCTCCAACACGCCGGGCAACGCATCAGCGCTGACTCTCGGCGCAGCTGTGGCCGCAGTCGCAGGGTACGGTCCCTGGCAGACGATGGCCGCTGCGGGCGGCGTGTCCGGCGCGATCTACGACTACACGATCGTCGAGGGATCGACCAAGTTCGAGTGCGGCGTGGGCACGTACAACGGCACGACGCTCACTCGTGACACGTGCTACGACTCGAGCGCAGGGTACGGCGTCAAGGAGACGTTCACCAGTGCGTGCACCGTGTTCATCAGCCAGCTGGCTCGCTCCCAGGCAGACGCCTACGCCAACGCGCAATCTGCGCTAACGCTGGCTCGCGCTCACGACACGTATCTCCTCGGTAGCGCGCAGATGCCGTCTGTCGCTCGCGCTGTGCAGCTGTTCACTGACGGCGCCAGAGTCAAGATCTACGACACGACGCGCGACTCGGACAGCGGCGCGTGGGTGAAGAAGACCGGGGCGCTGTCCTACATCAACGAAAGCCTGAACACGACCTATCGCGGCGCGCGGCAGGACATGCCGTCCACGATGCTGATCCATGCAGGCGTCGCAAACGGCTTGCAGATCAACGACGGCATGGACGTAACGAGTCCGATGTGGATGCGGTTCGCGACAGGAACCAGCACCGCGATCTATCAGGCGATTGTCGCCGCCTCGTCGGTCGATGCTGGCGAGGGCATGATCGTTGTCTCCACAACGAACATCACCTATGTCATCGACCTTGCAACCGATCAGGTCGGCGGCTTCTACAATTCTGCCAGCGCCAGCGCGGGCAACTTCAAAGGCAACATCGGCACGCGTAATTCTGCGCTCGGCTCGGATGGTTTGGCTGTTGGCTTCGGCTTCACGGGTACGATCTCGCACACCGTTCCGAACGATGTGGCGATTGGCGTCCGCCCGACTTCGGCTATCGCCGCGAACCGCCTCGGCCTGCGCAACCCGATCATTGTTGTCGGCACCGGCTCGGGCCTGAACGTCATCGACTTCGAGACGAAGCAAATCTACAACTCCGCCGAAACGACCGCCTTCAAAGGCGTCTGCATTCGCGACGGCAAGATTTGGTCGCACGACGGCACGAACTATTTCTGCTGCGATATTCCGACCGCGACCGGGTTCCGCGCGAAGGGCGTCACGTTCGCCAACTCTGGCGGCGACGTTCCGACGCTCGGCGGCACGATCCCGACCGGCTATTGCGAGCCGGACGCGCTGATCCGCAATGGCGGCGTCACGTTCACGAAGCGACCGACGCAATCGGCGAACCAATTCCCGGCGCTCGACGCGCGCAATATCCTGACTGCCGATCTGACGACGACCTATCTGACGGGCTGGAAAGGGCGCGGCTGCGTCCTGTCGCTCGCGGAAAGTTCGGCTGACGTGTCGAACATGGTCGGAACGGAACTCTGCGCGGTCACGTCAGGCTTCGCCGATACGACTGGATGGTCCGGCTACCACGCCGATATTACGGCTGTCGGTGGTAACATCGTCGTGACGTGCAACACGAACGCCTATCCGACTGGCGGTTATGCTGTTGCGACGCAGATCGGCAGGATCTATCGCGCTAAGATCACTACAACGAAAAGCACGAACGGCCTCAATACGAATGTCATCGCCGGTAACTCTCTGACTGCCGCTGTCGGAAACCTGTCGGCCGTTCAGGTCACATCCAGCACGACGCCGACGACGCTGACCTACGACTTTATCGCTACGGCGACGACGACCTATTTGCAAGCCGAAGGACAGGGCAGTTCTGTTGTCGGTGACGTGTTTACGATCACGTCGATCTCGTGCAAGCAGATCGTCCTCGATCGCAGCATCGGCGGCTCGTCGGACAATTCCCTCGCCGTCGTCGGCACGGTCGGTCGCGCCGTCGTCGCGAGCGGCGCGGATTTAGCGGGAACAATCAGTTCGGCATCTGCGCGTCTCGAAAGTGCCGCCGGTCAGTTCGATTTCGGAACATCAGATTGGACAATGCTCGCATGGGGCTTTAGCTCCAGCGGCATCACCTATAATTCGTTCATCGCAAATCAGGATGGAGTTGGCGCGGAATGGGGAACCGGTGCGCAAATCTATCTCGGAACGGGTGCAGGATATCCGAACGTCATTATTCGCGACGGCTCAACGCAGGTCTCGATTGACAACAACACAACGGGAAATAAGGCGATCACGACCGGTCAGCCGATCCTGCTGGTTGCAACGAAGGCAGGTAATCGCCTAAATCTCTACTCGCAGGGCGTCCTCATGGCGTCCAAGGATATTTCGTCGGTCAAGTCACTGTCGAACGCGGCTGCGAAACTCATAATCGGCGCGTGTTACTACGACGCCGCGATTGCGAATTTTGGCCACGCTGTCGCGCTTCCGCGCGTGCATATCGGCTCGGCCATGTCTGCCGATCAGATCGCGCAGATCTACGCTGACGAACTCCCGCTGTTCCAGCCGAGCGCGAAATTCCTGCTCCTGTCGCTCAACTGCCAGTCTGTTGCGCGCGATCCCGATACGAAGCGCATCCTGATCGGCACCGACGCGGGAACGGGCATCTACAGCGGATTCGTGCAGACGGGCGTGCAGAAAAGCACGACGGGCGCGAACCTATGCAAAGGATCGGCTTTGCCGGCGTCGTTCACATACGCCAATGCGTCGCTCGGCAATGCTGTCACCGGCCCGGCAAGTTGGGGCAATCAGGCGTGGCAACTGATTGATACGGCGGCAAACGCGCAGCATCAGGGCTATTCGTCCTTCACGTCTGCCGGGTCGCAAGCCTACACGTTCGCTGTTCCATTGCAGGCTGGCGCGCAAAACTTTGCTGTGCTTCAAATTGGCGCGAGCAATTATGCGTGGTTCAACCTGACGACCGGCGCGGGGTCGAATGCGTCGGGAGGAACAACGATCAACACGTCGGTAAATCTCGGTAATGGCTGGTGGCTTTGCTCGATTACAGCGACGCCGTCGGCTGGATCGCAAAGCCTCTATATTCAGGCGTCGGCTGTCGCAGGATCGGGATTATATGCCGGCACGGCTGGCGCGGCGATCAATTTCGGAAAGCCGATGCTAACGCTTGGCTCGTCGGTCCCGACGGCTTACGCCGATAGCCTCTCGCTTTCCGACAACCACAAGGGCGTCACCGCCGCTGCGGGCCAGTACGCCATCCTCACAGCCTCCGGCGTCGACTGGTTCGCGCCCCCGGTCTCCGTCCGCGAGTCCATCCTCCGCCGCATCGCCTCCAGCGGCTTCGTGCCTGCTACTCAGCTCGACAAGCTCCTTGCGAGCGTGTCCGCTGTTCTCGGAGCGACGGACATCACAGCTGCGACGCTGTACGCTGAGTCTGACGATGTGCGCCCTGACGGCGTGCCGGACTGGCGCGATTGCTGCGCGCATACGTCCTGGGAAAACGAGACGCTCGGCACGACGACGCGCGGCTCGACGCGCAAGTTCCCGAAGCTGGCGCTGATCGCCTGTCGCAATACGACGACGGGAAATCCGGCTGTCGTCATCTATGACGCCACCGATCCGGCCTGCCCGATGTGGATGGTATTCAACGGGACAACGAGCGCGGCGAACTCTTGGTTCTATCCCGGCGCGACTTATGCGTTCTCGTCCGTCGCGGCTATTAACGGTCACGTCTATGTCGGCGTTGGCGCGGCTGCCGGCATGTTCGACGTTGATTTCGTGCTCGATGGCGCGACGGAGTGGACGAGCGGCCATGCATTCTCCACGGGCGGCATTGCGACACGGAACACGTCGTCGCTCGGTTCGACCCTATCGGGAGGCATCGCAAATGCCGCCGTCAACGACGTTGCCGCGACCGTCCTTCCGCTGACGCCGCCGAACCCGAACCGTCTCGGACTACCGAACCCGACTGTCGCGGTTGCGACGGGCAATGGTGTTTCGGTTATCCGCAGCGATGGCGTCGTTTGCACGACAAGCTCGGCGACGGTTTATAATTCCGTCTCGTTCGACGCCGCTTATCGTCTCTGGACGCTGCGCGGGTCGTCGGACGTGTATTCGGTCGCGCCTAGTACTTATCAGGCGGCGAATTGGGATATTAGCCTCGTCACGTTCCTTGCTGCGCAAGTCGGGGTCGGGACTGGCAAGATGCTCCGCGCCACGGAACCGAACCGCGTCATGGTTGCCGGCTCGACGGGGCTTGCGCAAATTCGTTTCGATCCGACCAATCCCGCCAACTCGCTTATCAGCGCCAAGACCGCGACCTATGAAACCGGCTTCATGCCGGGCGCGCAGGGCGCGATCAAGTTCGCGATGGCGGAAAGCAGCGCGGACGTGTCGAGCCTTGTCGATGTTGGCGACTTGCTGACGAACGGCAATTTCGGGACCGGAGACTATACAGGCTGGACGCTCACCGGAAACGGCTCTGTCGCCGTCGCGGCCAATGTTGCAACAATCACGCAGGGCGCGAGCGGACAAACAATGCTGTCGCAGACCGTGACGACAGTCGTCGGTCGCCGCTACGCGTTGCCGTTCATCGGGTGCAATGCGAACTGCTATATTCGTGTCGGCAGCGGCGGCGTGAACACGTCCGATCTTGTCACGGCGACGAACGGAACGGTCTTCGCAGGGACGGCGACCTTCGTGGCCACGACAACCTCGACAACGATCACGCTGTTAAACAGTGGCGCGGCTTCAGTGACGGCCACGTTCGGCAAGCTGTCCGTCCGTTCTGGCGTCGCCGACCGCTCCAGTTCTGCAAACCACGCCACGGTCAATGGCACCCTCACCCGCTCTCTTGTAGCGCCGGGGGCTGATGTTGCTGCAATCGGCGGGTTCTCGTCGTCGAATGGTGCGCAGTTGGGAAATATCTTCAACGGCGCGACTGACTGTTTCGCTATGGGTTGGTGGTCGCCTACGAACACGGCGCAGACGTTGTTTCACTGGCGCGACGCGGCAGGCTCGGGCGACAGCTTCCTCATCTATGCGACCGGAACCGGCATTACGGCACAAGTGATACGCGGCGGTACTACAGCATTTAGTGCGTCCGCTACTGTTTCATTTCCGATGCAAAACACGTTTGTCTGTGGCGTCGTGCGCGGAACGACAATCGAACTGTACATCGGTAGCGTGAGAGTGGTCCTGACTGGTATCCCTGCCGCTGCATTTAGCAACTCCAGCGCCGTGACCACTATCGGCACGCTCTCAAATGGCACACAATATCCGACGAGCGGAACCATCGCGCAGTTGCGGTTCGGTACATTCGCCCCGACCCCCGACCAGATCGCAGCCATCTATGCCGCCGAAGCCCCGCTTTTCCAAGCGGGCGCAAAGGCGCTGTTGCCGTCCGCAACCGTTCAGGCGCTGGCCTTCGATCCGATGGCGAACAAGCTCGTCGTCGGCACCGCAGGCGGCTCCGCGATCATGGAGGGCTTGCAGGTTGTCGACACGCGCACGGCTGCGCAGTCCTTCTCGCTGTCGAACGACAACGTGAAGGCAGTCGCGGCATCGTCCGGACATATCGCCATCGCGAGCGCCCAGGAGGCGGTGGTCGAGTTCCCGAGTGCTGCTCTCAGAGAGCAGCTGCTTCTCCGCAGAGGCGCACGCGGCACATACGACGCCCGATTCGGCGACGGCTACGATGTCACGACGGACGCAACGCCAACAGTTATCGGGCTCATGCCGATTCCTGAGGGCAGGGCAGGCGCATTTCGGGTGACAGGCAACTTCGTTCAGTATGGCGGCACAGCTACCGAGCAGGACACGTTCGTGATCGAGGGGCATGCGTCGCGCGACATTGGCGGCAGCGCTGTCGTCTCAGCTACAACTCGCGCCATTCACCAGGTCACAGGTACAACGGCTCTTGCTGCTGCAGCCGACACGACCAACCAGTGTGTGAAGCTGACAGCGACCGGCAAGGTGTCAGTGCGCGGCGCTTGGTCGTACAGGTGGGAGTGGCTTGACAGCGGACTGATGAGCGCAGCATGATCGACATCCAGTACATCTACACGATCGGGGACAGCGTGCTGGTCAACCAGTGGACGCTCGTCGACGGTCGTCCTGCGTGCATCGAGACAGCACTGGACTACACCGATCCTGCCGCTGTCCCCGCTCTCCAGCGCAGCGCGGCTGTGCGGGAGATGGTCGAGGAGGCCGAGGTTCTCGAGTCTGCGCAGTCTGTCTCCCAGCCCGATGGCGACCGCACAGACGACGATCTGTGGGCTGCGTACGATGCTGCACAGGCGACTGTCGCCGCAGCATCCGACAGCACCAGAGACCTCGCACTCTGGCGCACACCGACACCCCCGGTCAACGATCCGGGGTATGATGCGTGGACTGCTGCTCGCGATCGGTCTCTGGCTCGCCTGGAGACCCTGTCACAGCGCCCTCTCGCCGTCGACCCGCGCCCCGTGCCCGCGCAGGTTCCCATGTGGGCTGCTCAGGCCGCGCTCAAGATCGCAGGTATGTACGACACCATCAACGCTGCCATCATCATAATGGAGAGCAGCAATCCGCCCGTGTTCTTTGCGTGGACCATGGGCAACCATGCCTCTCGCGAGAGCACCTTCATCGGTACACTTGCGTCCCAGTTCGGGATGGTCGACGCGGCCATCGACGACCTGTTCCGGTCAGCCGACCGGATAGCTCGAGCAGCGGGGTGATGCAGTGAGCCTTCCCAAGCAGTCAGACTGTCTCCGTCTCTTCGGCAACCCTGCCAGCGCAGCATGGATTGCCAAGAACACAACGCGAGTCTCCGTCCCGTGGGACATGCGCATGGGCGACATTCCCATCCGCACCATCATGATCAACAAGATCGCGGCCCCCAGCCTCGGCGGCATCCTCCAGAGTATCTGGAGCCGCTGCGGCAAGAGCCAGAGTGCCATCCACCTGGCAGGCTGCGACTGCTTCTCCGGATCGTACGCGGTTCGGCCGATTCGCGGAGGACACACACCGTCCATGCACAGCTACGCGCTGGCAGTTGACATAAATGCCCCCGCGAACCCTCTCGGTGCTGGTCCGGATCGTGCCATGTTCCACCAGGACAGCATCGTCGTCCAGGAGTTCAAGAAGGCAGGCTGGGTGTGGGGCGGCGACTGGCACGGTCGCCCCGACCCGATGCACTTCCAGTACGCAGAGGTGGGCTGATGCGCAGAGACGAGGAGAAGCTCGGCGAAGTGGCTGTCATCGTGGTCGGGGCAATCCTGATCCTGCTGGCAGTGACCCTCGCAGGGTGCGGTGGATGTCCCGGCCACCTGACCTGCCGGGTCAACTGAGGAGAGCACAGTGAACAGCGAGCAGATCAAGAGTTTTCTGGCAGGCGTCGTCCTGTCGGTTCTGGGCGGTGTCTTCGCCAAGTGGGGCATCGACGCAGCCACGTCGCAGATGCTGGCGGTGGGAATTGCCTCCGTCATCATCATCGTCGTCACCATCGTCTGGCGCGTGGTGTCGAAGAGCAACAACGCCATCATCGCTCAGGCGGCGCAGGTCATCGCTCCGACCGGGGGTGTCATCCTGACCACTCCGGACGTGGCCAACGGTGCACTGAGGGACGTTCCGAATGTCCAGACGAAGCCGGGGATGTAGCCATGGGCTGGCTCTCTGCCGTCATCAACATCGCGAAGGCCATCGCTGCCTTCCTGGGACTGGTGAGGCAGCAGAGCGAGCTCGCGGCCGGGCGCGCTGAGCAGCGTGCCGACGACGACGAGGCTCGCATCAAGGCGGAGGCTGAGGTGCGAGCCGAGGAGATCGAGACGTCGAGGAAGCATCAGGCTGACAAGACGGACAAGGCGTTCGATCCTCGGTTCTGGAGAGACTGAGATGCTCTGTGTTGGCGTGATCGTCGTGTGGTGCTTCCAGCAGCCGACCCCGGTGTCGAACGTTGCGACGTTCTGCGGGACGGCTCGGCCCATTCGGATGTCCCACAGGGACACTCGCGGGACCAAGGAGCAGGTCGACATGCTGAACAGAGACGGTGCGCGTATCTGCGGGTGGAAGTAGAGACACAAGATCCCTCTCTTTTGGGGCATGAGCATGAACCTTGGGACCTCTGATCTGATCACTCTGGCGGCGTTCCTCGCGAGCGTCGGCATCAATGCGCTGATAGTCGTCAACGGCTACGGCAAGCTGCAGCAGCAGGTCGCGGACCTGCGGAAGAGTCGTGAGGAGAACGACGACACGCAGGCAGCAATTCTCCAGAAGATCCAGAGCTTCGAGCTCGAGGCATCCAAGAAGTTCGCCACGATCGAGACGCTCAGCCAGCTTCGCGTCGAGATCGTTGGTGCGATGAACAGACTGACCGACAGAGTGGATCGTGTTCTGGACGGACATCTCCAAGACCGCTCATTCCGCGGCTCCGACACAGGTAAGTGACCATGGCCGAGCGCGGCGCGGGACTACCCAAAACTGACCTGAGCTCCACCGCTCTCACGGTGGGCTTCGGCCAGACACTGTCCATGCGGGTGGACGGACAGGCCTCAGGCTGGTTCGGTCCGCAGCGACCGCTTGCGCCTGTGGCTCCGGACCAGGTTGCTGGTCGCCAGTGGGACCTGCCGCCCGGCTACAACCTCCAGACTCGCCCTCGCGTCTACGAGCCTGTCTCGTTCGACACGCTCCGCTCACTCGCCGATGGATACGACCTCCTGCGACTCATCATCGAGACCCGCAAGGACCAGATCGAGCGCATGCGCTGGACCGTTCGCCCCAAGGAGGGCAAGAAGGAGAACAGCGGGGCCGTCAAGGAGATAATGAGGTTCCTGGAGCGTCCGGACGGAGAGCATGGGTTCGCCCAGTGGCTCCGCATACTCCTCGAGGATCTGTTCGTCATCGATGCGCCAACGCTCTGGAAGCAGCGCACGCGCGGAGGCCAGCTTGTCGGCCTCATGCCTCTCGACGGTGCCACAATCAAGCGCGTCATCGACGACTGGGGACGCACGCCTCGCCCGTATCCCGGTCCCGGCGGAGCCATGGTGTATCCTCCTGCGTACCAGCAGGTGCTGCACGGCTTCCCGGCCATCGACTACACCATCGACGAGCTGATCTATGCTCCGCGCAATGTCCGCACCAATCGCGTGTACGGATACTCGCCTGTCGAGCAGATCATCATGACGGTGAACATCGCGCTTCGCCGCCAGATGTTCACGCTGAGCTACTTCACCGAGGGCAACATTCCCGAGTCGCTGATCGGCGTCCCGGATGCGTGGACGCCTGACCAGATCAAGTCGTTCCAGGACTACTGGGATGCCTACTTCACCGGCGACATGGCTGCTCGCCGCAAGGCCAAGTTCGTACCTGGAGGCGTCGCCAAGACGTTCATCCAGACGAAGGAGCCGGAGATGAAGGGCGTCTTCGACGAGTGGCTCGCAAAGATCTGCTGCTTCGCGTTCTCCATCTCGTCGCAGCCGTTCGTCTCGCAGGTCAACCGCGCCACTGCCAGCACCCAGAAGGAGCAGGCAGAGGAGGAGGGCCTCAGCCCGATCCTCCAGTGGGTGAAGCACCTGCTCGACCCGATCATCGCTGTCGACCTCGGTCATCCTGAGCTCGAGTTCGCATGGAGCGAGGACAAGCAGGTCGACCCTGCGTCCGAGGCCACCATCCTCGTGTCGTACGTCAACAACGGCGTGCTGACTCGCAACGAGGTGCGCGACCGTCTGGGCGAGGAGCGCTACGAGGCAGAGGAGGCGGACCTTCTCGGCTTCACGACCGCCAGCGGCTTCATCCCGCTCGAGGAGGACAAGAAGCCAGAGCCGGTGGTCGATCCGCTGACGGGCCTGCCTCCGACCAAGGGCGTGGGCACACTCGCACCCCCGGACTTGCAGACTGGCGAGAGGGGCGATGGCGAGAAGGGTGACGGAGACAAGGGCAACTCTGCGAAGCTCGACAAGATCTTCGATCTCGCAAAGCAGGAGGGCCACGATGTCTCGACCCAGCCTCGGGACAGCCGGGGCCGGTTCGGCTCGACCGGGGGTCCGACCTACCGCGAGCGCAAGAAGGCTGAGGCTGCTGCCCGTCGTCTGGAGCACCACGACGATGCTGTCCGCGACAGGATGGGCAGGTTCAAGTCCTCGGGCTTCAACTTCCGTCGCACGATGACCAAGGTCATGCATGCTCTGGGAACTGCCGCCGCCATCGGCGCAGCCACTGGTATCGCGACTGTCCTCGTGAACAAGTTCGGCAATCCTCTGTCCGACGATCTCAGCAAGGACGTCCGGGAGATCGGCAACAAGATGGCTCGGTCGGCCACCCTCGACGCCATCGCTCATGTCGGCGAGGCTACGGCGAAGGCGATCGGGATACCGCAGAATCAGGCGAAGATATTCGGCAGAGGTGTGGCCAACGTCGTGAAGCGAATTGCCCAGCGCGGCATGTCGGCCCACGACAGGGCGACGGCTGCTGCCAGGACGTCCTCGTCTGCCTCCTCTGCGAGCATGCCGGAGTTCGGGCATACGATCAAGGAGACCGCGTGGACCAAGGGCGATACTCTGAAGCGCCCGAAGGTGCAGGAGCCTGGCTCCATCATCGAGCCGGCCAAGCCGCGCAAGATGATGGTCGTGGACATGATGAAGGCGGACGACATGTCTTCTGCCACGGCGGCGCAGATGCAGGACGGCATCCGCGGAACTGCCCTCGGGCTCTCCATGATGCTCGAGCCGTTTGCTCACGCTCTGGCTGACCAGCTGGAGAGCCACGGCATGCCCGAGGACATGCTCGCTCTTGTCATGGAGGGTGTCCACGATGCGCTCTCCGACATCGACGATGCGTGCCACGAGGTAGTTGCCGAGGCCGACGACGACATGGGCAAGATGACGGAGGCGGAGCAGCTGCAGAAGGTGATGCGCCGCATCGTCCCGATCAGCGACAGCCGCCCCGTGGTCAGGAAGGCGCGGGCGGACGCCGCTGCAGCCCTCTACAGGGCGCTACAGGCGTGCGGTAAGCGGGCCGCTAGGGTAGTAGCCGCCGCCCTTTCCGAGCGCCTGGGCAAGGACGCCAGCCCTGCAGAGGGGCTATCCAAGGCGTCGGACCCCCTAGCCGCCGCCGTCGCCCGGTCGCTCGACCTGGACGAGCTGCTCAAGATCGATCTGGGAGAGTATCTCTCGGATGTCGCCTCCGACGCAGCCAAGCGCACGCTGGTCCGCATCGGCCCCGAGGCTCCGGACGACCTGATCTCCAAGGTGTCCGAGTCAGCTGCCCGCTGGGCCGAGCAGCACGCCGCAGAGATCACTGGCCACCACACTCTCGAGGATGGAACTCGTGTACAGACGACGCGGGGAGGATATACCATTCAGGAGGGTACTCGCGATATCGTTCGTGATGTGGTGTCTGCTGGTCTGCGTGACGGTCTCTCTCCTGACGAGATCGCTCAGAAGATGGTTGACAGAGGATTCAGCGAGGATCGGGCCCAGCTGATCGCTGACACCGAGATCGGCAACGCGAACAGCGGCGGCACTCTCGAGGCATATCGCGGCGCTGCCGAGATGGGCATAGCTGTGAAGAAGATGTGGCAGACCGTCGGAGACGACGACGTCGACGAGGACATCTGCCAGAAGAACGAGGATCAGGGTCCGATCCCGATTGATGAGCCGTTCCAGTCTGGCCACATGGCCCCTCTGGGACACCCCCGGTGCCGCTGCACGCTGGTCCCCGTAGTGGACGACGAGGAAGACTGACATGGCCGATCTCCAGATGTTCATTCCGCTGACGAAGATCGACGAGGAGAAGCGCCTCGTCTACGGAGTCGCGACTGCAGAGCAGCCGGACCGTGCCGGGGAGATCTGCGACTATGCCACGACCAAGCCGTACTATGAGGAGTGGTCCTCTGGCTTCTCCAAGTCGACTGGCGGCAAGAGCAAGGGCAACATCCGCGCCATGCACGGCGACATCGCTGTCGGCAAGGTGGCGGAGATTCACTTCAACGACGAGGCGAAGCAGATCGAGGTCTGCGCGAAGATCGTCGACGACAACGAGTGGCAGAAGGTGCTCGAGGGCGTCTACACGGGATTCTCCCAGGGCGGTGCATACGTCAAGCGCTGGACCCATCCGGAGGACTCGACGAAGAAGGTCTACACTGCGCGTCCGTCTGAGATCTCTCTGGTGGATCTTCCGTGCCTGCCGACAGCCACCTTCTCCGTGATCAAGGCCGACGGCCAGATCGAGATGCGCAAGTTCCACAGCGTCGAGGACGCAGACCTCGAGAAGCTGGTCGAGGAGACCGCCGAGGACATCCAGCTGATCAAGGGCTGCGAGTGGCCGGAGGCTGTCGAGGATGCCTGCGTGCTCATCTCTGCCCTGTACGATCCGTCCCTGGAGAAGTTCAGCGTCGACCAGGCAAGGGATGCTCTAGGTCGCTGGGTCGCTGAGAATGGTGACTCTGCTGCCAACTATGCGGCAGGTGCCGCCATCGGCGGAGCCAAGGGTGCTCTCCTCGGCGCACTGACGGCTGGCGCGGGCGGCGCTGTCGTCGGCGGAAT